>PHBR01000046.1 GCA_002840675.1 Chloroflexi bacterium HGW-Chloroflexi-9
CGGGCGTCTCGCCCACCTTCACGCGCGGCGCGGTCGGCGAGAGGGCGCCTGCGGCGTGGGCCGCGTCGATCTCCTCCTGAGGCACGCCGTGGGTCACGAGCCAGCGGTCGGACAGCTTCGTCCAGCCCGTGTTGTCCAGCCAGCGGTCCTGGACCCACTGCCACTCGCGCTCCAGCATGATCACGTCGCAGTCCGGCGACTCCTCCTTGATCCATCCCGCCATGCCAATGTGGTCCGGGTGCGCGTGGGAGATGAAGATGCGGCGGATGTCCTTCGGCGCGTAGCCCAGGTCGGCGAGCTGCTTCGTCATCGCCTCGATCGCCTCGGGCGTCCCGAAGCCGGCATCGAGGAGGCTCACGCCGTCAGAGCCGCGGAACGCGTACGGGATGATGTAGGGGAGCGCGGGCCCGGGGAACGGCGTCTTCAGCTGGTACAGGCCGGGGACAATCTCCACCGAGGGTCCTCTCCGCGGACGTCACGAGGCGTGACGAGGGGGCATGGCGGCCGGGATGCTTCGGCGCGATGTCGCTGCCGGCGCTGGCCGCGGCGGAGCATAACAGACGCCGCCCTACCGTCCGCCCAGCAGCCCCAGCTCCTCCAGCGCTTCGAACAGGTCGCCCGCGCCGGGCACGCGGCGGTGCGCCGGCGGGTCGCCATCGTCCCGGTCGCCCACCTGCACCACCCACCAGCCCAGGCGACGCGGCGGCCCCACGTCGTACCGCGGCGTATCGCCGACGAACACCGCCTCCCCCGGCGTCACGCCGAGGTCCGCGAGCGCGGCGTCGAAGACCGCCGGGTGCGGCTTGGAACGACGGTGCTCGTCGCTGAAGACGAGCGAGTCGAACGCCTCGAGCAACCCGTGGTGCGCGATGACCTGCCGGAGGTGCCGGCCGCCGGCGACACCGGTGTTGGAGATCAGCCCCACGCGCAGGCCTCGGCGGCGCGCCTCCTCCACCGCCTCCGCCGCGCCCTCCAACAGCGCGGGCATCGAGTGCAGGATCGAGCCCGCGTACGCCTCGATGAACTCGGCGACGTCCTCCGCGGTCAGGCGGTCGGCCGCCCCCGGGCGCATCTGGTAGATGACGTGGCGCGCGCGGTCCTCGGCGGACACGTCGCGGCCGTGCTCCTGCAGGCGGGAGAGCGTGCGGTTGGAGGCCAGGTGGAACTGGGTGAACTCATCCTGTGTGACGAGGATGCCGTGGCGCTCCAGCAGGGGGCGCACGCCCTCGTACCGCACGCGGGCGCGCTCCGGGAACAACTCCCGGCGCTCGGCCATCAGCGTGCCCCAGAGGTCAAAGACCACGGCGCGGAGCATGCTGCCTCCTCACCACCGGACATGCCCGAACACCAAACGAGCGCCCTTCCGGGCGCCCGTTCGTGTCGCGGTCATCGCGTGATCAGGCCTTGGTGGACGAGCCTTCGTCCTTCGCCTTCTCAGCGTCGTCATCCTGCTTCTCGTCGTCGGGAATGCGCGCTTCCTTGCGGAACTCGCGGATGCCTCGACCGAGGCCGGCACCCAGGTCGCCCACGCGGGAGGCGCCGAAGAGCACCACGAGGATGGCCAGGATGATCAGCAGTTCCTGCCAGCCCAGGCTTCCGAACATATCTCAGTCCCTTCCGGTGGCCCCGCCACGGGGGCCTACCGCGCGGCCATCGTAATCATTGCGGATGGGAGCCGCCAGCAAGCGCAGGTGTAATGAGCGTACGTCGTCGCGGGGCGGGGCGGATGCTAACCGGCGACCCGCTCGATGAAGACGTGCATGACGCCGCCACAGATCTTGTCGTCGCCCTCGACCGGCTCAGTGAGGTCCACGACAACGGTGCGAGGCAGGCCGTCCCGCAGAGTCTCCATGGCTTCCTGCCAGACCTCGGCCTCGCCACACCCGCCGCCAATGGTTCCGGCGAAGGTGCCGTCCGGCCGCAGCAGCAACGCCGCCCCGGCCTTCCGAGGCGTAGAGCCGCGCGTCTGGGCAACCGTCGCCAGCACGCGGGCCTCCCCGCGCGCCTCGGCGTCTCGAATCTCGCGAACCAGGTCGAGCATCGGTGCCCCGTTTCGGGTGTCCGGGTCGATCTTACTCTCGAAAATCCCGCACCGGAGAGATCCGGCGCGGGGCGGGGGGCGTATCTCCCAGTAAGCGCGGAAGCGCGCCGGACGCCGGCAGATTGGCAAAGCACAGGGGCCGATTGCTCGGCCCCCGTGCCCCAGAGGGAACTGGCGATGTCCGGGCCGCTCGGCAGCGACCGATTTTGGTCGCGTCGCGCGGTACTGAGAGCGTACCCGGTCGCAACCAGCACGAGCATAACACGCGCGTAAAGAAGCGCTGCGAGCCCTGCTGCTTCCCGGGATCGAGGGTCATGCCGGAGGGGGGACGGGGCCGGGAAACCGGCCCCGTTCCGTGTGCAGGGCCCATGTGCAGAGCGGGGCGCCTACTCGGACGGGGCGCGCTGCTCCCGCATCCGCCGGCCGGTGCCACCCCGCCTCAGCATGGTGATCTCCGCGAGGATCGCCACGGCGATCTCCTCTGGCGTCTCCGCGCCAATATCGAGACCGATCGGTGTCGAAACTGCCTCCACCGCCTGAGGGTCCGCGCCTTCCTCCAGCAGGTGGCGCAGCACCGTGCCGGTGCGGCGGCGGCTGCCGATCATCCCCACGTACGCCGCCCCGCGCCCCACGGCGTGGCGAAGCGCTTCCTCGTCCACGCGGTGGCCGCGGGAGACGAGCACCACATAGGTCGACGCATCGAGGGCGATCGAGGCGAAGGCGGCGGCCGGCTCCTCCACGATCACCTGGTCGGCCATCGGGAAGCGCTCACGGTTCGCGAACTCGGCGCGGTCGTCGATCACCGTGACGCCGTAGCCCAGCGCCTCCCCGAACTGGGCGAGGGCGAGGCCGACATGCCCGCCGCCGACGATCACCAGCCGGGCCGGCGCCTCGAACAGCTGCACCATCACCTGCGCGTCGCCGGGCTGCGCCTGCGAGCGGCGCGTGACCGCGCGCCCGTCCCGTCCGAGGTAGACGGATTCCACGTTCACGCGCGGGCGCGCCCCCAGCGCCTCGGTCGCCGCGGCGACCACCAGCGCGTCGAGTGCGGCGCCGCCGAACGTGCCGACGGTCTCACCACCGGGGTGCACGAGGATCTTCGCGCCGGCTTCCGCGATCGGCGGCGTACCGGCGTCCGTGAGCGTGGCCACGGCGACCACGCCGTCACCCGCGAGGGCGGCCTCGATCGCCTCCATGATCCGGGAGCGGGTGGTCGTGTCCATGCGCCGGATCATAGGCGGAAGCGCGACGCTCAATCGGGGTCGCGGACCTCGTCGAAGGCCGCCGCCTCCAGGCCCAGGTGCTCTCGCAACACCGCCCACGGCGTCCAGCGCACCACGACCCACAGCGCAGCGGCCGCGATCAGCAGGTCGTCCAGCTGCCCCACCACCGGGATGAAGTCCGGTATGAGGTCAATCGGGGACGCAAGGTAGAGGAGCAGCGGCGCCGGCAGCAGCCGCACGAACCACGGCACGCGCGGGTCGCGCATGAGCGCCCACACCGCGCGCAAGCCTCGACGCCACCCGACATCCTCGATGATCTCGACGAGCGCACGCAGGCGCGGGTCGCGTGCCGCAAGCACACCGGCTACCGCGATCAGCACCAGGCCGGTCGCGGCCAGCGCGAGCGCCCATCCCCACAGGGGCATGGCGGCTTCCCCGCCGCTAGGCGACGGGGAGACAGACCTCGCTGCGGTACTTCGCGGGATCGGGCTCCGTGTCCGGGTCGGTCAGGTACGTTTCGTACGGTGCCCCGGCGGGCTGGCGGCCGTGCTGCCCGGCGTAGGCGAAGACCGCTTCGTAGGCGGCGCCGATCGTGTCGTAGGGGCCAATGTGCAGCGTGGTGACCACGTCACCCGCCGGGAGGGCGGAGGCGAGGATGTCGCCATCGCCCGGCGTCTCCGGGGTGACCGCGATCGCGATCTCCAGCAGCATCGGCGGGCCCATGTCGCGCACGATCATCATCGGCATGCCGGGCGTGGCGCCCTTCGCGCCGGCGTATGCGTAAAGGCGCCCGTAGGCGGCCCCCACCTTCGGGCCGAACTCCTCCGGCGTGGTCATCTCCGCCTGGATTCCGAGAATCGGCTGCGCCTCACGGCGCTCAACGTGGCAGTCGTAGGTCATTCGTCACCCCCGCGTATGCCGGCACAGGATCGCACACGAGCGCGCGCACGCGGGGTGACGGACGGCACACGGCGGCCGGGAAGTTCGTCCGAGGTAGCGCTAGAGGTTGAACAGGATGTTCATCACGTCGCCATCGCGGACGACGTACTGCTTGCCCTCGGTGCGGAGTCTGCCGGACTTCTTGAGTTCTGCGTTGGAGCCCTTCGTCGCGACGAAGTCCTCCCAGGAGGCGACCTCCGCGCGGATGAAGCCCTTCTCCAAGTCACTGTGGATCTTCCCGGCTGCCTCCGGCGCGCTCGCGCCCTTCCGCACGGTCCACGCCCGTACCTCGTCGTCACCGGCGGTGAGGAAGGAGTGCACGCCGAGGAGTTCGTAGGCGGCCACGATCGCGCGGTCGCGCGGGGAGTCGGCGGCCAGACCCAGGTCCGCGCGGAACACCCCCGCCTCCTCCGGGTCCATCTGCGCCAGTTCCGCCTCGATCTTCGCGCACAGCACCGTGACCGCCACGCCGGACGAGGCGTACCGCGCCGTGTACTCCGCCTCGATCTCGGCGATGCGGCTGACGTCGTCCTCGCCCACGTTGATCACCAGCAGCACGGGCAGGGAGGTGATGAACTGGTAGGCGCGCAGTTCCTTCTCTTCGTCCGGGGAAAAGGTCATGGATCGGAGGCCCTGGCCGGACTCCAGGTGCGCCTGCATCCGCTGGAGCAGCGCCCGGTGCGCCTCCATGGCGCCGCGGTCGCTCGCCTTCATCGTGCGCATCTCCGTCTCGATGCGCTGCAGGCGCCGCTCGATCAGCGCGAGGTCGACGAAGGTCAGTTCAAGGTCGAGCGCCTCGATGTCGCGGTGCGGGTCGACAGAGCCGCCGTCCGGGTGCGGCACGGAGGCGTCCTCGAACGCGCGCACCACGTGCACCAGGGCGTCCATCTTCACGAGTTCGCCGACAAAGCCACGCCCCGGGCCGTCCGCGCCAAAGCCGGCGACCGGGTAGTCCACCCAGCGGACCTCCGCGTAGGTGGTCTTCTTCGGGTGGAAGACCTCGGACAGCGCGTCCACACGCGGGTCCGGCACTTTGACCACGCCTACGTTCGGCTCCGCGCCGGAGGAGTACGCGCCCACCTGCGCCGTCCCGCGCGTCACCGCGTTGAACAGCGAGGTCTTGCCTGATCGAGCCTTGCCGATGATGCCGAGGTCCATGCTGGCCAGTCTGGGATCGAGCAGCCGGAGCGGCAACTGCCACGCTCAGCCGCGCTCCTCGGTGGTCAGGCCCCCGTACGCGCGACACCAGGCCTCCACCTCGTCGCCCGGCATCGGCCGCGCGATCAGGAACCCCTGGAGGAGGTCGGCGTCCAGCATGCCGAGGAGGGAACGCTCCGCCTGGTCCTCCACGCCCTCCACGACCACGACCATGCCCAGGTGCCGCCCGAGCGCGATCGTGGAGCGGACGATCTCACGGTCACGTTCGCTCCGGCTCGCACCCGTCGCAAACTCCCGGGCGAGCTTGATCATCGTGAACGGGAGCCGACGGACGTAGTTGAGGCTGGCGTATCCCGTGCCGTAGTCATCGATCGCCAGGCCAAAGCCCGCGCCTCCAATGGCCGCGAGGGAGTCCGGAGCGCCGTCGTCCACGCCGACGAATACGCTCTCCGTCACCTCGATCACCAGGCGATCCGGCGGGATATCGCGGGCCCGCGCCTCCACCAGCAGGCGCTCCGCGAAGCCCGGCCGGCGCACGCTCTGCTCTGATGCGTTCAGATGGAGTCGGATGTCCAGTCCGGCCCGCCGCCATCGCGCGAGCCAGTCCAGCGCCTGCTGGCGCACGCTCAGGTCAATGTCGTGCACGAACCCACCCATCTCCGCGAGCGGGATGAAGGTGTCCGGGGGGACGTCACCCAGGATGGGGTCGCTCCAGCGGGCGAGCGCTTCGACGGCGACGACCCGCCCATCCACAGCACTCACGACGGGCTGGAAGAACACCGTGAGTTCGCCGGCCCGCACGGCGCGACGCAGCGCGTTCATCCCCTCCAGCCGCCCGCGTGCCGCCTCGCCCATCTCTGGCAGGTAGAACTGGTAGCGGCCGCGCCCGGCGGCTTTCGCCCGGTGCAGCGCGGTGGTCGCCGCACGCAGGAGGTCATCCACGGACATGCCATCGGCGGGGTACAGGGCCACGCCCACGGACGAGACGCGTCGCCTCCGGCACGGTGCCCGCCGCCTGGACGATCGCAAACTCGTCGCCACCCAGCCGGGCCACCGCATCCACGTCCCGCACCTGGCGCCTGATCCGCTCGCCCATCGACCGGAGCAGGTCGTCGCCGGCGGCACGGCCCAGCGTGTCGCTGACGTCGGTGAACGCGTCGGCATCGACGAGATGCAGGGCGACGATACTGGCATCGTGGGCGGCAACGGCAATCGCGGTGCCGATCCGCTCGCGCAGCAATGCGAGGTTTGGCAGGCCGGTCAGCTCGTCGTGGTACGCCAGCCATGCGAGTTGCTGCGTTTGCGCATCCCGCTCGCGCTCCGACCCCCACAACTGGCTCACGTCGCGCCCGGTCCCGACCACCCCGACGACCGCTCCGGTCGCATCGTGGATCGGCGAGATGGAGAGACGGAGCGCGGTGATCCGCGGGTCCCCCGAGAAGAGCTGGAGCGGCTGGTCGGCCTGCGTCCAGTCAATCGTCACAGCCTCCCCGGCCAGCGCGCGCTGAGTCGGTTCCAGGTACGCGTTACCAACATCCGGGCCGAACAGTTCAATCGGGGTCCGACCGATGATCCCTGCCACGTCTTCCGGCGTCACCAGCGGCCCGTAGAGCCCGGTGTACCGGCCGGAGGCGTCCATCGTGAAGACCACATCGCCGACGGACGCGACCAGCCCACGTAACAGCCCCTCGCCGGCCTCCGCCCTGGAACGCGCCGTCATCAGCGCGTCGAACCGCGGGCGCAACATCATGAACAGGGCCGCACTGGTGACCAGCACGAATCCCCCGCCCTTCACCGAGGCGAGCGCGCGTTCAAGTTCCTGGGTCGGAGCGATGAACTGCACCGCGGCGTCGGTGAAAAGCACCCACGGCAGCGCAATGGCCAGGTAAACCAGGACGATCCGAGTGCTGGGGTGTAGCCGCAAGCGCGCCGCCTACCGCTTCTGAGAACGATACTCAGAACGATGCGCGCTCCTCTCGCGCAACGCAAGAGCAATCGCCATCTGAACGGCTATCGGCGCACCTGACGCGCGAGAATCGCGCCGAACGCGAGCCCGGCGGCGAGGCCCGTGAACAGCCCCACTGCGCCGCGCGATTGCATCAGCCATACGCCCACGACCACGCCCAGCACGATGCCGATCGAGAGCGCGGTGTGCGGCTTCATGCGACAGCCGCCGTCGCGCGTGCGAAGTCGCAGCGGCGCGCCAGCGGGCACGCCTCGCAGCGTGGAGCGGAGCGGCGGCAAGTCTGCTGGCCGTGACGCACAATCAACGCGTGCCACTCGTTCAGCGCCCAGACATCCGGTCCAATCACGGACAGCAGGAACTCGCGGTAGACGTCATAGCGCCGAGGCCCGGGCGGGATCCCGAGCCGTTCAAATAAGCGGTAGGCGTATGCGTCCACGACGAAGGTGGGTTTTCGCGCTGCATACAGCGTTATTGCATCCGCGGTCTCCGGGCCGATC
Organism: Chloroflexi bacterium HGW-Chloroflexi-9; assembly: GCA_002840675.1. Lineage (GTDB taxonomy): Bacteria > Chloroflexota > Dehalococcoidia > UBA2979 > UBA2979 > W-Chloroflexi-9. The sequence continues at coordinate 7,825 of PHBR01000046.1, forward strand.
CCCCAGATCTCGAGGAGGCGTGCGCGCACCTCGGCGGCATCGCCCTCCAGCAGCGCGTCCAGCGACCCGCCGGCCTCGAACATCACCGCTTCGCAGAACGCCTGTAGTTTGCGCGCCTTCACGTTGAAGTGGCCGGACGGCCGCACGAGGCCGGCCAGCACGTCGTGAGGCAGCGCCAGGATCGCCTCGGGCGTGGTTGCACCCGCACCGCGCAGGTTCGCGAGCGCGGCGGCGGCCCCGGTCCACGAGGTGTTCTGCGTCAGGATCGCGCCCAGGCAGATCTCGAAGCGCTGCGCCTCCGGGTCCTCGGACGCCGTGGGCCACCACTGCTGCGGCCCGTAGTGGTCGAGCAGCGCGGCGTACACGCGGCGCACCTGCGGGCGCGTCGGCTTCGCCCGCACGGGCGAGACGAGGCGGCCAGCGGCGTGGGCGCCCTCCAGCCCGGTGCGCCCCGCCTGCAGCCCCTTCATCCTCGCGCCCATTTCGGCAGGGAAGCCTTCGGCACGGCGTCGTACGCGGCGATGTACGGCTTCACGTCCAGCACCGGCGTCCCGTCGATCAGGTCGAGGCCTTCGACGGTGAGGCTGTCGCCCTCGATCGCGAGGAGCCGGCAGACGGTGACGCTGATCGGGTTCGGACGGCCGCCGCGCAGCGCGAGCGAGCCCTGCAGGGGGTACCGCGGGTCGCCGGAAGGGTGCGCCTGGCGGCGGTCGCGGAACGCCTGCGGCATCTCGTGCAGCCAGCCCAGGACGATGACGTGCGAGTAGTCCGCGAGGCCCAGGAGCGCCTCCCCGAGGCCGGCCTCCAGGTCGATGCGCGAACGCACGCCTGCCCACGCGCCCCGGGCGGCATCTGTCTCTCCGTTGCGCACGACGCCGATCGGGCGCATGGCGATCTTGTCCATGCCGGGCATTCTAGAGCGCCCTACCGTCACCACCGCGCCACGCACCTCAGGCACCCGCCCGCGCGCGCCCTCGATCCCCCGGATCCCGCGGAATCTCGCCAGAATCCGGGCGTCCGTGGTACCATCCGGGGGTGCCGGAGCGGGCCTCGATCGGCCCCTCTCCGCCCCCCGGCGGCACCGCTTATGACTTGAGCCGATCGGCAACACGCGCCCCTCGCGGGCCGCGAGTGAACGGGGTTCCATGACCACGACCGCATCGCGCGCCTCGAAGGGTGCCTCCACCTACACCGCGGACAACATCCAGGTGCTGGAGGGTCTTGAGGCAGTGCGCCGTCGGCCCGGCATGTACATCGGCTCCACCGACCAGCGCGGCCTCCACCACCTCGTCTACGAAATCGTCGACAACTCGATCGACGAGGCGATGGCCGGCTACTGCGACCGCATCGTCATCACCATCGAGCCGACCGGCCACGTCGAAGTCCGCGACAACGGTCGAGGCATCCCCGTGGGCAAGGTCGCGAAGACCGGCCTCTCTGCCGTGGAGACGGTCCTGACTGTCCTGCACGCCGGCGGCAAGTTCGGCGGTGGCGGCTACAAGGTGTCCGGCGGCCTGCACGGCGTCGGCGCTTCCGTGGTGAACGCGCTCTCCTCCGAACTGCAGGTAGAGGTGCGCCAGAACAGCGCGGTCTTCCGCCAGACCTACGCGCGCGGCGTCCCGCAGAACACCCTGAAGAAAGACGGCACCACGAAGGCCGACGACACCGGCACGACGATCCGCTTCCTGGCGGACGGCGAGGTGTTCGAGACCCTCGACTACGACTTCGACACCCTGGCCACCCGCTTCCGCGAGATGGCCCATCTGACGCGCGGCGTGTTCATCCAGTTCATCGACCAGCGCGAGGCCGGCCAGGAGCGCTCCTACTACTTCGACTCCGGCATCGAGGCGTTCGTCCGCCAGATCAACAGAACGCGCGGCCCCCTGCACCCGGACCCGATCTACGTGCAGCACGAGACCGAAAACGCCATGGTCGAGGTGGCGTTCCAGTACAACGAGTCCTTCGGCGAAGTGCTGCACTCCTTCGCCAACGCGATCAAGACGCCGGACGGCGGCTCGCACGTCACCGGCTTCCGCTCCGCCCTCACCCGCGTCCTCAACGAGTACGCCCGCAAGGCGAAGTTCCTGAAGGACACGGACCCGAACCTCAGCGGCGACGACGTCCGCGAGGGGCTGGCCGCAGTCATCTCCGTGAAACTCGCCGAGCCGCAGTTCGAGGGCCAGACCAAGACCCGCCTGGGCAACCCGGAGGTCAAGGGCCTGGTGGAGTCCGCCGTCGCCACGGCGCTCGCGCAGACGCTGGAGGAGAACCCCGGCGTCGCGCGGCGGATCATCGACAAGGCGCTCACCGCCTCGCGCGCCCGGGAGGCCGCCCGCAAGGCGCGCGACCTGGTGCAGCGCAAGGGCGTGCTGGAGGGCTCCAACCTCCCGGGCAAGCTCGCGGACTGCTCCGAGAGCGACCCGAGCAAGTGCGAGATCTACATCGTGGAGGGCGACTCGGCCGGTGGCTCTGCCAAGATGGCGCGCGACCGCCGTAGCCAGGCCGTGCTGCCGCTCCGCGGCAAGATCCTGAACGTGGAGAAGTCCCGCCTGGACAAGATGCTCGAGAACGAGCAGGTCCGGAACATCATCACGGCGCTCGGCACCGGCTTCGGCAACGACTACGCACCGGACAAGCTTCGGTACCACAAGGTCGTGATCATGACGGACGCGGACGTGGACGGCGCGCACATCCGCACGCTGCTCCTCACGTTCTTCTACCGCTTCATGCCCGACCTGATCACGGACGGGCGCCTCTACATCGCGCAGCCGCCGCTGTACTCCGTGACCCGCGGCCGCAACACGACGTGGCTGTTCAACGAGCAGGCGCGCGTGGACTACTTCAAGGACCACAGCGACAAGGGCATCTCCCTCCAGCGCTACAAGGGCCTGGGCGAGATGAACGCCGAGCAGTTGTGGGAGACCACGATGAATCCGGCGAACCGTGTGCTGCTGAAGGTGGAGGTGAACGACGCGGAGCTCGCCGACACGCTCTTCGACACCCTCATGGGTGATGATGTCGCGCCCCGCAAGAAGTTCATCACCACGCACGCCCTCGAAGCCACGCTCGACGTCTAGCGGCGAGCGGTCACTCGATGGCGGACACCTGGCCCCAGCGCTTCTTCGTCGAGTTCGACACGGACGCCGTGTGCCCGTTCCCGTTCACGGACGACCCGATCATCGTGCTGTTCTTCGCCTCCTGGGCGTATAGCGCCGACTTCGGCGGGGCGCATGAACTGGCGCAGGCCTCGCAGATCCTTCGCCGCGCCGGCACCGACCTGAAGCCGATCCTGCGCTACGCCGACCGGAACGTGGAGACCGAGGTCGACCGGCGCGAACTCGAGCGCTCCTGGCAGCCGGCCGCCGACCTGGCCGGGTGCGCGCGGGCGATCGCCGATCGCTGGGAGCAGCCCTCGCCGGACCTCGCCCCGCTCGTGCTTGGCTACGAACACCTGGCGCCGCGGCTCCGCGAGCTCGCGATGATGTGCGACTGGGCCGCCGCCCGAGGCGCGAACGTGCGCATCTCCTTCGACCTTGAGAACACCGAGCAGCGCACCCCCCGCCCCGCGGGCATGTAGGGAGCGCCCCCGGCTCTATGCGCCCGGCGCCATGTAGATCACGGGCAGGGTCGCGCCACCATCCTGCAGCAGCAGTTCTGGCTGGTGGTTGCAGCCGAAGAAGATCAGCACGATCTTGCCGTCCTCGACCACGAGGCGCAGCCCGACCGGCTCCCCGGACACATCGGCCTGGAAGTTCACGTAGTAGTCGCCCACCGGCCACCAGGGCGCCGGGCGCGCGTAGGTCGGCGCTTCGACCACGGAGTGCAGCGCCTCGACCTCGCCGATGAATTTGAACATCTCGCCGCCCGGGTCGCGCACGGTGTAGCCCTCGCACCCGGCGATCGGGAACACGCGCACCACCGTGCCGTCCGCCTGCCCCGCCTCGCACTGGGGCGGGCCGCCGGCGCCCTGCCCGGTGACGGTGGTGCAGGCGGTCTCCTGCCACTCCACGAGCGCGAGCAGCGCATCGAGGTTCTTCGCCTCGACCGCGGCGATCACGACGTCGACCTCCGGGATTCCGGTGACCGGCTCCGCGGTCGGCTCGGCCGTGGGAGTCGGCGTGCCGGACGCCGTGGCGGAAACGGTCGCCGTCACCGTGGCCGTGGCGGGCGCCGGGTCATCCTCGCCGCACGCGACGAGCGCGAGCGCGGCGGTCACGGCGAACGGGATCAGGAGGTAGCGGGAGAGGCGCATGCGGGACTCCGGTCAGATGCGGTAGGTGTGATCGAGGTCAGGCGGCTGCCGCGCCCCGGCGGGGACGAAACAGCCCCACGGCGGCCACCAGGGCCCAGACGCCCTCCAGCACGACGAACGGCCAGAACGGGATGAGTGCCGCGGAGAGTCCGGCCAGGCCGGCGCCCACCAGGTTCAGGAACAGGTAGGGCCGGCCGCCTGCCTGGAGGAACCCGAGGAGGTTCAAGAGGAACGCCAGCAGCAGCAGGCCCACGCCCGCGAACCCGATCAGTTCCTCCGTGGTCATACCTCAGCCCCATCCCTCGACCCGCGGCATCGATCGTAGCCCCCTTGCCCGGCACGCCCCACGTTTGAGCCACCCTACGCCGGGTGCGACGATTCCCCACGATGACGAACGCACCGACCTCCCGCACCGCCGAGGCCGCCCGACAGGTGGAGTACGAGCGCTGGCTCGCCGGCGTCTCGCCGGCCTCCTTCGGATTCCGCTGGTTCATGGGCCCGGGCCAGTGGTTCGCCAACACCCCGCTGATGCGGCTGAAGACCAACCTGAAACTGGACGAGTCCACGCGGATGCTGGACCTGGGCTGCGGCCGAGGCACGGTCATGCGCATGCTGGACGACCAGATCCGCTCCGACACCCCGCCCGTGGGGCTCGACTTCTCGCGGGAGGCGCTCCGCCTCGCCCGCGGCGACGAATCCAACCCCGCGCGTCATGCGGGCCTGGTGCAGGGCTCCGCGGCGGCGCTCCCATTCCGGGATGGCGCGTTCAACCTCGTGCTCTGCGGGCACCTGGTGAAGCACCTGGACGACGTGGACCTGCTGGGGCTGCTGCTGGAGATCCGGCGGGTGCTGGAGCCGGGCGGGCTGGCGTTGATGTGGGAGTTCGGCCCCACCGGGAACCCGCGGCTGGACGCCTGGAACGCGCGGGTGCTCTCGACGGGTGTCCGCCACCCGCGCCTGCGTTCCACCGACACCCTGAAGCGCTTCGCCCGTGACGCCGGTTTCCCGTTCGTCCGCGACGCGAACTTGCGGCCGTTCCTGCTGCCGCCGATCCCGCGCGCGTCGATCCTCTTCGGGCTACCGCCCGAGGGCTTCCACGGCCCGGACTAGGTCTCGACCGCTCGCGCTAACCGGCCCGGTACAGCCCCAGGCCGTCGATCAGCGCACGCACCTCGGGGTCGAGTAGCCCCTCGGTGGGCTCGCCCGCGGCGACCTTTGCACGGATCTCCGTCGCGGACAGGTCGGTCAACTCCATCGGCACGAGGTCGATCCGCTCGTCGATGTCGGGAACGGCGGCGCGGAGTGTGTCGGTCACCAGCGGTTCGCCCTCGCGGCCCGGCCGCAGTGCCACCGCCAGGCGGGCGTGGGCAACGATGCGGCGTGGCTCGTGCCAGTAGGCCATATCGGCCAGCGCGTCCGCGCCCAGGATGAACCACCACGCCTCGTCCGGCTCGCCAGCGGCCACCAGTTCATCGATCGTGTCGGCGGTGTAGGAGGGCCCGCTGCGCTCCACCTCCACGGTGGAGAGGCCGGCCCACTCGTAGGGCTCGATCGCCATCTGCACGAGCGCGACCCGCGCTCCCGCGGGGCTCACCTCGCGGTCCGCCTTCCGCCAGGGGTCGCCCGCCGGCACGAAGATCACGCGGTCCAGATCCAGCGCCACGCGGGCGGCCTCCGCCAGCGCGAGGTGGGCGAGATGGGGTGGGTCGAACGTGCCGCCGAGGATGCCCGTGCGGCGGCCCGCTACTCCTGCCACTTCACCTCGACCCCTCCAACGCGGATCAGGTCGCCCTCCACCACGCCCAGGCGCCGCATTGCCCGCGCCACGCCCATGCGGCGGAGGCGGGAGAAGAACTCCTCGCGCGGCTCGCGGTCGTGGAGGTCCAGGGTCTGGGCCAGCCAGTTCGGGGTGGGCCCGTCCAGGACGACGACGCCGTCCTCGTCCACGTACGTCTCATACCGGCCGCGCCGCACCGGCTCCGGCTGGAGCACGGGGATGATCTCCGCCTGCGCGCTCGCCTCCTCCGCCTGGGCCTGTCGGAGGGCCGTCAGCGCCGCCGCCGCCAGTTCCTGGGTTCCCTCGCCCGTGACGGCGGAGATGGCGTACCACGGGACTCCCAGCGCCCCCAGGTCGTCCGCGAGCAGTTCGACGCGGGCCCGGGCGTTCTCGTCATCGATCTTGTTCAGCGCGACGATCTGCGGCTTCTCCGCCAGGCCGTGCCCGAACGCCTCCAGCTCACCGTTGATCAGTGCGAAGTCGGCGAGCGGCTCCTCGCGAGTCATATCCAGCAGGTGCACCAGCACGCGCGTGCGCTCGATGTGCTTGAGGAACTCGTGGCCCAGGCCCACACCCTCGCTGGCGCCCTCGATCAACCCGGGCATGTCCGCGGCCACGAAGGTGTCGCCGGCCACGTGCACCACGCCCAGCTCCGGCTCCAGCGTGGTGAACGGGTACGGCGCGATCTTCGGGCGGGCGCGGCTCCAGACGGTCAGCAGTGTGGACTTGCCGGCGTTCGGCAGCCCGACGAGCCCGACGTCCGCGAGCAACTTCAGTTCGAGGCGCAGGTGGCGTTCCTGGCCGGGCGCCCCGCGCTGGGCAAACCGTGGCGCCTGGCGCGTCGAACTGGCGAAGCGCTTGTTGCCGCGTCCGGAGCGGCCGCCGCGGGCCACCACCACGGTCGCCCCGTCCTCCGCGAGGTCGGCGACCAGCTCGTCGGTAGCGAGGTCATGGATGAGCGTGCCGACCGGCACCAGCAATGTCAGGTGAGGGGCAGAAGCGCCCTTGCGCTGGTTCACCCCGCCCCCGGCCCCGGACTCGGCGCGCTGGAGGCGGCGATCCGCGTATTCATCGAGCGTGCTCCGACGACGGTCGGCGCGGATCAGGATGTCACCGCCCCGGCCGCCATCACCACCGTCCGGGCCGCCACGGGGCACGAACTTTTCGCGGTGGAACGAGACGGCCCCGTCACCGCCCCGGCCGGCCACGACTTGAAGTTCAACCTGGTCAATCACGGGGCAGGCAACCGCACATTCATCAACGTATGGGGAGGGTGGATGGTGGGGACTGAGTACGTCCATGAAGGGACGCATCAGATCTCTCGTAGTCATCGTAGTGCCGTGGATAGTGTGGACGGCCGGCGAAAGCCTTGATGGCACACGGGCGAACCGGCATTTCGGGCTGCTCACAACCGGGGAGAGCCTGCCGAAGCACCTCCGACAACTATGCGCGCTTCCGCCCTTGTGGACAGTCACGGCCGTGTAACAACGAGACAGAAATCACAAGAGGAGGCACCTATCCACCGTAAGCGCCCTGTATATCCACAACTCTGTGCAAGGAACCATGCAACGGTATGCGCAGATATGCAGATGGCCCGAGCGTGCAACGTGGACGCTTTATGACGTGTGAGGGCCCTCGGCGAGGGTCAGGCGGAGCGGCGCGACTGCTCGATGAGCTCGCGCAGGGAGGCGATGTCGCGACGCGCCTCCGGGTCGACGGCGAGCGAGCGCTCCATCTTTCGCCACCCGTGATGCACGGTGGAGTGGTCGCGGCCACCGAGGGCGTTGCCGATCTCCACGAGCGAGCGGTGCGCCAGCTCGCGCATCAGGTACATGGCGATCTGGCGAGGGTACGCCACGCGCTTCTCCCGGCTCACGGAGAGCAGGCCGGTGCGGTCGATCTCGAAGTAGCGGCAGACCAGGTCGATGATCAGGTCCGGCGTCGGCGGCAGCTTCGGCTCGTTCGTCTGGAGCGAGGCGAGCGCGGATTGCACGAGCTCCGGCGTCAGCGGCTCCCCGGTCAGGCGCGAGTACGCGATGACCCGGGTGAGCGACCCTTCCAACTCTCGGATGTTGTTCTTGAAGCGGGCCGCGATCGCGTGCAGGACATCGTCCCGGACGCGCATGTTCTGCTCCTGCGCCTTGTGGCGAAGGATGGCGACGCGCGTTTCCATGTCCGGCGCCTGGAGGTCCGCGATCATGCCCCACTCGAAGCGGGTGCGCAGGCGCTCCTCCAGCTCAGAGATCAGGGCCGGGCTCTTGTCGGACGAAATGACGATCTGGCGGCCGGCCTCGTGCAGCTCGTTGAAGGTGTAGAAGAACTCCTCCTGCGTCTGCTCCTTGCCGGCGATGAACTGGATGTCGTCCACCAGCAGGGCGTCCGCGGAGCGGTAGCGCGCCCGAAAGTCGTCCATCTTGCGCTGCTGGATCGCGGTGATGAGCTGGTTCGTGAACGCTTCCGCGCTCAGGTACACCACCTGCAGGCCGCGCTCGATGAACTCGTGGCCGATGGCGTGCAGCAGATGGGTCTTGCCCAGCCCGGCCGCGCCGTAGATGAAGAGCGGGTTGTAGAGGCGGCCCGGATCCTTCGCGACGCCCTCGGCGGCCGCGAACGCGAGGCGGTTGCCCGGCCCGACGATGTAGTTGTCGAAGGTGTAGCGCTCGCGCAGGCGGGGGCGCGGCACGGACGGGCGGGACGTGGTGTCGCCGCCGGCGTGGTGCAACGCGGTCACGGCCTCGTCCGCATTACGCAGCGGCTCGAAGCGGAGCGTGAGTTCCTGGCCCTGGAGTTCGGCGAGCGTGCGCAGGATGGACGGGCGCAGCCGCTTTTGCAGCCACTCCGTCACGAACTCCGAGCGGGTGCCGACGGTGAGGATGTCGTCATCCAGACGGACGCCGACCGTTCCCTCCAGCCAGGTGTCGTAGTTCGCACGGGACACCTGGGAAGCGAGCACCTTCAGTGCTGCTTGCCAGAGGGCGGAAGCGTCGTCGTACACCGGCTCCGCCCCTCATAGCAGTCCCGGCGCCGTCCCCGACTTGTCCCGGACGAGATCGTCAGGGACACACGTATCCACCACCAGAGGCGATGGGTCGCCCCGGCTATCCGCAGGAGTCAGTAACTCTGGGGACAACCGCTGTCAGGAGCGGGGTGCAAGGGACTGCCGAAACGTTCTTCTGTTCTTCGCGTTCGTGGGGCCGTGTGACTTGCCGCAACCAGTAGGCCCGCATCCGAACGTGGGTGACTCTAGCACCGGCCGTTTTGGGCGATCAAGGCACTTACGTTGACTGGGGGTGCGAATTCACCGCGACTTCACACGGAATGGCGCCCAACAGGTGAGATCGCACCACCCGGGGCTATACTGGCGCGCACCTCGGGCTCGCACGAGCGCTGACCGGACTCCCCGGCAGCGTATCCACCGGGAGACCCTCCCTCATGACTGACATCCCCGAAACGGACGCCACCGGGCTCCTTCTCGCCATCGACATTGGCAACACCAGCGTGGCCATCGGTCTGTTCGAGGGTGAAGAGCTGATCGCGACGTTCCGCATCGCGACCGACCAGGAAAACTTCCCGGACGAGTACGCCATGCTGGTGCTGGGCCTGCTCGGCACGAAGGACATCGACCGATCGAGGATTGTCGCGGCGGTGCTTTCCAGCACGGTGCCGCCACTGGTCATGACATTTCAACACGTCTGCCGCAGCCACTTCGGCGTGGAGCCGCTGGTCGTCGGCCCCGGCGTGCGCACCGGCGTCCGCGTCCTGTACGACAACCCGCGCGAGGTTGGCCCGGACCGCATCCTGCACGCCGTCGCGGCGCTGGATGTCTACGACCCCCCGCTGATTATCGTGGACCTGGGCACCGCCTGCGTCTTTGACGCGGTCTCGCGTGACGGCGACTACCTGGGGGGCGCAATCGCGCCCGGCATCGGTCTCGCGTCGCAGGCGCTGTTCAACCGCGCCGCCATGCTGCACCGCGTTTCCATCGAACGGCCGGGCAGCCCCATCGGCCGGAACACCGTGAACTCCATGCAGTCCGGGATCTTCTTCGGCTATGTGGAGATGGTCCGAGGCATGGTCCGTCGCTTCAAGGCGGAGATCGGCGAGGAGGCCCTCGTGATCGGGACGGGTGGCTACGTGAACATGATCGCGGAGGAGGCGGGCTGCTTCGACGTGATCGAGGCGGACCTGAACCTGACCGGCCTGCGCCTGGTCTTCGAGGCGAACCAGTGACCGCCCCGAGTGCCTCGGACCTGCCCGGCCGGCCCGGCGACCCGCTGCGCGGTGCGCACGTGGTGGTGGGCGTGAGCGGCTCGATCTCCTGCTACAAGGCCGTGGAGGTCGTCTCCCGCCTGGTGCAGGCCGGCGCGATCGTGGACGTGGCGCTCACCGGCCACGCCGCGGAGTTCGTCACCCCGCTGACCTTCCGCTCCATCACGGCGCGGCAGCCGTATCTGGACATGTGGAGCGCGCACGGCGACGCCGGCGAGCCGCACGTGGAATTGGCGCGCCGCGCGGACCTGATGCTGATCGCGCCCGCGACCGCCTCCACGCTCGGACGGATCACCCACGGCCTCGCGGACGACTTCGTCTCCCTGACGGCACTCGCCACGACCGCGCCGCTGCTCATCGCCCCGGCGATGGACGCGCAGATGTGGGAGCACGCCGCCACGCAGGCGAACGTGGCGACGCTGCGCGAGCGCGGTGCCCAGTTCCTGGGGCCGCTGGCCGGCCGCCTCGCCTCCGGGCGCGTGGGCATGGGCCGGCTCATGGAGCCCGAACAGATCGTGGACGCCGCCCGTGCCCGCCTCGGGCGTGAGCGCGGCGACCTCGTCGGCCGGCGCGTGGTCGTCACCGCCGGCGGGAACCGCGAGGCGATCGACCCGGTCCGGTACATCGGCAACCGCTCCAGCGGGAAGATGGGCTACGCCATCGCGGAGGCGGCGCGCGACCGCGGCGCGGACACCGTGGTCATCTCCACCGTCTCGCTCCCGGTGCCGTCCGGCGTGCGCGTCGTCGCCGTCGAATCACACGCCCAGATGATGGACGCGGTGATGCGCGAGTGTGCGGAGGCGGACGCGCTGGTGATGGCGGGCGCGGTCGCGGACTACCGCCCGGCGACCGCCGCCGACCACAAGATCAAGCGCGAGGCGGCGGGCGACATCGTCATTCCCCTCGTGGAGAACGCGGACATCATCGCCTCCACGCCCACGACCTCCTCGCGGGGGACGCTGGTCAAGATCGCCTTCGCCGCGGAGACGGACGACCTGATCTCGAACGCCGTCTCGAAGTTGAAGAAGAAGGGCGCCCGGATGATCGTCGCGAACGACGTCTCGGCGACCGATGCCGGCTTCGGGGTGGACGACAACCGCGTCACGATCCTCAACGACGAGGGTGCGCGCGAGGACCTGCCGCTCATGACGAAGTACGCCGTGGGCCACGCGATCCTCGACCGCCTGCGCCCGTACCTCCAGAACCCCCTGCCGGGGGCCTAGGCGCCCGCGCTGCCCGTGGCGGGGCGGATGACCGCACCCGGCGTCGGGTCGCCCGCCTCGAGCGTCTCCACGAGCACCTCGAACTCCCGCCAGTGGGAGACGGCGCGGACGTGCGCGCCGTACTCCGGAGCGCGAGGCGAGACGGCGGCGCCCAGGAACAGCGCCGGCACGGTCGGGTGCTCCACGAAGTCCTCGAAGTTGCGCGCGGTGTCGTCGAACAGCACGCCCAGGCCGTGGTGGCGGGCCGGGGGCGCCTTCGACTCGCGGTTCGTCCAGAGCACGTCCGAGGTGGGGATGCCGTGCTGGTCTAGCCAGGCGTGCAGGAATGGCATCTCGCGGTCGTAGCGGGAGGTGAGCACGACGAGTTCGTGGCGCTCCGCCAGCCGCTGCGCGATCTCCACCGCGTCCGGCTTCGGCGGCATCGCCAGTGTCAGGTCCGTTTCCAGCATCTCCAGGATCATTGCATCCCAGCGCTCCGCGCCGGCGAGCGGCCGGCCCGGCTTGCCCTCGGCGTGCATCGCGCGGAGGTCGAAGCCGAAGCGCGCAGCGACAAGCTCCACGAGGAGCGCGCTGAAGTCCGCCAGGGTGTCGTCGAAGTCGAGCCCGATGCGCATGGTCAGCCTTCCGGCGCCGGTTGCAGGAGTTGCAGGATGTTGCCGTCCGGGTCGGCGAAGGTGGCGACCCAGCCGCCCCACCCCTCAGGGCCCGGCGGGCGGCTGAACGTGACCCCGGCCGCCTGCAGGCGAGCGGCCGCGGCGTGGATGTCCTCCACCAGCAGGTTGAACATGATCCGCGCCGGCTCCCGCGAGACGCCGTCCACCCGGTCGTGGACGCCGAGGATCAGCCGCAGCTCGCCCGGCGGCACGCCCCAGGTGAAGCGCACGCGCTGCGGGCGGTCGGAGTCCGGGCGCAGGCCGAGCGTGTCGATGTAGAACGCACGGAGCGCCGGGAACCTCGCCGCGGAGGTCCACAGCGAGATGCTGGTCAGGCCGCCGATCGCCGCGGGGTCGCTCACGCCTTCGCGCGGCCCTTCACGAAGTGGACCAGCGTGCGCACGGGGTTGCCGTTGTTCCCCTTCACTTTCCAGCCGCGGTCGGCGGTGGCGCTCATCACGCCGGCGATGTCCAGGTGCGCCCACGGTGTGTCGCCGGCGAAGCACTCGATGAACTTGGCGGCGGTGATCGAGCCGGCCAGCCGTCCGCCGGTGTTCTTGATGTCGGCGACGTCAGACTTGATCGACTCGAAGTATTCGGCGTCCAGCGGGAACCGCCAGATCTTCTCGCCGCTGGCGGCGGAGGCTTTCTCCAGCTCGCCGTACAGGCGGTCGTTGTTGCAGAAGACGCCGGTGCGCACGTTGCCGAGCGCGACCGACATGGCGCCGGTCAGCGTGGCGACGTCCACCAGGGTCGTGCAGCCGTTCTGGCGGGCGAAGGCGATGCCGTCCGCGAGGACCAGGCGGCCCTCCGCGTCCGTGTTCAACACCTCGATCGACTGGCCGTCCATCGCGTAGACGACGTCGCCGGGCTTGGTGGCAGAGCCGCTTGGCATGTTCTCCGTGCACGGCGCGATGGCCATCACGTTCACCGGCAGCTTCAGCCGCGCGATGGCGCTGATCGCGCCGATGACGGTGGCGGCGCCGGTCATGTCGCCCTTCATCGCCTCCATGCCCTCGGCCGGTTTCAGGGAGATGCCGCCGGTGTCGAAGGTGATGCCTTTACCGACCAGGCCGATGTAGCCGCCCTTCCGGCGGAGGCCGGTGTAGGTCAGCACGATGAACTTGGGCGGCTGCATGGAACCGTTGGCGACCGAGAGGTAGGAGCCCATCTTCAGCCGCTCCGCCTCGGCGCGCTCGATGATCCGGCACTCCAGGCCCAGTTCGGTCGCCATCTGCTGCGCGCGGCTCGCGACGATGGTGGGGGTCATGAGGTTGGAAGGCTCGTTGCCCAGGTCGCGGGCGAAGTTCGTCGCCTCGCCCAGGATCACGCCCTCGGCCACGCCGGCGCGGCTCTGCGTCGCCTTGCGGGCGGAGGACTCCACCACGGTCACGTCACCCACGGTGAAGGAGGGCTTGTCGGAGGCCTTCGTGTGGTGGCGGTCGAAGCGGTAGAGGCCCAGCACCAGCCCCTCGGCGGTGGCGCGTCCCACGTCCGCCGAGTCCAGGCGGGCGGACTCCTCCTGCACCCCGAACGCCACCGTGCCCGCGTTCAGGTCGCGCAGCCGGCGCCCGAGGTTGGCGGCGCGGTCGCGGACCCCGTCCACGGTCATCTTGTCGCGCTCGCCGACGCCGGCGACCACCACCCGCTTCGCCTTCAGGCGCCGCCCGGCCGGGAGCACGGTGACCTCGCCGCCCTTTCCCGTGATCAGCCCGTCCTTCAGCATCCCGGCGATGACGCCGCCCATGAGGGCGTCCACGGCGGCCAGGTCGCCCGTCAGGGTCTTCGCCCCCTGCGCGAGTGGCAGCACGTAGGTGGTGGCGGCAATGTTGGTGATCGGGCCTCCGGCGGCGGTGATCTCCATGGTGTGGTGCTCCTCGGACGGTGCGCGCAGGCAGCTGCGCGGGGTGGCTGGACGTCTGCGCGAGCATACCGGACGTATTGCGCGCGGGGGCGCGTCTGACACGCGCCTGCGCGTCCCCGGGGTATGATCCCGGGGTGGACTTCCCGGCCGTTCGGCGGCGGGACGGGCCGGATTGATCGCCATGCGTGTACGTGTCTATCGCTATCTGCACTCCGTGAGCGCGCCCACGCGCCGGACGGTCTCCTGGTTCGACACCATTGAGATCGGCCTGGTGGTCGTGGGCTTCCTTGCGTACTTCCTCGTGCGAGGCGGCGTGGTGGACCGGACGGGCGAGGCGCTGGAGAACGCGCGCTGGATCATCAGCCTTCAGAAGTCAGCCGGCCTGTTCGTGGAGCCGGCGATCAACGACTGGGCGCTGGCGGAGCCGTGGCGGGTTCGCTTTTTCAACTTCGTCTACTTCTGGCTGGACTTCCCGTTGATCATCAGCGTGGGCCTGTTCATGTTCTGGAAGAGCCGCTTCCACTACACGATCCTGCGCGACTCCCTGCTCATCTCCGGCGCCTTCGCGCTGATCCTCTACTGGGCCTTCCCGGTGGCGCCGCCCCGGTACCTCCCGGAGTGGGGCTTTGTGGACACGCTGGAGACGTACGCGAACCTCTCCTACCAGGCGCAGTCCATGCAGCCGTTCGTGAACCCGTTCGCCGCCGTGCCCTCCCTGCATGTGGGCTGGTCATTGCTGCTGGCGATCGTGGTGTTCATGGCGACCAGGATGCTGTGGGCGCGCGTCGCGGTGGTGGCGGTGATGCTGGCGCAGATGGTGGCGGTGGTGGCGACGGCCAACCACTACCTGTTCGATGCAACCGTGGGCGTGGGCGTGTCCATGCTGGCGCTGATGGTTGCGCTCTGGCTGCAGTCCGCCGGG
>PHBR01000047.1 GCA_002840675.1 Chloroflexi bacterium HGW-Chloroflexi-9
ATCCAGGCGCGCGACCGAGCCGCCGCCCGCGCCGACTGTGTGCACGTCCACGACGGGCGTGCGGGCGGGGAACCCGGCGACAACGACATCGGCCCGGGTGGGCACGACGCCGTCGCACAGCGCGACGTCCGTTGAGGTGCCGCCCATGTCGAAGGTGATGATCCGCTCGAAGCCGGCGTCCCGCGCGACCGCGAGCGCGCCCTGCACCCCGGCGGCTGGCCCGGAGAGCAGCGTCGCCACCGGGAAACGGGAGGCGCGTTCCACCTCTGCCGCGCCGCCGTCGCTCTGGACGACCTGCAGGCCGCCGGCACCACGTGTGCGCAGCCCTTCGGCGAGCCGTGCGAGGTAGCGCGACATCACCGGGCCGACGTAGGCGTTCAGCGCCGTCGTGGCCGTGCGTTCGACCTCGCGATACTCGGGGGAGACCTCGGTCGAGAGGGAGAGGAAGAGCGGGGTGCCGGCCGCCGCGAACGCGGCCTCCAGCGACGGGTTCGCGTAGGCGTGCAGCAGGGAGACCGCTACCGCCTCGGCGCCCGCCGCCTCCGCCGCGCGGAGCAGCCCGGCTGCCTCGCCGGGTGCGGGGGCGCGCTCCACCGTGCCGTCCGGCGCGAGGCGGCCGGTGAACTCGAAGAGGAGGTCGGGTGCGACGAGGGGGCCCGGGGTCTCCGGCTCCAGGTCGTAGATCGCCGGCCGGGTCTGCCGGCCGATCGTCAGGAGGTCGCGGAAGCCCTCCGTGGTGACGAGCGCGGTGCGGGCGCCGCGCCGTTCCAGCACGGCGTTCGTGGCGACGGTGGAGCCGTGGATCACGAGGTCGGGCGGCGCCCCGAGTTCATCGAGGCCCTCCAGGACGGCACGGGCGGGGTCGTCCGGGGTGGACGGGCGCTTGTGGATGCGGAAGGCGCCGTCCTCCCACAGCAGGAAGTCGGTGAAGGTGCCGCCCACATCGACCCCGAGGAGGGTGCTCACGCGCCTGACCGGACCCCTCTCGCGGACGCCTCAGGCTGCCCGGACGGTCCGAGGAGGCGTGCGCCCATGCTACCAGCGGGGGGAGGGGAGGCTGGCATGCCTTGATCCTCAACGGCAGGGTTGGTAGCGTCGAGGTTCGCATGTCACGCGAGTGGGTCGTCCCGCCGCGCCCTGCGCCATCTTCCGATCACCCGGGGTATCCGACCATGACCGACACCATCCAGGTTCAGACGCGCGCCATCGCCGGCAGCAAGGTCGAGCAGTTGCGCCGTGAGGGCGTCATGCCCGCGACCGTCTACGGGCGGGGCGTGGAGTCGCTTAACGTCCAACTGCCGTACACGGTCGCGCGCGACCTGATGAACCACCAGGGCCGGAACACGCTGCTGAACCTGTCCGTGGAGGGTGAATCCACCCCTCGGCAGGTGGTGATCCGCCAGGTGGCACAGCACCCGGTGACCCGCAAGCTCCTGCACCTGGAGTTCTTCCAGGTGGACATGGGCCACAAGCTCCGCGCCTCCGTCGCCATCACCCCCACGGGTGAGGCGCCGGCCGTCGCCCGCTGGGGCGGCATGGTCGTGCAGGTGCTGGACCACGTGCTGGTGGAAGCGCTCCCGCAGAACCTCCCCGAGCAGATCGAGGTGTCGCTGAACACCCTCGGTCAGCTCGAATCGCAGGTGTTCGTGCGTGACCTGGTGCCGGCGAACGGCGTCACCGTCCTCGGTGACCCGAACCACCTGGTGCTGAAGATCCAGCGCACGCGCGCGACCGCCGCCGTGGTGACGCCGGTCGCCGCGGCTCCGGCCAAGGGCAAGAAGTAGGCACCCGCATGGGGCGCCCTCCGGGGTCCGCTACGGCTCGATGACGACGAAGGCCGCCCCGGAAGGGGCGGTCTTCTCGTTCATCACGTCTGTGCGCAGCTGCCCGCACGCGGCCGCGATCTCCTGGCCACGCTCGATGCGGACTGTGGCGTTGATGCCCTCCGCCTGCAGGGCGCGCTGGAACGCGCGCACCCGCTCCCGGCTCGGGCGGCGCAGGCCGGCGCCCGCCGTGGGGTTGTACGGGATCAGGTTCACATGCGCCTGGATGCCGCGGATCCGCCGTGCGAGGCGCGTCGCCTGCTCTGGCTCGTCGTTGACGTGGTCGAGGAGCGCGTAGGCGAACGTCACCCGCCGCCCGCGCTTCTCGATGTACCGCTTCGCCGCCGCCACCAGTTCGTCGATCGTGGTGCCTCGTGCGGTGTCGATGAGGCGGCGACGCAGTTCGTCGTCGGGCGCGTGCAGCGAGACGGTGAGGCCGACCTGCAGCCCCTCGTCCGCGAGCCGGTCGATCGCCCGCACGAGGCCGACCGTGGAGACGGTGATCCCGCGCTGGCGCAGGTCCAGGCCGTCCGGATGCACCATCCAGCGGATCGCGCGCAGCGTGGCGTCGTAGTTCGCTAGCGGCTCGCCCATGCCCATAAAGACGATGTTGGTGACGCGGCGCTCGCGGGTGAAGTGGAGCACCTGTGCGAGGATCTCGGACGGACGGAGGTTGCGGGTGAATCCCTGCTGGCCGGTCGCGCAGAAGGAGCAGCCCATCGCGCAGCCGACCTGAGTGGAGACGCAGACGGTCGTGCGGTCGGGCGATTCGTCCTCGTCCGGGTCGTAGTCCATCCGCACCGCCTCCACGGCCGCGCCTGCGCCGAGGTCGAGCAGCACCTTCGTGGTGGCGCCATCGTCGGCAGTGCGGGCGGTGATGACCGGGAGCGGCGCGAGGCTGAACTCCGCCGTGAGACGGGTGCGGAGCGGGGCCGGCAGGTTCGTCATCGCCTCGAAATCGGTCACGCCGTGGCGTACGGCCCACTGCGCGATCTGGGTCGCGCGGAACCGGGGCTCACCCCACTCGACGAGGGTGTCCCCGATCTCCTCCAGCGACAGATCCAGCAGATGGCGCATCGCAACCATCGTACCCCGGGGCGTGGCTAGCCGAGCCGGGAGCCGATCAGCGCGCGGTCGCCGTTCAGGTAGTCCTCGATCTCCGCGGGGCGCCTGCACCGTGAGCAGCGCGAGCGACCCCGAGCCGCACGCCACCACGGCCCGCGCGAGGCGTCCCGGGAGCAGGGGAGTGAGGGCGCTACGTCCGCCCTCCAGCACCATGCCGGGCGGGGCGTCCGCCGTCTCGGGCAGCGGCCACGCGGCGAGGACCGTGAACGGCTCGCCGCGGTACGTCGTGGTGGCCAGCGGCCACGGGTGGAAGGCGCGGACCCGGCGCGCGATCTCCTCCGCGGAGCGCGTCCAGTCGATCACCCCGTCCGCACGCGCGAGCTTCGGCGCGTGCGTGGCCAGCGAGGCGTCCTGCGGGGTGGAGGTCAGTGCGCCCGCCACCCAGCGCGGGAGCACCTCGGCCAGCAGCCCCGCGCCCAGAGTGGCGATGCGGTCGGTGAGCGTGCCCGTGGTGTCGAGCGGGCCGATCGCAGTCTCGATCTGCGCGATCACCGGGCCCGCGTCCACCTCGCGTACCACCTCCATGATCGTCGCGCCGGTCACAGCGTCGCCCGCGAGGATCGCGCTCGCGACGGGCGAGGCACCCCGGTGGCGCGGCAGCAGCGAGGCGTGGACGTTGATGACGCGGCGCGGGAAGGCATTCAGCAGGTGGTTCGGCAGGATGTGCCCGGAAGCAGCCACCACCCCCACGTCCGGGCGCAGCGCGGCTAGCGCCTCCGTGGTGTCACGGCGCACGCGCTCCGGCTGCAGAATCACCGGCACGCCGGCCTCGATCGCGGCTGCCTTCATCGGGGTGAACGCGGGCGCGCCGCTGCGCCCGCGCGGGCGGTCCGGCTGCGTGACGACGGCGACGACCTCGAACCCCGGCAGCGCCAGGCAGGCGCGCAGGCTGGGCACGGCGTAGTCGGGCGATCCGAAGAAGACGAGGCGCGTGGACATGTGGCGACGTTACTCGTCCAGCGCCCACTGGTGAACCGAGGCGAACCGGCTGGCCGGGGTGAAGAGCAGGCCCGGCTCGAAGCCGTGGAGCGAGGCGGGGGAGGCGTACAGCCGCTGCGGGTACGCGACGACCAGGCTCGCGCCGAGTTCCTCGAACCGCTGAGCGAACAACGAATAGAGTTCGCGTCGCTCGCTCACGTCCAGGGTGGTGCGTGCGGCCTCCAGCAGGGCGTCCGTCTCCGCGTCGCTGAAGGAGGCCACGTTGCCGCCGGCGCCGCCAATCTGCGAGGTGTGCCACCCGGTGTACGGGTCTGGGTCGGGGGCGTTCTCCCAGCCGAACAGCACCATGTCGTACGCGCCGGTGCGCAAATACTCGCTCACTACGCGCTGGGCCGGCTCCACGGTGACCTCCACCGTGACGCCCACGGCGCGGAGTTGTTCCGCGATCGCAAATGCGAGCGCCTCACGCTCCGGGTCGGCGTTGGTCACGAGGCTGAACGCGAGCGGGCGGTCGCCCCGCATCTTCGTCCGGTCTGGGGCGTTCAGCACGGACGCCGCGATCCAGAGGTCGGCAAGCGGGGGACGTGAGACCTCCTGCGGGGTATGCGCCCACGAGCCCGGCACGATCACGCCAGCACCCGGCTGCGCCCGCGGTAGCCCTGCCGTCTCCAGCGCGGCCGTGGGGTCGATGGCGGCTGCGACGGCACGGCGCAGCGGCGCGCTGGCCAGGGGCCCCCGCAGGTTGTTGAAGTACAGGACGATGGAGGCGTGCCGCTGCAGCACGACCGTCGCGACGTTGCTACGCCGGGCGAGGGCCGCCGTCTCCGCCTCGGTTGGCTGCTCCGCGAAGAGCGCCGCGTCCACGCGGCCGTCGCGGAGCAGCGCGGCCTGCTCCGCGGCGTCGTCTGCGAAGCGGAGTTCGATGCGTGCGATCGCCGGCATGCCCAGGCCGTAGGTGGTGTGGCGTTCCAGCACGGCCCGTTCGTCATCGAGCGAGGCGAGGCGGTACGGGCCCGCGCCGACCGGGCGGCGTTCGAACGGGGAGACGTCGAAGCCGCCGGGGGCGTCCATCTGCGAGGCCAGGTGACGGGGCACGAGCCCGAGCGTGGCCCGCGCGAGGAAGTTGGCGGCCGGCTCCGGCAGGCGGATGAGCACGGTCAGCGGGTCCGCCACGAACACCTGCACGTCCGCCCATTCCGCCGCGAGCGCCGCAGAGCCGGAGAACTCCGCCGCCTGGATGCGGCCGATGGTGTAGGCCACGTCCTCCGCGTCTACGGCGACGCCGTCATGCCACGCGAGATTCGGGCGCAGGTGGAACGTGTAGGTCAGGGCGTCCGGCGTGACCTCCCACGACGCCGCCAGGTCTGGCAGCGGCGTCCCGTCCCGCCCAAGGCGCATGAGTCCGGCGAAGATCAACTGCACCAGGTCGCCTTCAACCTCGTTGCCACGGACGGAGAGCGGACTGATGCGCGCGGGCACGCCGACGACGGCCTCGACATAACGTGAGCCCGAGGCGGCCGTGCCGTCGCCGGAGCGCAGCCAGCCCAGCGCGAGCAGGGGCACGGCGAGGATCAGCAGGAGGGTAAGTGGGCCGCGATGGGCGGTGGGCATCCTCGCGGGCGCCCGTGCGGCTACGAGGCCGCGACGCTCCAGGCGGAGATCGACAGGAACACGATCACTACCACGATCGTCAGGCGGTGCATCGAGCGCTGAAGCCCGCGGCGCGTCCGGAAGCCGGCGTCCTGGCCGCCGAGGCCCGCGCCGAAGCCCGTGCCGCGCACCTGCATCAGGACAAGCACGATCAGCACGGAGGAGATGAGGATCTGGGCGACGCTGAGGAAGTCACGAAGTGTCATGGGACTAGCAGGCTACGGCCAGCCAACCTCGGCGGCAAGAGGCCTCGGCCGGTTGGGGAGGCGAACGTCAGCGCTGGGCCAGGATCGGCGCCTGCACCCGCAGGTCGCGCTCGAAGTACGTCCGCATCACCAGCGAGGCTAGGACGTCGCCATCGTGGCGGTAGCGCTTTTCGTGGTCCACTAGGTCAGCGAGGATCAGCCGCGCTCCGGCGTAGTCCGCGTCGCCCGGGGCCACCACCGGCTGTGACTGCCACTCGGCGGGCAGGGGCTCGGCCGGGAGGTTGCTGTTCGCCAGCACCGCGTCCACCAGCCGCTCGGCGCGGAGGTGACGCAGGATCGTGGCGTAGTGGTCGGCGGCAGTGTAGCCGTCCGTCTCACCGTGCTGCGTGGCGACGTTGGAGACGTACACCTTGTAGGCGCGGCTGTCCGCGATCGCCTTCGAGATGCCACGGACCAGCAGGTTTGGCAGCACCGACGTGTAGAGCGACCCGGGGCCGACGACGATGAGGTCGGCGTCCAGCAGCGCGGCCACGGCGCGCGGGTGCGCGGAGACGTCGCGCGGCTCCAGCCAGACCTCGGCGGGCGGCTCGCCACGGTCGGGGATGCGGGACTCGCCGCGCACCATCTGGCCGTCCGGGAAGCGCGCGACCAGCGCCACGTCGTCCATGGAGGCGGGCACGATCTGGCCGCGCACCGCGAGGACGCGGGAGGTCTCCGCGATCCCGGTCTCCATGCTGCCGGTCACCTCCGCCATGGCGGTGATGAACAGGTTGCCGAAGGAGTGCCCGGCCATGCCGCCGGCGCCCGCGTCAAAGCGGTACTGGAACAGTTCGGTGACCAGGGGCTCGGCGTCCGCCAGGGCGGCGATGCAGTTGCGGATGTCCCCCGGGGGGATCACATGTAGGTCGCGGCGCAGCTGGCCGCTGGAACCGCCGTCATCCGCGACGGTGACGATGGCGGTGAGGTTGCTCGTGTACTGCTTCAGGCCGCGCAGGAGGTTGGAGAGCCCGGTGCCGCCGCCGATCGCGACCACCTTCGGGCCGCGGTCGCGGGTGCGGTTCCGGTAGACCATGTCCACGATGTCGCTCGTGCGCGTGGAGGGCGGGAGCACGGCGCTCGTGATCGACTGGTTGAGTTTCCACGCCGCGAATACGGTGATCGCGCTTGCGGTGGTGATGAAGAGGAGTCCCCGGAGCCAGCGCGGCAGGAACTGCAGCGTCAGGTCAGCGGCCCAGGCGGGGAACGTATAGGAGACGTACAGCTCGCGCAGCAGGTAGGCGAAGCCGAGTCCCATCATGGCCATGGCCAGGGTGATGAGGATCAGCCAACGCTTGATGTGCAGGCCGATATACAGCCACTTAGAGAAGTTGTCGCGACTCACAAGTACCTCGGTGGCCCGCCCACCGGATTAAGTAAACCGTCAAGTGAGCGATCAGGTCAACCATCGAGGCGCCGCCGGATCAGGTCGGTCACGGTGTTCGCGTCCGCCCGGCCCTTCGCCTCGCGCATGACCTGGCCGACGAGGAACCCGACGGCGCTCGCCTTGCCGGCACGGTAGTCCGTGACGGCCTTCGGGTTCGCCTCGATCGCGGCCGCCACGAGGGCATCGATCGCCCCCTCGTCGCGCACCACGCGCAGTCCCCGCGCCTCCACGATCGCGCCGGGCGTCTCGCCCGTCTCGAAGACCGCGTCCAGCACGTCCTTGGCCGTGCTCAGGGTGATCGCGCCGTCCTGTACCAGGCGCGTCAGTTCGCCAATGTGTGCCGGGGTCGCCTTCGTCTGGCCCAGTTCGGCCTCGACGCCGAGCTCGTTCAGGTGCTTGGCGACGTCGCCGATGAACCAGAGGGCGACGGGGCGCGCGTGCGCCGCGCCGGCGACCTGCACCGCCGCCTCGTAGGCGTCGCTGCGTTCACGCGAGTCGGTGAGCGTCCGCGATTCCTCCGGGGTCAGCCCGTAGTCGCGCTCGAAGCGGGCACGGCGGGCACCCGGGAGCTCCGGCATGCGCGCGCGGATCGTCTCGATCACCGCTTCGTCCACCAGGATCGGCGGCAGGTCCGGCTCCGGGAAGTAGCGGTAGTCGTGCGCCTCTTCCTTGGAGCGCTGCGAGACGGTCTCGCCGGTAGCGTCCACGTAGCCTCGGGTCTCCTGTACGACGGTGCCGCCGGCGTCCAGGACCTTTGCCTGGCGCTCGATCTCGAACTCGATCGCCCGCTGCACGGAGCGGAACGAGTTCATGTTCTTGACCTCGGCGCGTGTCCCCAGCGTGGTGACGCCGCGCGGGCGGATGGAGACGTTCGCGTCGCAGCGCATCCCGCCCTTCTCCATGTCCGCGTCCGCGATGCCGAGGTAGCGCATGGTCTGGCGCAGTTTGCGCAGGAACGCCGCCGCCTCTGCGCCGGAATGCATGTCCGGCTTCGTCACGAGTTCCATGAGGGGGGAGCCGGAGCGGTTCACGTCCACCAGCGCGTATGTCTCGCCGCCGGCGTCGCGGTGCAGCAGGCGCGCGGTGTCCTCCTCCAGGTGGATGCGCTCCAGGTGGACGGTCTTCGTCTGGCCGTCCACCTCGATCTCCAGTTCGCCGCCCAGGCAGAAGGGCTGGTCGTACTGCGAGATCTGGTAGCCCTTCATCAGGTCCGGGTAGGGGTAGTTCTTGCGGTCGAACTTGGCGAAGGGCGGGATCGTGCAGCCCAGCGCCAGGCCGGCCTGGATCGTGAACGCGACCGCCTGCTCGTTGATCACGGGCAGCATGCCCGGCATGCCGAGGCAGACCGAGCAGACGTGGGAGTTCGGGGAGGTGTCGAAGTACTCCCGGTTGCAGCCGCAGAACATCTTGGACCGCGTCTTCAACTGGATGTGGACTTCGATGCCGATCACGGCCTCGTACCTGGTGGCTGCGTCGGTCGTCATGCGCGGGTCCCTGCGGGTGATCTGCGGGCGGTTCGGAAGGCCTCCATCGTATCGCGCGCCTTCGGTGTGGGCTCCGTAGAATCCCCTTATGACCGAGGACGCCTCCACCGCCGCGCCGCACCCCGGGACACCTGACGTCACCCAGGGGACGATGGTGCGCGTGGAGTCCACGAAGTTCGACGGCTCGCCGCATTACTCCTACACGGCACGCCTCCTGGACCAGACCGGGTCGCTCCTCCGCCTGTGGGTGGAGCAGGGTGAGCCGTACGTCTCCTACCGAGGGCAGGGCATCATGCGGGAGGGCTTCACGGCGCTCTTCTTCACGGACCGCTGGTACAATTTGTTCCACAACCTGCACCCCATGGGGCGTCGCGGCTACCTGACCTACGCGAACGTGGGCACGCCGGCCCGTCTGGACGGCGACACGGTGCGGTGGGTGGATCTGGACGTGGACATCGTCCGCACCATCGAGGCGATCCACGTCGACGACGAGGACGAGTTCGCCCAGCACTCCGCCTCGATGGCGTATCCGCCCGATCTCGTCCAGCGCGTGCTGGACACCCGCGACGAACTGGTGCGCCTGGCGCAGTCGGACGCCTTCCCGTTCGACCGCGCCGCGCATCTGCCGCGGCTATAGCCGAGGCCCCTCGTGACCATCGAGGTCGTCCGGATGGGCCCGCCCTGGGCGGAGCCGGTCGCCGCGCTGTGGACGCGTGAGTTCGGCTCCACCCGCGTCGCCTCCAACGGACTGCTCCACGACCTGCTCGCGCTCCCGACACTCGTTGCGCTGCACGATGACGCCTTCGCCGGCGCGGTGGCCTATCGCTTCGATGGCGACGCCGGCTGCGAGGTCGTCGGGCTCGCCTCGACGGTGCCGGCGGTCGGGGCCGGGACGGCGCTGCTGGAAGCGGTAGCGGCGGAGGCGGCGTCGGTCGGCTGCCAGCGCGCCTGGCTGGTCACGACGAACGACAACCTCGGCGCGTTGCGCTTCTACCAGTTGCGGGGCTGGCGCCTGGCGGCGCTACGCGTGGACGAGGTCACGCGGGCCCGGGCGACCCTGAAGCCGGAGATCCCGGCGCGCGGTGTCGATGCGATCCCGATCCAGGACGAGATCGAACTCGAATTGCCGCTGGCCTGACCCTCTGTCCCCCGCGGGCGGACGTACACTTCGGGCATGGCAGGACGTAGCGGCGGGCCGCCCCCGGGCGTACAGCGCAACTTCTTCGAAGGGGACCGCCGGCCGGCGACGCCCGTCGGTGCGCCGCTGGCCGCGCGCATGCGCCCGCGCGACCTGGACGAGTACCTGGGCCAGGCGCACATCATCGGCCCCGGGACCGCGCTCCGGCGGATGATCGACGAGGACACGCTGCCCTCCATCATCCTGTGGGGGCCGCCCGGCGCCGGGAAGACCACGCTCGCCTCGATCATCGCGCAGCGCACGAAGCGTCACTTCGAGGTGCTGTCCGCCGTCACCAGCGGCGTCGCCGACCTCCGCCGCGTCGTCGCCGAGGCGGCGGAGCGCCTCCGGCTCACCTCGCTCCGCACGATCCTGTTCATCGACGAACTCCACCGGTTCAACCGCGCCCAGCAGGACGCGCTGCTCCCGCATGTGGAGGCGGGGACGATCACCCTCATCGGCGCGACCACGGAGAATCCGTCGTTCTACGTGGTTGGGCCGCTGCTCTCGCGCTGTCGCGTCTTCAAACTGGAGCTCCTGGACGCCACCGTGCTCGCCCGGATCGTGCGGGCGGCGCTCGCGGACGAGGAGCGCGGGCTCGGCAAGTCCGGCGCGCGCGCGGAGGACGAGGCGCTGAACGTGATCGCGCAGGCTGCCGGCGGTGACGCCCGGTCGGCGCTGAACATCCTGGAGGCAGCCGTGTCGGTCGCGCCCGAGACCGCGGAGGGATACCGACTCATCACCGCGGAGACGGTGCGACAGGTCACGCAGTCGCGGACCCTGCTCTACGACCGCGAGGGCGACGCGCACTACGACGTGATCTCCGCCTTCATCAAGAGCGTCCGTGGCTCCGACCCGGACGCCGCGCTCTACTGGCTCGCGCGGATGATCGAGGCCGGCGAGGACCCGATGTTCATCGTGCGACGGATCGTGATCCTGGCGGCGGAGGACATCGGCCTTGCCGACCCGCACGCGTTGCCGCTCGCGGTCGCATGCCAGCAGGCGGTGCACTTCCTCGGCATGCCGGAGGGGCGCCTGCCGCTGGCGGAGGCGACCGTCTACCTCGCTCGTGCGCCGAAATCGAACAGTGCGTACGCCGGGTACAACAACGCGCTCGCCGACGTGGAGGCGACCCGCAACGAGCCGGTACCGCTGCACCTGCGGAACGCGGCGACCGGGCTGATGCGCGAGTTCGGGTACGGGCAGGGCTACCAGTACGCGCACGACTACGAGGGCCACCGCCCGCCGGACCAGGTCCACCGACCGCCCTCCGTGGAGGGGAACGTCTACTACGTCCCCGGGACGCTGGGCGACGAGGCCCGCGAGCGGTAGCGTCGCCAGCGGCTAGCGGACGGTGAAGCCGAGCCGCATCCCTGCCTCATAGTGTCCGGGGATGTTGCAGATCAGCACATGCGCGCCCGCCTGCAGCAGGAACGCCTCGCGGTCGCGGTCACCGCGCGGGAGCGTGCCGATCTCACCGACCACCTCGAGGTTCGCGACATCGACGGCGCCACCGGAGACAGGCAGCGCGTTCGCAGCGAGCGACGTGCGGACGATCACCAGCTGATGCTCCATCGTGCCGGCGTTCGTGACGTCGAACAGCACGCTGCCGGGCGGCGCCACTGCGCTGTCGGTTACGAGCGACCATTCGGTCAGGGTGATCGGGACGATCGTGTCCGGGACGCTGGTCGCGACAGCCTGGTTGGAGGCCGTCGACGAGGCTTCGGGCATGGCTTCGACGGCGTCTTCGCCGCACGCGACCAGCAATAGCGCGGTCACGATCGCCAGCCCGGCACCGGCGCCGAGTCGCAAGGGGTGGGACCTCACGGGAGAGCCTCCACGGGGCGGGGAACGGGCCGCTCGCAGCCAATCACGCTACGGCCGCGTCCCCGTACACGGAACAGCACGCGGGGGCCGCTCGCCTCCCCGGGATACCATGCGCCGCACCGTCGGTTTCTGACGGCCGGGGACGGAGGGTGACATGGGACTCGCGACGCGCACGACCACCACGCCAGAGGAGTACCGGGCGTACCGGAAGCGCCTCAGCAACTGGGGCCGCTGGGGCGCGGACGACCAGTCCGGCACCCTGAACCACATCACGCCCGAAGGGAGGCGCGCCGCGCTTGCCCTCGGGCGGGAGGGGCGCACGGTCTCCTGCGCCAACCCCCTCGCTACGGAGGCGGTGGTCCCGAACGCGACGAGGAACGGCCGCCCGGCGGATCACCGGATGACGGTGAACCCCGGCTCCTGCGTGGACTACGTGGGCGTGAGTTACCACGGCTTCGTGAACACTCACATCGATGCCCTCTGCCACATCTTCACCGGCCCCGGCGGCCGCCTCTACAACGACGCCGACCCGGCCCTCATCACCGAGGCGGGCGCGCGGACGCACTCGGTCGACCGCTGGCGGGATGGCATCGTGACGCGCGGTGTGCTCTACGATATCCCGCGGATGCGCGGCCACGAGCACGTCCGCGATCGCGAGCCGGTGGAGGGCTGGGACCTGCAGGACTGGGCGGCGCAGGTGGGCGTAACGCCTCGCGCGGGGGACGCCGTGCTGATCCGCTCGGGCGCGGAGCCGTTCTGGAGTACCCGCCCCGACTTCCAGATGGCACGCCCGCTGAACACGCCGGGTGTCGGTGTGTCGGTGCTGGAGTTCCTGCACGACACCAGCGCCGGCCTGATGGGCTGGGACCTGCAGGAGGCGTCCGGCCAGGAGCAGTACGGCGAGGGGATCCCGCTCCACGCGATCGCGATCCCCTACATGGGCCTCCCGCTGCTCGACAACGCCAACTTCGAACGGCTGGCCGAGGCGTGCGCGGAGACGGGGCGGTACGAGTTCTTGCTCACGATCTCGCCGCTTGTCGTCCTTGGTGGCACGGGCTCGCCGGTGAACCCGCTGGCGATCTTCTAGCGGCCTCTCGCACCACGCCCTGCGTGGTAGATTCCTGCTTCTGAATCCGAGAAGGAAATCTGGATGGACCGACCGCTCGAGGGCGTGCGCATTCTCTCGATGGAGCAGGCGGCGGCGCTGCCGTTTGCCACGCGCCACCTCGCAGACCTCGGCGCGGAGGTGATCCGCCAGCGCCAGACCACGATCTTCGGCGTGGCGAAGCGCGGCGAGGCGGGGGGCTAGCGTGGCGCGCATCTTCGAAGGCATCCGCGTGGTCGACATCTCCACCAACACCGGTGGGGCGTGGTGTGCGCGGATGCTCGCGGACTACGGGGCGGACGTCATCTGCGTCGAGCCGCGCGAGGGGCATCCGCTCCGCGCGCTCGCGCCGTTCACGGACGAGGGTGCCAGCATCCCCGCCGCCTACCTGCTGGCGAACAAGCGCGCGGTCGCGCTGGATCTGGACGTCCCGCGCTCCCGCAAGCACGCGATCGACCTCTGCCGGCGCGCAGACATCGTGATCTCCTCGCACAGCCCGAGCCACCTCGAGGCGATCGGGATGACGCACGCCGCGCTCGGGAAGCCAGGGATCATCATGGTGCACGTCACGCCGCACGGGATGACCGGCGACCTGGCGGAGGTGCCGGGCAACGACCTGACGGATGCCGCTCGCTCCGGGTGGGCCTCGATCAACGGGTCGCAGGAGCGTGAGCCGCTGAAGCCGAGCGGCTGGCAGTCCTCCATGTGCGCTGGCGTCGTCGCGTACGCGGGCGCCGTTGCCGCGCTGCGCTGGCGCGACGCCCACCCCGGCGAGGGCCAGGAGGTCGACGTCGCGGAGATCGAGGTGATGGCGGCGGCGTTCGCGCCCGCTTTCCTGCGCTCCGTGTATGCCGGCTCCCCGCAAAGTCGCCGCGATTCCGCGGACCTCATGGCCGGGCCTGTGCCGGTGCAGGACGGGCACTTCGCGCTCACCCTGAGCCGCGCCCACTTCTGGCGGGACGCGATGAACCTCCTCGGGCTGCCCGACCTGGCGGAGGACCCGCGCTGGGGTGCCTCCTTCTACCGGCAGGCGCACAAGGACGAGTACGTCGACCGCGTGACCGAGGCGATGAGCACCTGGAAGAAGATGGACCTGTTCGATGAGCTCGCGGTGCGCCGCGTGGTCGCCGGGCCGGTCCTGACGATGGAGGAACTGCGCGCCGTCGAGCACTTCCGAGAGCGTGGCTTCTGGCGCGCGCCTGCGAATGCGCCCGACGGCCCGGAATATCCCGGCCCGGCGCTGCGCATGATGGCGACGCCG
Source organism: Chloroflexi bacterium HGW-Chloroflexi-9 (assembly GCA_002840675.1). Classification (GTDB taxonomy): domain Bacteria; phylum Chloroflexota; class Dehalococcoidia; order UBA2979; family UBA2979; genus W-Chloroflexi-9. Next base: position 14,021 of record PHBR01000047.1, read on the forward strand.
GCGACGCTCGACCGGCGGCCGCCGCGCCTCGGCGAGCACTCGTTCGACGTGCTCCGCACCGTGAACGGGATCACGGACGACCACCTGCTGACCCTGTACGAGTCCGGCGTGATCGGGCCGAAGGAGGAGGGCGGACGATGACGATGCAGAACGCCGCCGCCGGCATCAACCTCACGGGGCCCCTCGTTGGGACGCGCGGCATCGTGCTGACGCAGGCGTGGGCCGGCTCCTACTGCACGGCGCTGCTGGGCATGCTGGGCGCGGACGTGATCCAGGTGGAGGTGCGCAAGCGCCCCGACTCCTGGCGAGGCGACTACGCGGCGCCGATCGCCGGCCGCATCAAGGACGTCCCCACTGCCCAGCACCCGTGGAACGTCAGCGCGCTCTACAACTCCGTGAACCTGAACAAGCGCTGCATCACGCTCGACCTCGGCACCCCCGAGGGGATCGAGGTCTACCGGCGGCTGGTGCCGCACGCCGACTTCGTCGCGGAGAACTTCTCGCCGCGCGTGATGGGCAACTTCGGGCTGGACTACGAGGCGCTCAGGGCGCTGAAGCCGGACATCATCCTCGCGAGCCTCTCCGCCTACGGGCATGACGGGCCGTGGGCGAACATCCCCGGCATCGGCGGCACGATCGAGCCGACCTCCGGGCAGTCGGCGCTGCTCGGTTACGAGGACGGCCCGCCGATGAACTCCGGGCAGATGTACCCGGACGCCGTGGCCGCCTTCAACGCCTTCGGCGCGATCATCGCCGCGCTCCGGCACCGTGACCGCACGGGCGAAGGCCAGTACATCGACCTGTCGATGCAGGAGGCGAACCTCGCGATGGTGGGCGACTCCGCGCTGGAGTACGTCCTAACCGGCCGGCAGCGCGATCGCCTGGGCAACCGTCACTCCACCTACGCACCACACGGCATCTATGCGGCCGCCGGCACGGAACGGTGGATCGCGCTCGCCGCGGAGTCGGAGGCGCAGTGGGCCGCGCTCTGCGCGATCGCCGGGCGCGCCTGGGCGGAGGACAGCCGCTTCGCCACGAACGCTGACCGCAAGGCGAACGAGGACGCGCTGGATGCCGAGATCCGTGCGTGGACGGCGACCGAGGACCGCGACGCACTCGCGGCGCGGCTCTCCGCCGCCGGCATCTACGCCGCGCCCGTCCTCAACGCGCTCGAGGTCGCAGAGGCCGCGCACCTGCGCTCGCGCGGCGTCGTCCGCGAGGTCGCCCACGCCGAGGCCGGCACGTGGCCGCAGGTCACCATCCCGCTGCACTTCAGCCGCACCCCCGCGACCGAGGTGCGGGCGGCGCCGCTGCAGGGTGAGCACACCCGCCAGGTGCTGGCGGAGATCCTCGGCATGAGCGACGCCGAGGTGGACGAGCTGGAGCGCCTGGGTGTCTCCGGCATGGGGCCACCGGACTAGCGGCCGGCCCCGAACGAACGAGGATCACGCGAGAGGCGCGTCATGACCGACTACGAGTTCATCCGCACGGAGCAAGTGGGGCGCGTCCGTCGCATCATCCTCAACCGGCCGCAGCAGCGAAACCCGCTGTCGCGCCGGGTCACGGAGGAGGTGGACGCCGCCTTCATCGAGGCCGGCGAGGATGACGGCGTCGGCGTCGTGGTGCTGATGGGTGCCGGCGACCACTTCTCCGCCGGCCATGACCTCGGCACTCCGGAGGAGAAGGCGGACCGTGAGGCGCGCCCGATCGAGGAGGGGCTGCGCGGCCGCTACCGCCGGTCGTGGGACATGAACGTGGAGGTGAACCTGCGCTGGCGGAACCTCCCCAAGCCGACCATCGCCGCGGTGCACGGCTACTGCATCTTCGCGGGCTGGGCGTTCGCCTCCTCCTGCGACATCATCTTCGCGGCCGACAACTCGATGTTCCTGCCGGCCAACTTCCAGTACTTCTCCGTGCCGTGGGATCTCTCCCACCGCAAGGCGAAGGAGATCCTGTTCGAGAGCCGCTTCGTCGGCGCGCAGGAGGCCCACGACCTGGGCTTCGTGAACCGTGTGGTGCCGCTCGCCGACCTGGACGCGGAGGTGATGGAGTACGCGTCCCGCGTGGCGGAGAACGACCCGTTCCAGTTGCGGATGATCAAGATCGCGATCAACCAGGCGCAGGACATGCAGGGCTTCACGCCCCACATCCACGCCTCCTTCGCGCACCACATGCTCTCCCAGACCGGCGAGGCCGACCCCGGCTTCGCGCTGAGCAAGCCGATCGAGTCCGGCCAGCGCCGCCGCCCGATGGTGCAGCGCGCGATGGAGAACTTCGAGCGCGAGAAGCAGCGCCGGGGCGGCTAGCCGCCTCGCACCGTCCGATTCACCAACTGCCCAGAGGGGAGCCCGTCGTGGCCGTCGTTTCGTCCTCCAGCCTGCCGCCGCGCGTCGCGGACGTCATCGTCGTCGGTGCGGGGAATGCCGCGCTCTGCGCCGCCATCGCCGCGCGCGAGGCGGGCGCCTCCGTGCTCGTGATCGAGAAGGCGGAGGAGGGTGAGCGCGGCGGCAACACCTTCTTCACCGGCGGTGGCTACCGGTTCCCGTACAACGGCCTCGATGACATCCGCGCACTGATCCCGGACCTGTCGGACGAGGAAGTCGACCGCATCGATGTCGGCTCCTACCCGGCATCGAAGTTCAAGGAGGACCTGGTCCGCGTGACCGAGGGCCGCGCCGACGAGTCGATGGTGGACTACCTGATCCAGAACGCCTACCCCACGGTGCAGTGGATGAGCCGCGTCGCCGGCCAGCGCTGGGTGCTGATGTACGGCCGGCAGGCCTACGAGGTGGACGGCAAGCTCCGCTTCTGGGGCGGCATGATCACGGAGGGCGTCGGCGGCGGCGAGGGCATCTCGGAGAGCCTCTTCGCGCAGTTGCCGAAGCACGGCATCGACGTGCGCTACGGCAGCGGCGGGCGCGACGTCCTGCAGGACGAGACTGGCCGGATCGTCGGCGTGCGCGTCTTCGACGCCACCGGCTTCCACGACCTCGGCGCGGGCGCCGTCGTCCTCGGCTGTGGTGGCTTCGAGGCCAATGCCGAGATGCGCACGCGCTACCTGGGTGCCGGGTGGGAGGTCGCGAAGGTGCGCGGCACCCGCCACAACACCGGCGAGATGCTCCGCGCGGCGCTCGATGCCGGCGCGCAGTCGTACGGCCACTGGTCGGGCGCGCACGCCGTCGCCTGGGACATGAACGCGCCGCCCACGGGGAACCGCCGCATCGGCGACCTGTACCAGAAGCACTCCTACCCCCTCGGCGTGATCGTGAACGCCCGAGGTGAGCGCTTCGTGGACGAGGGCGCGGATCTGCGCAACTACACCTACGCGAAGTACGGGCGCGAGATCCTGAAGCAGCCGTACGCCGTCGCCTTCCAGATCTTCGACCAGCAGACGGTCGCCCGCCTGCGTGACGAGTACCGCATCAAGGAGGCGACGAAGGCGGAGGCGATGACCCTCCCCGACCTCGCCGACCAGCTCGGCATCGACATCGGCGGCTTTGTGCGCACGATTGAGGCGTACAACCAGGCCTGCGGCGAGGGCGACTACGACCCCTCGAAGTTGGACGGCGTCAGCACACGCGGCATCGACCCGCCGAAGTCGAACTGGGCGCTGCCGCTGAGCCAACCGCCGTACGTCGGCTTCGCCGTTACGTGCGGCATCACCTTCACCTTCGGCGGTCTGCGCATCCAGGCGGACTCCGCGCAGGTGCTCGACACCACTGACACGCCGATGCCCGGCCTTTACGCCTGCGGCGAGGTCGTCGGTGGCCTGTTCTGGCACAACTACCCGGGCGGCACGGGCCTCATGGCCGGCGCCGTGTTCGGCCGCACCGCTGGCGCTGCCGCGGCGAAGGCGGTCACTGCGCGATAGGAGCCGGGACGATGGACGACCACGAGACGGGCATCGAGATCTGGATCCGGTCCACCGATATCGATGGCGACGGGATCGTGAACAACTCGCGGTTCTTCCAGTTCTTCGAGCAGGCACGCCTCGAACACCTGTCGCGCCTCGGCGTGGTGGTGCGACCGAGGCCGCCCGGCGTCGCCGACCGCGCCTTCACGATCGCCGAGACGACCTGCCGCTTCCTGGCGCCGCTCCGGCACCGTGACCGCGTGCTGGTGTCGGCGTGGACGAGCACGGTCGGACGCCGCTCCTTTGGCCTCGCCTACCGCATCACCGCGTCGACGACGGCGTCGAGGCCGCGACTGGCTCCTCCGCGCAGGTGTGGCTGGACGCGGACGGCCGCCCCTCGGAGCTACCGCCGGACGTGCGCGCGGCGCTGGAGGCGTCGGTAGTGGCGGGGTGAGGTAGGACAACTCCGCGCCCTCCGCACCCTACTCCGCTTCGCCGTACCGGGTCTGGAGGAACTCCCACGTCGTGAAGGCGATCGACTGGCCCAGGGGGAGGTCGCCGTACTTCTGCGGCACCCACTGGGCGAAGAAGGAGATCGCGTACGCGTACTCCCTGCCCTCGTGGGTGAAGCGGACGATCCCGGCGTCGTTGTCGACGTAGGTGCCGTCGCTCGCCTGGAAGAAGCCGTTCTTGTGGCTCACCACGCCGGGGACCACGGCGGTGAGGTAGTTCAGGCCCGGCTTCACCTTCACGAGCCGTTCGAGGAAGTCGTCACGCCACTTCGTCTCCAGGATCGGGCCGTCCCAGATCGCCTTCAGGGCGCGGTTCATGTCGAGCGCGGTCATCCAGTTGTTTCGGTCGATGCTGAGCGACTCGCGGCCGAACCCGGGCGGATGGTCCAGGATGGTGTCGTCCATCCCGAGGCGGTCGATGAGCGCGCCGACACGCCGGAGGCCGCGCAGCACGTCGCCGTCGCCCAGCACGCCGTAGAGCGAGTGCGCGGTCACGGCGTTGCTGGCGTAGATCGTCTGCGCCATCAGCGCCCCGACCTGATCCTCGCGAACACGGCCGCTCTGCAGGTCCAGCATCGCCTGCATCAGCACGAACAGGTTGACGCTGCACGCCGCGAGGTGCGGCCGGTTGCCGTTGACGGAGATCGTCTCGCCGGTCTGGAGGTCGGTCACGGCGACCGCGTACTCGCCGCCGGCCTTCGTGCCGTTGATGAGCCGCTGCAGTTCCGTCTGCAGCGCAGCCATCGAGGGCGTGGCGGCTGCCGCAACGGATGGGGCAGGTGGGGCGGGCGCGGCGGGTGCAACAGGCGTGGCGGGTGCGACGGGCGTGGCGGTCGTGGCCGGCGGCGTCTGCGCGACCACGGGTGCGGGCGAGGCGAGCAGCGCGAGGCACACCGACGCCGCGACAAGAACCTCGACCAGGCCCGTTCGTAGCA
>PHBR01000048.1:0-7445 GCA_002840675.1 Chloroflexi bacterium HGW-Chloroflexi-9
GCGGCCGTCGCGATGGCGGGGGTGGCGGCGGCGGTGGCCGCCGCGACGGTGGCTACGGCGGAGGCCGAGGCCGCTAGCCCGGCGCCTGTCTCGAACACATAGAACGACGGCCCCCTCGATGAGGGGGCCGTCTTCGTTGGACTGGGGATGCGGCTAGTCGGTACCGGTCGCGGGCTTCGTCGAGCCCTCGCCGCCCTCGGTCGTCTCATCTTCGGCTGCCGGCGGACGGTAGTGCTCGCGCTCAACGAGGCGCAGCCCCTCGAGCTCTTCCTCGGTCACGTCCTGCACCGCGTCCTCCGGACGCTGCCCGGCACGGACGCGCTTCATGATCGCGACACCGGCCGCGATCACCAGCGCGGAGGAGACGGCCGCGCCGCCCGCGAGGAACATATTGCGGCGTTTCACCTCGGGGAACCGGTCCAGCGCCTCGTGCGCCAGGCTCAGCACGTTGTGCGCGAGCTCGTCCACATGCTCGCCGCCGCTGGGGTGCTTCAGTTCGTCCGGTAGTTTCATCGTTACGCCTCGGCTGTGGCTTCCCGCTCATCGATGACGCGGAGCAGTGCTGCGACGTGCAGGCAGGCGTACATCGCCTCGCTGCCCTTGTTCCCTACCTCGCCACCCGCACGGGCCTCCGCCTGCGCGAGGTTGTCCGTGGTGATGACGCCGAAGGCGACGGGGAGGCCGTATTCGCGCGTCACATCCATGATGCCGCGTCCCGTCTGGGTCGCAACAAAGTCGAAGTGCGGCGTGTCGCCCCGGATGATCGCGCCCAGCGCGGCGATGGCGTCGTAGTCGCTGGTCTCCGCGAGGCGCTGCGCGACGAGGGCGAGTTCGAAGGCGCCCGGCACCCAGTAGACCTCGATGTCGTCCTCGGCGACGCCCATCTCGATCGCGGTCTGGAGCGCGCCGTCGCGCATCTTGCGCGTGATCTGGTCGTTGAACATCGCGACCACGATCGCGACGCGGAGCCCGCGGGCGTCCGGCTGGCCGTCACCGTACGTGTGGACCACCTACGACCCCTGTCCCGGCATGTCCTGGTCCAGCAGGTGGCCCATGCGGTCACGCTTCGTCTGGAGGTAGCGGACATTGTGCGGGTTCGACTGCACCTCCAGCGGCACGCGCTCCACGACGCGCAGGCCATAGCCATCGAGGCCGGCGCCGCGCAGTTCGCCGAAGGTGTCCAGTTCACGGATCTTGATCGGGTTGTTCGTCATCAGCCGCATCTCGCGTACCCCGAGGTCCACGAGGATTTGCGCGCCGATGCCGTAGTCCCGGTTCTCCGCCGGCAGCCCCAGCGCCAGGTTGGCGTCGACGGTGTCGAGGCCCTCCTCCTGCAACTTGTAGGCGCGGAGCTTGTTGTGCAGGCCGATGCCTCGGCCTTCCTGGTCCATGTAGACGATGGCGCCGCGGCCGGCCTCCGCGATCTTGCGCATCGCCACGTCCAACTGCTCACCGCAGTCGCAGCGCAGGGAGCCGAAGACGTCGCCGGTCAGGCACTTGTCGTGCATGCGGATCAGCACCGGCTCGGGCGTGGTCAGGTCGCCCATGACGAGCGCCACATGCTCCTTGTTGTCAATGATCGTGCGGTAGCCGATCGCGCGGAAGTCACCGTACAGGGTCGGCATCTGGATCTCGTCGATGCGCTCCACGAGCCGCTCGTGCGCCATGCGATAGGTGATCAGGTCGGCGACCGTCAGGATCTTGAGGTGGTGCTTCTTCGCGAACTTCACCAGGTCTGGCATCCGGGCCATGGTGCCGTCTTCCTTGATGATCTCGCAGACCACCGCGGCCGGGTCGAGGCCGGCGAGGCGGCACAGGTCGACGGACGCCTCCGTCTGGCCGGCGCGCACGAGCACCCCGCCCGGCTTCGCGCGCAGCGGGAAGACGTGGCCGGGGCGCGTGAAATCGGCAGCGGTCGCACGCGGGTCGGCCAGCGTGCGGATGGTGCGCGAGCGGTCGGCGGCTGAGATGCCAGTAGTGACGCCGGTGGCTGCCTCCACCGAGATCGTGAACGCGGTCCCGAGGGGCGCCGTGTTGTGGTCAGTCATCGGGTCCAGGCGCAGCGCCTCGGCACGCTCCTCCGTCACCGGCACGCAGATCAGGCCGCGCGCATGGACGGCCATGAAGTTGACCATGTCCGGCGTGCAGAACTGCGCGGCGATGACGATGTCGCCCTCGTTCTCGCGGTCCTCGTCATCAGTCACGATGATCGGGTGGCCCTGGCGGATCTCCTCGATCGCCTCCTCCACCGTCATCATCACGTCCGGGCGTCGCTTCGCGCGCACCGAGGTGGGCGCAGCCGCGGCCGCTTTCGCGGCAGGCTCCGTCGCTGCCTTCGCGCGGCGGGTGGTGGGGGCGGTGTCGCCCAGCGGCTGGGCCTTGCGAGTTGCCATCTGCTGTTCCCTTACTGCGTCGACGCCGACGTGGTCGCCGCGCGTGCCTCCAGCAATTGTTCGATGTAGCGAGCGAGGATGTCCGTCTCCAGGTTGATCAGCGCGCCGGGCTGCTTCTGGAGCAGGTTCGTGTGTTCCTGCGTGTACTGCACGACGGAGACGGAGAACGAACTCGCGTCCTTCGCCATCACCGTGAGCGAGATCCCGTCCACGCAGACGGGGCCCTTCATGGCGATGTACTTCAGGTGCTCCGCGTCCGTCTCGAACCGCACGATGATCGCGTCGCCCTCCGGGATGAGGGAGTGCAGGCGACATGTCGCCTCCACGACCCCGCGCACGATGTGCCCGGAGAGACGCGTGGCCGCGGTCACGGACCGCTCGAGGTTCACGGCCTCGCCCGGCTCGATGGAGCCGAGGTTGGAGCGCCGGAACGTCTCTGGCATGACGTCGAAACTCATGGAGTCGCCATCCATGGTGCGGACCGTGAGATCCACCCCGTTGACCGCGATCGAGTCGCCGAGTTGTGAGCCTTCGAGGATCTCGTGGCACTCGATCACGAGTTCGCCACCCTCGCGACGGCGTACCCGTCCGACCTCTTCAATAATGCCGGTGAACACTACCCGTCCCCGCCTTCGTCCGTGGCGTCCGGCCACACCGGTACGCCCGCGATCAGCGTGTCCTCGCCCAGTCGCTCGACCGTGAGGTCGCGCAGCCGGGGGGCGTCCCGCATCCGTTCCGCCCCGACCCCCGCCACGGCGGACGGGGCCTTCGAGGCGCCGATAATGACAGGCGCGATAACAGCATACAGGCGACCCACGAGTCGCTGGTCAAAGAAGGCCCCCAGGAGGGTGCCGCCGCCCTCCACGAGCATGCTCAGCACACCGCGCCCACCCAGGGCATCCAGCAGCGCCGGCAGCGACACGCGACCATCCGAGCTGGCAGGCACCTCCAGCACCTCCGCGCCGGCCGCGACGACCGAGGCGCGCCAGGCGGCTGAGGAAGCCGCGGTGGTCACGACGAGCGCGCCCCCGTTCCGCAGCACACGCGCAGTGGGCGATATCCGCCCCTGGCTGTCCAGCACCACCCGCAACGGCTGGTGTGGGTCGACGACGCCCTCCGGGCGCGCGGTGAGTTCCGGGTCGTCGACGAGCACGGTGTTCGAGCCGACGGCGATCGCGTCCAGCCTCGTGCGCTCGCGATGCGCCCAGGCGCGCGCCTCCGGCCCCGAGACCCAGCGCGAGTCGCCCGAGGCAGCGGCGATGCGGCCGTCCAGGCTCACGGCGAACTTCACGATCACGAGCGGGCGGCCGGTGCGGCGGTGGTGCAGGTACGCCTCCAGCAGTCGGGCCGACTCGGCGGCGCCGTCGCCGCTTTCCACGCGGACACCGGCCGCGCGCAGGTTCGCGTCACCCCGGCCGGACACCTGCTGGTCGGGGTCACCGATGGCGTAACGGACCTCGGCGACGCCGGCGGCGAGCAGCGCGTCGACGCAGGGCGGGGTGCGACCGTGGTGGGAGCAGGGCTCCAGCGTGACGTATACGGTGGCGCCACGCGCCGCTTCGCCCGCCTCACGCAGCGCCATCACCTCCGCGTGCGCTCCGCCGGGCGGCTGCGTGCGGCCGCGTCCGACGATGCGGCCGTCGCGCACGACCACGGCGCCCACGGCCGGGTTTGGCGAGGTGGTGCCGAGGGCGCTCTCCGCCTCGGCCAGCGCTGCGGTCATGAACTCGGAGGGCACGCTCGCGCCTCCCGCCCGCTCAGGAGCCGGGCTGGTAATCGCGGAAGATGCGGCTGGCGGTGGGGCGGGACTGGCCCTGGTAGCGGGACTTCAGGTCTGGGTGCCCGTACGGCCGGTCGGCGGCCGTGGTCAGGTTCTGGAACGACAGCTGCCCGATCTTCATGTGGTAGTAGAGACGGATCGGGAGGGTGGAGACGTTGGACAGTTCCAGCGTCAGTTGCCCCTTCCAGCCCGGGTCCACGAACCCCGCAGTCGCATGCACGAGCAGCCCGAGGCGGCCCAGCGACGACTTGCCCTCGACGCGCGCGACCAGGTCGTTCGCCAGTTCGACGCGCTCCACGGTGGAGCCCAGCACGAACTCGCCGGGGTGCAGGACGAACGGCTCGTCGTCCGCGATCTCTTCCAGTTCCGTCAGTTCGGGCATCTCCTCGCGCACGTCGATGTACGGCTGGCGGTGGTTGCGGAAGACACGGAAATACCGGTCCAGGCGGATGTCGAGCGAAGCGGGCTGGATGGCGTTCTCGCCAAGCGGGTCGACCACGAGTCGGCCGGTGTCCAGCGCCTCGCGGATCGAGCGGTCACTGAGTACCAACGGGAGCCCTCGGCTGTCCTCGGGGAGAGGATGGGGTGATGGCCGCGAGCGTACCATCGGCGGCCGGTGCGCGCCCGGATGCCGAGGCTACCCGCCGATGCCGCAGAGCAGCGCGATCTGGCGCACCGCCGCCCCCGCGTCCACGCGCGTCAGCAGCATCGCCGCCCCGACCGTGGCGACATTCACCGCGACGAACCAGGTCGCGAGGCGTCCCAGGCGGCCGTCGCGGGGCGTCACGCCCCCACCTCCCGGCGCTCGGCGTAGGGGACGTGCGCGGCGGCGTAGCGGGTGTCCCACTGGGGGGCGACGGCCAGGAACGCCTCCACGCACCGAGGGTCGAAGTGCTGCGCGGTGCCCTGGCGGATGACCTCGGCCGCCTCGGCGGGGGTCATCGGCTGGCGGTAGGAGCGGTTGGAGCGCAGCGCGTCGTACACGTCCGCCACCGCCGCGATCCGCGCACCGAGGGGGATCGCCTCGCCCGCGAGTCCGTCCGGGTAGCCGCTGCCGTCCCACTTCTCGTGGTGGTGGCGGATGACCAGGGCCTCCTCCTGCTGGCTGTAGATGAAGCGCAGGATCTCGTGGCCGCGGCCCGGGTGCTCCCGGATCACCCCAAACTCCTCGTCCGTCAGCCGGCCCGCTTTGTGGAGGATCGCGTCCGGGATGCCGATCTTCCCGACGTCATGGAGCAGCGCCCCCGCAGCCAGCGAGCGGAGCGCGGACGCCGGCAGCCGCAACTCCTGCCCAATGAGCACGGACATCGCCGCAACGCGCTCGCCGTGGCCGATCGTGTAGCCGTCGCGGGCCTCGAGCGCCTTCGCGAGCGCGACGATCGGCTCGGTGTACCCGGCCTGCAACTGGTCCAGCGCGTCCGAGACCGTGAGGGCGGCGAACGACTGGACGGTGCGCCCGCGCGCGTACTCCACGACGACGCCCCAGAGGATCGCGGTGAAGCCGGCGAGCAACTGGAAGTGATAGAGCCAGAAGGTGCCCTGCCAGATGGCGCCGTACTGCATCGAGAACTGCGCCTGCACCAGCAGAATCGCGCCGAGCGCGACCGCCCCGTACATCGCGAGGCCACTACGCCGGTAGCCGCTGATGTAGCGCGCGGCCGCCCAGGCGCCCAGCACCACCACCACCGCCATCGTCGTCCAGGAAACCCACGCCGTACCCGCCAGCCATGCCGGCACGATCTCCGGCCGCTGCAGGCCAACCGCCCCGTAGAGCGCGATCACCAGCACCAGCCCGCCGAGGATCGCGTGTCGCCCTCGAACGATCGCCGCCTCCACCACGGGCGACCACTGCACGGCGCTGGCCGCCAGGAAGAGCGTGGCGGCAGTGACCGCGAGGCGGCCCGACAGGCCGGTGAAGTTGAACAGCCATGCCGCCGGGACCGGCGTGCCGCCGGGGGAGGCGAAGTACCCGCTGCTCGCGCCGCCGTAGGTGCTACGCGCGGCATCCACGATGATCCCCGGCGTGGCGAGGCCGTGCACTGAGAAGAAGCCAGCCATGCTCAAGAACGCCAGCGCCAGCATCAGCACCCGCGCGTTCCTCGCGCGCTGCGCGGCGATGGAAGCGGCGACAGCCAGGACGGCACAGGTGAGGGCGGCCGCACTAACCACCCAGAAGTGCCCGTCCACGGACGCCCAGGTGAAGCGCGACTCCAGCCCGGCGTTCGCCCTGAGCACGGCGAACGCGGCGCTGGAGGCCCCGAGCAGGGCCAGCCAGGGAACCACGGTGGGGAGTGAACGGCGAAGCATCAGGGCGACCTCATCGCAGGGGCACGGAGGCGACGACTATCCGGGTACCTCGGTCGCCCCGCAACTGCGCGGATGTCCGCGCTCAGGCGGCGTACGGCCGCCGCTCCACATAGTCGACGTGCTGCGCCCCATAGGCCCGCTCCCACTGATCGACCACCGCGACGAACGCCTGCACGCAGCGCGGATCGAAATGCGATCCGGCGCCGGCCTTGATGACCTGCAGCGATTCGCGCAGCTCCCACGCCGGCCGGTACGCACGGTTGGAGCGCAGCGCGTCGTACACATCAGCGACCGCAGCGATCCGCGCTTCAAGGGGGATCGCCTCGCCCGCGAGGTGGTCCGGGTAGCCGGTACCGTCCCAGCGCTCGTGGTGATGGCGGATGACCTGCGCCTCGATCCGCCGGTCGAAGGCGGCCTTCAGCATGTCGGCGCCCCGGCCCGGGTGCTCCTTGATGACGTCGTACTCCGCCGGATCCAGTGACGCGCGCTTGTGCAGCACCGCGTCCGGCACGCCGATCTTCCCCACGTCGTGCAGCAGCGCGCCGCCCGCGAGCGCGCGCAGGCGCGTGCCCGGCAGCCGCATCTCTTGTCCGATGAGAACGGAGAGGGCCGCCACCCGCTCACCGTGGCCGAGCGTGTAGCCGTCCCGGGCCTCCAGCGCCGCAGCGAGCGTGACGATCGACTCGGTGTAGCCGGAGCGCAGTTGCTCCAGCACGTCCGTGACGGTCAGCGCCTCGAAGGAGCGTGTGGTCGCACCCTGCGAGTAGGCGACGACTACGCCCCAGAGGATGGCGGTGAACCCCGCGAGCAACTGGAGGTGGTAGAGCCAGAACACGGCCGACCACGTTGCCCCGAAGTGCACGGAGAACTGTGCCTGCACCAGCATGAGCGCGCCGACGGTGACCGCGCCGTACATCGTCAGCCCGCTCCGGCGATAGCCGATGGCGAAGCGGATCGCCGCGCCG
>PHBR01000048.1:7564-27466 GCA_002840675.1 Chloroflexi bacterium HGW-Chloroflexi-9
CCCCCGCCTCGAACCACGCCGGCCAGTTCACGGCGCTGGCCGCGAGGAACAGCGCCGCCAGCGACAGCGCGAGGCGTGACGACAGGCCCGTGACGTTGTGGAAGCGGCTCGGGGCGGGGGGTGGAGCGACCGCAGGCGCCGCGGCCGTCGGCGCGGCGGGCACCGCTGCAAGCGCGGCGCCGGAACTCCCGTAGTCGCCACTGCCGTAGCCGTCTGCGGGCGCGACCACGACCGCCTCGGAGCTCGGGGTAACCGGTGCACGCACGGGCGCGTCAAGGACGAAGCCCGGTGTGGCCAGGCCGTGGACGGAGAAGATGCCGGCCATGGAAAGGAACGAGAGCGCGAGCAGCAGGACCCGCGCGTTCCTGACACGGAGTGCCACTGTGCTCGCCGCGAGCGCGACCACGAGGCAGACAATCGAGGCCGCGCTCACGATCCAGAAATGGCCCGCGGGCTGCTGCCAGGTGAGCGCCTGGCTCCAGCCCGGGTTGCCCTCGAGCACCACGAAGATGGCGGCAGAACCGCTGAGCATCAGCGCCCACGGCAGCGTATGGGGGAGTGTGCGCCGCATCACCTGACCGTCCGCCTCTGGCTCCATCTGGTAGCCCGACTCAGGGACTATCGGCGGGGTTGTCTCACTCATGAGTGGGGAAACGCAGAATCCGGGGACACGCAGGAGGCCGCCCTCGCGGGCGGCCTCCCCGGTCTGGCCGGTTTCAGGTCTACCGAGTGATGTCGAACACCACGTAGACCGTCAGCGTCAGCTCCTGCTCACCCGCGTTCACCGGCGAGGGCGCCCCGCCGAGGCCGGCGGCCGCGTCCCGCGCGTACGGGTAGACATCCCCACCGGAGGACGACTCGCTGATGGAGCGGGCGGCGCCCAGCGTCACCCCGGCAGCGTCCGCCAGGACCTGAGCGCGCTCCTTGGCGTTCTCAATGGCCACCCGGCGGGCATCAGCCAGGAAGGACTCCGGATCCTCCACCGTAAAGCTGATGCCGTTCACGCGGACCGCGTCCCCGCCGGCCTCGATCGCAGAGTCCAGCACCTCGGACGCCGCGTCGATGTCGCGGACCTTCAACTCCACCTGGTTGTTCACCGTGAACGCGGCGATGCGGGGCGCCTCGTTCTCGGAGTAGACGTACTGCGGGTAGATGTTGAAGTACTGCGTGCGGATGTCCGCATCCTGCACGCCGGCGGCCTTCACGGCATCCTGCAGCCGCTGCATCGCCTCTGCCGCCTGCGCCCGCGCCTCCGCGACCGTCGGCGCGGTGACCTCGACGCCCACGTTCACGAGGGCGATGTCCGGCCGGACCGTGACCTTGCCCTGCCCGCTCACGGTGATCCCCGTGGCAGTCTCGCCAGATGGGATCGTGACGTTGGTCTCCGGGGTGCACGCGACGCCCAGCGCCAGGAGCGCGGTCGCCCCCACAGCCAGCAGTCCACGTTGGATGGTCTTGATGTTCATGACTGAGTGTTGCCTTTCCCTCCGAGTGTGACGGGCGGCGTACCCGCCGGCGGCAAGAGCACATGCCCTGCCATCTGCCGTCAGGAATGTTCCTCGCGATGCCGCAACGACAGCAGTACAGAGAGCAATCCCAGAAGCACTGCCAGCGTAGCGAGCGCGGGGGCCACGCCACCTACACCATGAGACGTCTCGCGGACGTGAATGGTTCCCGGCCCGTCATCGACGGGGCTCGCGGCCGTGGCGAACGTGTCCGCACCGGCCGGGACCGCGTCGCCCTTCGGCTGGCCGTCGGCCGGCATCGTGCCGTCCGTGCCGTCACCCAGGCCGCCGTCTGCACCGGCAGCGCCCATGACGCCGCCCTCACCCGTCCCGCCGCCCGAGGATGGCGCCGGGACTGGCGCACCATTCGCAGGGGCCGGGGCCACCGCCGGCTGCACCGACTCCACTGTGGCCTCCGCCGGCGCGAAGGCGGGCGCGACATTGAGGCCGGCCGGGTCGGCCGCGCGGAGTGCCTCCGGGCCGGGCGCGGTGGCCTCGAAGGCCAGCACGGCATCCTCCGCAACGCCGCCGGTCGCGAGCGAGGTGGGTTCATGCACCACGGCAACAACAAAGAGAAGCGCCGCCCCGGCCGCGCCAGCACGGACGAAGAGTTCCAGCCGGCGCATCAGCGCCAGGCTGCCGCCCGCGGGCATGCGGGCGGGCGGAGCGGCCAGCGCGAAGGAGCGCGGCGCCCGGACATCATCAAAGGTGACGAGCGCCGAGCGCACGAGCCGCAGGTCGCCCAGCGTCTCGCGCGCCTCGGCACTCGCCTCCAGCTCTGCCTCAACGGCCGAGCGCTCGGCGGAGGTGAGTTCCCCGTCCAGGTATGCGGACAAGCGCTCCTCGAGCCGCTCCAGCGGGGTCAAGGGAGCCTCCAGGGCACGCTGTCGCCACCAGTTCACAGGGTTCACCGCCTGCCATCTAAACGCTCGGCAGCCTCGTGGAGTTCCCGGGAGGAGCGGATGACCTCGCGCAGCCGTCCGCGCGCCCGGCTCAGGCGCGACTTCACCGTGCCCAGGGCAAGGCCGGTCGCGTCCGAGATCTCCCGGTAGTCCATCCCGTGGATGTCGGACAGCACCACGATCTCGCGCCAGTCATCCGGCAGCGTGCGCAGGGCGGCCTCTAGCGCGCCGCGCAGTTCGGCCTGCTCCACCTGCTCCAGCGGCGTCGCGTCGTTGTCCGGCGGGTCGATGTCCGGGAGGGCGTCGTCGTCGTTGTTCCCGCTGAGGCTCGTCGTCGGCCGCCGGCCGCGCCGTCTCAGTTCGTCGCGGGCCTGGTTCGCGGCGATCGTGAAGAGCCAGGACTTGAAAGAGCCGCCCCGGAACGTCTCCAACCGCTGCCACGCGCGGATGAACGCCTCCTGGGTGGCGTCCTCCGCGGCCTGTGGCGCGCCGAGCATGCGGAGGGTGAGCCCGTATACGGGGTCCTGGTAGCGCAGCACGAGCTGGTTGAAGGCGGTCAGGTCGCCGCCGCGCGCGCGCTGCACCCACGCCTCGATTGCGGCGTCCGCTTCGGTGGGCGCGGGGCGGGGAGTGGTCATACACGCGCTCGCGAACCGCAGAGAAGGGGCCGGGGCGGTTGCGTCACGCCCGCGGGCCGAGGTTAGCATGGGCCCCGCTTAGGGCACGGACGCAGATGGAGGGGGTCATGCCGCTCGTCGCTGGCTTCGATCTCCTCACCGGCGCGGAGCGCGGCGGCTACGCCGTCCCCGGCTTCAACGTCTCCAACGTGGAGATGGCGCTGGCCGTCCTGGACGCCGCAGAGGCGCGTCGCGCGCCGCTCTTCCTGCAGTTCAACCCGTCCAACCTGAAGCACATCGGCGGGGTGGAGGTGGCGGCGGCGGTCGGTCGCACGCTCGCGCAGCGCGCCACGGTGCCGGTGGCGCTGCACCTGGACCACGGCCCGGACATCGCGCTGCTGCGCCGCGCCGTGGCCGCCGGCTTCTCCTCCCTCATGTTCGACGGCTCCACGTTCCCCCTGGAGCGGAACCGGCGCGAGACGATGGCCGCCTACGCCGTGGCGCAGGAGGCGCGCGTGCCGCTGGAGGCCGAACTCGGCCATGTGGGCGGCCGCGAGCCGGGGGTCGTGACCTCGGAGGCGGCGCTGACCGACCCGGAGGCGGCGGCGCGGTTCGTGGAAGACACCCGCGTCGATTCGCTCGCCGTCTCGGTCGGCACCGCGCACGGGCTCGCGGGCCGCGTCGACACCATGCTCGTGCGGGAGATCCGTGCCGCTGTCCGGGGCCTGCCGCTGGTGCTGCACGGCGGGTCCGGGGTGACGCCGGCGGACATGCGCTCCGCGGTGACCGCTGGGATCCGCAAGGTGAACATCTCCAGCGAGATCCATGCCGCCTTCGCACGCGCCCTTGCGGAGACCACCGGCACCGACCCGCGCCCGGCGCTGAACCGGGCGCGCGAGGCGGTGACGCAGGTGGCCGTGGACCGCATCAACCTGCTGCGACCAACCGCTCCTCGACCCGGCACCGAACGCCCCCGACCTCGATGCCGTGGATGGCGATCCGCCGGAGGGCACCCAGCGGACATACGAGGATCTGCTCGCAGAATCACGCGAGATCTCGGACGCGGACCTACTCCCGGACGAGCCGGCCTTCTCTCATCTCGGCCTCGCGCAGGTCGACCCGTGGGTGCAGCCCCGCCCCTGGCACGCACTCATCTGGCCGTGGGGCCTCTCCGGCCTCGCCGAGGTGCTGGAGGTAGTGGCGCTCGCCCTGATCATGTTCGTCGGGGTCCGCTTCGTCGCCCACAACTACGTCGTGGAGGGCGGCTCCATGCTGCCGACCTTCGAGAACGGCGAATTCGTGATCGTGAACCGGCTCGCTTACCGGGAGTTCGACCTCACCTGGATTCCGGGCGTGGATGCACGCTGGCGGCCCTTCGGGCACCCGCAGCCCGGCGACGTGGTCGTCTTCATCTATCAAGAGCAGCCCCGCGAACGGGACTTCATCAAGCGCGTCGTCGGCGTGCCCGGCCAGGTGGTGGAGGTACGTAACGCCACGCTCTTCGTGGACGGCGTGCCGCTGGATGAGCCGTACATCCAGGCGGCCCCGAACTACGAGTTCCCGGCGACCGCGGTGCCCCCAGGAAAGCTGCTGGTCTTCGGCGACAACCGGAACAACTCCTTCGACTCACACCTCTTCGGGCTCATCGATGAGTCCCAGGTGGTGGGCCGCGCGGATGTCCGCTACTGGCCGTTCGCGCGCTTCTGGATGGTGGAACACAGGCTGGGCCAGGCCGCGCAGACGCTCGCGCGGACGCCCTCGGTGATTGGGACGGTGCTGGCATGGCGGTAGACCCGGAGGTCATGCGCGCGCTGGAGCAGGGCGGCGCCGTGCTGAACGGCCACTTCCAGTTGAACTCCGGCCGTCACTCGGACCGCTACCTGGAGAAGTTCAACCTGCTCCAATGGCCCCAGCACACCGAACTCGTCTGCCGCAAGATGGCGGATGCGGGCCGCGCTTACTCGCCGCGCACGGTCGCCGGGCCCACGACCGGCGGCGTCATCCTGGCGTACGAGGTCGGACGGCAACTGGGCCTGCGCGGCATTTTCTGCGAACGCGACCCGGAGGGGGGGCGCTCCTTCCAGCGCGACTTCCACCTGGAGCCGGGCGAATCGGTGATGGTGGTAGACGACGTCATGACCTCCGGCGAATCCGTCTTCGACACGATCGAGGCGGTGAAGAAGGCCGGCGGTCGCGTCACCAGCGTCGCCGTGATGGTGGACCGCTCGGGCGGCCGGGTGGACTTCGGCGACGTGCCGTTCTTCGCCGCGACCGAGGTGGAGATGCAGACGTGGACGCCGGAGGACTGCCCGCTGTGCAAGCAGGGCGTCCCGCTGAAGATCACTTAGCAGATATCCCTCCTCACTCCTCGTTTCGCATCCTCGTCCTCGCCAGTTCCTCGCCAGTTCCTCGCTGGCTCCTCCCGGGTGCCATTCCGATTCACAAACACGGGCGCGCTCCTTCTATCCTCCCCACGGATGGGAGCCCCTCGAGCGAGGGGGACGCGGGAGGTCGCGAGATGGCTGAGCGAGTTCTGGTGCTGGTGGGGAGCCGGAAGGGTGCCTTCGTGCTGGAGAGCGCGCCGGCGCGCGCGGAGTGGACCGTGCGCGGCCCTTACCTGGCGGGGCAGAACGTCATGCACCTCGCCTTCGACCCTCGGACGGACACGATGTTCGCGGCCGTCGGCGACCCGTGGTTCGGCTCGCGCGTTTACCGCAGCACGGACCTGGGCCACACCTGGGACGAGCCGCAGACCGGCCCCGCCTTCCCCGTGGAGACCGGGCTGACGCTGGAGAAGATCTGGAACGTCACCCCGGGACGGCCGGAGGAGCCCGGCGTGGTCTACGCCGGCGTGGAACCGGCGGCGCTGTTCAAGAGCAGCGACGGCGGCGGCACGTGGGACTTCGTCCGCTCGCTGAACGACCACCCCACGAGGCCGACCTGGGAGCCGGGCGCCGGCGGGCTCTGCCTGCACACGGTCGTGCTCGACCCGGGCGACCTCCAGCGCATGTACGTGGCGATCTCCAGCGCGGGCGTCTTCCGCACGACGGACGGCGGCGCGACATGGGAGACGGCGAACCAGGGGACGAGGGCGAACTTCCTCCCCGACCAGGAGCCGGTCTATCCGGACTACGGGCAGTGCGTGCACAAGGTGGTGATGAACCCCGCGGAGCCCGCGCGCCTGTACCAGCAGAACCACTGCGGCGTGTACCGCTCGGACGATGGTGCCGCCTCGTGGGTGGAGATCACTGAGGGCCTGCCGACGGACTTCGGCTTCGGCATCGCGGTGCACCCGCAGAACCCGGACACCGTGTGGGTGTGCCCGAGCATCAGCGGCTACGAGCACTGGGTGCCAGGCGCCGAGATGGCGGTCTACCGCTCGCGCGACCGCGGCGAGTCCTGGACGAAGTTGACCCGCGGCCTCCCGCAGGGTGCGTTCGTGAACGTGCTCCGCGACGCGATGGCCGTGGACACCCTGCCCATCCCGGGCGTGTACGTGGGCACCAACACCGGGCAGCTGTTCCACAGCGCCGACGAGGGCGACTCGTGGCACCTGGCCCCGGCGCTCTTCCCCATGATCAACAGCGTGGAGACGGCCGTCCTCCAGGCGTAGGCGTCCACCGGCCGGACCTCGCGGGAGGCGCCGAGGCGCGCCCGCAACGCAACGCGGCTGTAGCGGGCGCGTGACGCCTCGCTGCGATGCTCAAGGCCTCATGAAAGGGGGCCGCAATGGCCGGCGAGAAGAAGAAGATCCAGGGCAAGGCGAACGAGGTGGCCGGGAAGGCCCGCGCCAAGGCTGGCGAGGCGACCGACAACGAGACCATGATCGGGAAGGGTGAAGCGCAGCAGGCCGAAGGCAAGGTGCAGCAGGCCCAGGGCAAGGCACAGGAAATCGCCGGGGAGGTGGCAGACCGCGCCCGAGATCTCAAGCGCAAGGTCACCGGCGACTAGTTCGGCGGTCCGACTCCGGTCGGCGCAATACGCTCCGACAGCGATCGCGGAATCTGCACCCTCTCCCGCCCGGGCGGCGCCAAACGGTGCCGCCCGGGCGCTCGTTTCACGAGGAGACACAGTCGCCGCCTCGTCGCGCTCAATCTGCCGGGGGATGTCACACACTGCAACGCACCTGTAGCGGGACCGTGACGCATCACTGCGTACGTTGATTCAGCTAAGGCGGCAGGAACCAGGAACATGATGCACACCGTCACCCACAAGATCGTCGTCAACGTCCCCATCGAGACCGTCTACGACCAGTGGACGCGGTTCGAGGAGTTCCCGCGCTTCATGGACGCCGTCACGAAGGTGACGCACCTGGACGACCGTCGCCTGCTCTGGAACGCGCACGTCCTGGGCCGTGACATCACCTGGGAAGCAGCGATCGACCGACTCGCGCCCGACTCCGCCATCGAGTGGCACTCCACGGATGGCCCGCAGCACCGAGGGGCGGTGCGGTTCGAGCCGTGCGCCGGTGACGGGACCAGCGTGTTCGTCGAACTCGAATACACGCCGCGCGGCCTCGCCGAGCGGGTCGCCGCTACCGCGCGCCTGGTGAACCTGCGGGTTCAGGGTGATCTGAAGCGCTTCAAGGAGTTCGTGGAGCTCGAGTCGCAGGAAGCACCCGCGTGGCACCCTGCCCCGCTCACTCCCGCACGCGCCGCGGCATCTGCCATACCCGTCGAGGTCCGCGAACGAGAGGTTAGCCCCGTGCCCGCGCGGAGCGCGAAGCCTGCGGCTCCCGCGCATGGCCGCGCCATCCGGATCTAGCCACTCCCCCGCCGTCGCAGCACACACATGCACGCGCCAATAGCGCCCCCTGCCGGGGGCGCTATTGGCGCGTGTCACTAGTACAGGAGCCTAGCGCGGCGGCTCCACGATGAAGGTGCCGAGCACGCGGTCGAGCGCCTGGATGTCCTGCTCGGTCTGGGCCTGGCCAATCACCACGATCAGCATGGAGCCGTCTGCGGGCTCCGCCACCAGGAGCACGACGACACTCGACCCGCTGCCGCAGCCATCCCAGTACCGCACGACGCCCTGGTAGAGGCCGTCGTCGTAGTCCTCCTCGGCGGCCAGGTTGCAGCCGGGATCCGCCGCCCCGAACTCGTTCAGCGCCCCCTCGATCGAGCCGCCCTCGAACGCCACGAGCGCGACCCCCGGCTCATCGAACCCGGTGTAGAACGCTCCCAGGTTCGCGGAGGCGGCGATCCCGGGCATGGACCGGCCGGCATCGTCAATCGGCAGTGTGTCGAGCTCTGACCACTGGCGCGGCAGATCGACCGTCATCCGGCCGGTGTTGTCTTCCACGCTAACGTAGTCGTACGACCCACCTGACTGGGTGGGCGGCAGATCCTCCTCGACAAACCCGCCAATGGTGAAGGAGACGGTGAGCGCCTCGGTGCCGTTGATCTCACCCACGAGCACCTCACCGGTGTCGTAGCGGAGCACCTCGGTGGCGATGGGCCGGGTACCGCTCGTGCGGATGACGTCGCAGTAGTCACGGAAGGTGCCGTCGGTGCCCATCGGCAAGCCGTTCAGCGAGGTGATGATGTCGCCGGGCTGCAACTTCACGCGCGCCGCCGGCGAGCCCGGGCTGACACCCGCGACCCAGATGCCGGTGATACCCGCCGCCTCGTCAGCGATCGCCCAGCCGTTCACGCCCAGCGACTCGAAGTCGCCCTGCGCCAGCCGGTCCACGACGGGCTTCGCGAGGTCCGCGGCGATCGAATAGAACTGCGGCGTAATGGCGACCTGGCCACCGGCGTAGTTGATCGCGATCACGCGGCCGTCCTCGCGGACCAGCGGCCCCCCGGAACTGCCCGGGTTGATGTTCGCGTCGTGCTCGATGGTGTGGTCGATGGAAGATGTCCCGGTGAGGTCGCCACCGGCGCGTGCCTTGGTGATGATGCCGCGGGTCAACGTGAACTCCGGGTCACCCAGCGGGAAGCCGGCCGCCCAGACCTCCAGGCCCGCGGTCACTTCCTCGGTCGACCAGTCCAGGAACGGCAGCGGTTCGCGCTCCGCAATGTCGATCAGCGCGAGGTCATTGCACTCGGAGACGCCGATGATGGTGGCGTTGTAACTGCGGGTGCGATCCCCACCGATGAACACCTCCAGCGTGGCGGCGCCGGTCACGACATGGTTGTTCGTCACCGCCAGGCCGTCCGCGCTAATGATGAAGCCGCTCCCGGCGCCGGAGGCATCCGCCAGGCCGATCTCCGGGTCCCGGAGCGTGCCCTGCGCGATGATCTGGATCGTGGCGCGCCGGACATCCTCGTACGAGGTGATGGAGGACCGTGCGCCGCCAGACTCGGCGGTGCCCTCCGCCGTCCCGTCGTCGGAACCGCCCGATGAGCAGCCGGCGAGGGCGAGCGTCAGGCCCGCGACGCCCCACAGCGTTCCCGCAACCAGGTGACGCGTGCGGACCCGCAGCGAGCGAGGGGTGACTGACATGGTGCGAACTCCCGTTCGGCAGCCCGGCAACCACCAGAAGCACTGGCTGGAGGCCCGCAGCTCTTCGGCCCCGCCGTCCGGCGGATCGACCGTGTGCCTCGCCGGAACCTCCGGCCAGACAACTCCAGCATAGGTTGCCGCCTGGGGGCGAGCGAGGGACGTTCGGGCACCTCCTGAGGCCCGAATGGGGGGATCGGCATCCGCCGTGGCGTGGCGCGCCAGAGCCATCCGCGCGCCAGCATGTGGATCATCCGGCCCTCGCCGTCGGACTCGTCGTCCGCCTCGTCCCATCCGCCTCCAGTACCATCACCCGCGGGGGTGAGGCGTGGCACTGACGCTGCTCGGCGGCATCGGCATCTTCCTACTCGGGATGGTGCTCCTGACGGACGGCCTGAAGGCGGCCGCCGGAGGGGCGCTGCGTGGCGTCCTCGGACGACTGACGGGTGGGCCGCTGAAGGCGGTCGCGTCCGGCGCCGCGATCACCGCGCTCGTGCAGTCCTCCAGCGCGACAACGCTTGCGACGATCGGGTTCGTCAGCGCGGGACTACTCACGTTCCAGCAGTCGGTCGGGGTGATCCTGGGCGCCAACATCGGCACCACGAGCACCGGGTGGATCGTCTCCGTGCTCGGCCTGAAGGCGAACATCGCAACCGTAGCGCTCCCCCTCGTGGCGGTGGGCGCGCTGATGCGGCTGCTCGGCCGCGAGCGGACCGCGTCGATCGGCCTCGCGCTCGCCGGGTTCGGCCTGATCTTCGTCGGCATCGAGTTCATGCAGGACGGCATGGCCGGCCTCGCGGATGACATCGACCTCGGCGCGGTGTCGGCAGACGGGGTCGGCGGACGGCTGGTGCTCGCCGGTATTGGCCTGCTGATGACGGTGCTGATGCAGTCGTCGAGCGCCGCGGTGGCCACGACCCTGACCGCGGTGTTCACCGGTGCCATCGGGCTGGAGGCCGCGGCGGCACTGGTCGTCGGACAAAACGTCGGCACCACCGTCACCGCTGCGGTCGCCGCCATCGGCGCGTCCACGCCGGCACAACGCACCGCGCTCGCACACATCGGGTTCAACGTGCTGACCGCCACGGCGGCCTTCTTGTTGCTGCCCCTGGTGCCCGCGCTGGCCGATGCCACCGGGCTGCAGGATGACCCCGCCATTGCAGTTGCCGCGTTCCACACGGGGTTCAACTTCCTCGGTGTCGCGCTGCTCCTGCCGGTGGCGGCGCCATACGCGAGGGTGATCGAGCGGCTGATCCCCGAACGGGACGGCGCACTGACCCGACATCTGGACCCATCCGTCGCGAGCATCAGCCCGGTCGCGCTGGAGGCTGCCCGCCGGACACTGCTCAACGTGGCGACGGTCGAGTACCGGGCGATCATCGCGATCCTCGGCCGGGACGGGGGCAGCCATCCGAACGGCCGAGCGCTGGCGGACGCCCGCCCCGCGCTGGCGGAGGCGAGGAGGTTCCTCGCGCTAGTGCGGACCTCGCCCGATTCCACGGCCGAGTACCACCGCCATGTGGACCTGCTCCACGCCATTGACCACCTCGACCGGATGCTGGACGCGCTCGCCGAGTCGCACCACGCGACCGTTGCGCGGACTCCCGGCCCCCTCCACGAGGCGAGCATGCGCCTGGCCGGCGGGATCCACGCAGCCCTGGACTGGGTCGCGGCGCCGGACGGTTCTGCCCCGCTTGATGACCTCGGTGCGATGTCCGCGGCGCTCGCCGCGGACCGCCGTCATCACCGGCGCGAACTACTCGCACGCGCTGCCGGGTTCCTGTCCCCGGACGATGCGATGCGCCAAGTGGACGCGATGATGTGGCTCGACCGCCTCGGCTACCACGCGTGGCGCGCCGCCGTACACCTTGCCGGGACAGAGGCGGACGCCGCCGCGGACGTCGCTGCCTACGACGAGCGTGAAGCACGGCCCGCTGGGTAGACGGGAGCGCATGTGGAGACGTGGTCGTCCCGGGCCGGCTTCATCATGGCCGCAGTGGGGTCAGCCGTTGGCATCGGCAACATCTGGCGTTTCGCCACGGTGGTCGGCCAGAACGGCGGCGGGGCCTACCTCCTGCCGTTCCTGCTGGCAGTATCGGCGCTGGCCGTCCCCCTGATGGTGCTGGAACTGGCCGCCGGGAGGCGGCTGCGGGCCAGCCTGGTGGCGGGGTTGCGCAGCCTCTCGCCGCGCCTTGAGGTCGTCGGCTGGCTGATCGCCACGGTGGTCTTCACCATCCTCTCGTACTACCTGGTGATCACCGGTTGGACGCTCGCGTTCTTCGCCGGGACGGCCACGGGCCAGGAGATCCGCTTCGACACGTTCACCTCCGGCCTCGCGCCGGTCGCCGCCTTCGCCGTCTCGACGCTCTGCGTGGGGTTGGTGGTTTCGCTCGGTGTGCGCGCGGGCATCGAGCGCGTCTCCACGGTGCTGATGCCGGCAGCGCTGGTGATCCTGCTGGTGCTCTTCTTCTACTCGACCACGCTCTCCGGGTTCGGCGAGGGGTTGCGCTTCCTCTTCCAGCCAGACTTCTCCGTGCTGACCGAGCCCGCGCTCTGGAGCGCAGCCGTGGGGCAGGCGTTCTTCTCGCTCTCGGTCGGGTTCGGAATTCTTCTGACCTACGGCAGTTACACGGACGCGCAGACCAGCCTGTTGCGCTCCGCCGTGATCGTCGCGATCGCGGACGTCGCGGTGGCGCTGGTCGCCGGGATGACGCTCTTCGCGATCGTGTTCACCTACGGCCTGACGCCCGCCGCCGGTGCGGAGCTCGCGTTCTCCTCGCTCCCGATCGCGTTCGATCAGATGCCGGGCGGACGCTGGCTCGCCCCCGCCTTCTTCCTCCTGCTCTTCCTCGCCGCGCTCACCTCAGCGGTGTCGATGCTCGAGTTGAGCGTCGCCGCCGTCCTCGACCGCACGAGGCTGACGCGACGGGCCGCCGCAGCGCTGCTCACGGCGCTCGTGGCGCTCCTCGGCCTGCCCTCGGCGCTGAGTTACTCCTCGCTGAACCTGCAGGTGAGAGGCTGGCGCGTGCTCGACCTGCTGGACGAGACCGTGGGGACGATGGCGCTGCCGGTCAGCGCGCTCGTCATCGCCCTCGCCGTGATGCACTACCTCCCGCGCGGCTGGCTAGCGGCCGAGGTGGGCCTGTCCGGGTCGCGCCTCGGTGCAGTGCTGGAGACTGCCGTCCGCTTCGTTGTGCCCGCCGTGCTGATGCTGATCACGGTGTCGCGCGTGGGACTGAACATCGACCCACCCGGCTGGCACCAGGTCACGGTGCGCGCGCTGGGTGCGCCGCTCCAGGTGGCGCTCACGATCGTGCTCGCGGCGGCGCTGCTCGCCTCCACGCTGGTGGTGGTCGGTGTCTTGCGCCGCCGCTGGCCACCCCGGAGGCGGGCGCGCTAGCCGTACCTCGGGCTTGCCGCACGGGGGCCATCCGCGTTCCAATAGGTGCAGGCGCACCCGCGCCGACTCACCGCCCGATCGACTGGCTGGACCGACCCCGTTGTAGGACGCCTCGACCGCCGCACCCCAGACGAGACGCCCGAGGTCACTCCATGCCCACACTCGACCAGGAGATCGCGCGACGCCGGACCTTCGCGATCATCTCCCACCCGGACGCCGGGAAGACCACGCTGACGGAGAAGTTCCTGCTCTACGCCGGCGCCGTGGAGACGGCGGGCTCCGTGCGCGCGCGCAAGGACGCCCGCTACGCCACCTCCGACTGGATGGCGATGGAGCGCGAGCGCGGTATCTCCGTCACCTCCACCGTCCTGGAGTTCGACTACGAGGGCATCCGCTTCAACCTGCTGGACACCCCCGGCCACCAGGACTTCTCAGAGGACACCTACCGCACGCTCATCGCCGCCGACAGCGCGGTGATGGTGCTGGACGCCGCGAAGGGCATCGAGCCGCAGACCCGCAAGCTGTACGAGGTCTGCCGCGCCCGCCGCATCCCGATCGTGACGTTCGTGAACAAGATGGACCACGACGCCCTCGACCCGATGGAGTTGCTTGACCACGTCGAGCGCACGCTCGAGATCGACGCGGCGCCGCTCACCTGGCCGATCGGCGATGGGCCGTCCTTCCAGGGCGTCTACGACCTGCGCGGCCAGCGCGTGCTGCGCTTCGAGCGCACCGCCGGCGGCCGTCACCGCGCGCCCGTGATCGAGGGCACGCTCGACGACACCGATGGCGCGCTGGCGGCGGCGATCGGCGCGAACGCCGTCGCTCACCTCCGGGAGTCGGTCGCGCTGGTGGAGGAGGCCGGGGTCGCCTTCGACCGGGACGCGTTCCTCGCCGGCTCACTCACGCCGGTCTTCTTCGGCAGCGCGATCAGCAACTTCGGTGTGGAGACGCTGCTGGAGGCGATCGCGGAGTTCGCGCCCCCGCCCGGCCCTCGCGAGGCGCTGCGCGGCCCGATCCCGCCGAACGCGGAGCCGTTCTCCGGCTTCGTTTTCAAGATCCAGGCGAACATGGACCCGCAGCACCGCGACTGCATGGCCTTCGTGCGCGTCTGCTCGGGCCACTTCGAGCGTGACATGCAGGTCTACCACCCCCGTTCCGGTAAGCAGATCCGCATGCGCGGTTCCCAGAAGTTGTTCGGCCGCGAGCGCGAGACCGTGGACGAGGCGTACCCCGGCGACATCATCGGCATCATCGACCCGGGCCTGCTCGGCATCGGCGACACACTCACCACCGACCCGACGATCGTGTACGAGGCGATCCCGCGCTTCGAGCCAGAGAAGTTCGCACGCCTCCGTAACCGTGACGTGCTGCGCACCAAGCAGTTCGCCCGCGGCCTCGAACAACTGGAGCAGGAGGGCGCCGTGCAGGTGCTGTGGGAATCGGACGGCGCGCGCAGCGCCCCGATCCTCGCCGCCGTCGGCGACCTGCAGTTCGATGTGGTGCTGCGGCGCCTGCTGGACGAGTACAGCGCGGAGACGGTGCTGGACCACCTGCCGCACCAGGCGATCCGCGTGGTCACCGGCTCCGGCGAGGGCGTGCGCTGGCCCAGTGAGGGCCTGCGCCTCGTCGACCGCGACGGGCGCACGGTGATCCTGTTCCGCTCCACGCGGGACGCGGACTACTTCCGCGACACCTACCCCGCGGCCGGCCTCAAGCGCATTTCCGAGGCATAGCGGAGGGGCAGGCCTCACCCCTACCGCGCGACGAGCACCCCGCACTCGCACAGCGCCGCGATCTCCGCGGGCGAGACGCCGGCCCCCGCCAGGATCTCCAGCGTGTGCTCGCCCAGCGCCGGGGCGGCGCGCTGCACGCGCGTGGGTGTGGCGGACATCTGCACGGCCGGCCCCACGACGCGCTGCGGCCCGGTGACTGAATGCTCCATGTCCCACATCATGCCGTCCGCCTCCACCTGCGGGTCGTCCGACAGCACCTCGGGGTTGCGGACGGCGGAGACCGGGACGCCCGCGGCGTCGAAGGCGCGCACCCACTCCGCGACGGTGCGTTCGAGGAAGCGCGCGCGGAAGCGGCGCTTCCACTCGTGCGCCCGCTCGATGTTCGCCGGGTCCATGGAGTCGTAATCGGGCTGGTCGCTGTCCTCCTCCGGGAAGCCGATGACGTCGCGCATCTTGTCGCGGTTGGTCTTCGTGAGGGCGCCAAGCACCACCGCGCCGTCCTTCGCGCGGTACCCGCCGTAATACAGCCGGAAGGCGACGCGAAGGCCGCCTCGGCGCTTGCGGATCGCGAGGAGCGAGTCGTACGAGTTGCCGGCCGCCAGCGACTCCTCGATCTCCGCGAGCATCTGGTCGCGCAGGACGGAGTCCGTCACGGGCTCGCGCATGACCACCCCCGCCTGGAGGAACAGCGACGTGCGCAGCAGCGAGGTGCTGAGGTACTGCCCCTCACCGGTCTTCTCGCGGTGGAAGAGCGCCATGCCCACGCCCATCGCGGCGGCAAAGCCGGAGGCGATGTCCGCGATTGGGATCGAGATCAGGTCCGGCGCGCCGTCCTCGTCCGTCTTCGCGTCGTTCACCATCAGGCCGGAGTAGGCCTGCGCGACGACGTCCGAACCGGCGCGGTACGCCTCCGGCCCCTGCTCACCGAAGCCCGTGTTCTGCCAGTAGATCAGGTCGGGGCGGATCGCGCGGAGCGTGTCGTAATCGATGCCCATGCGGTTCGAGACGCCGAAGCGGTAGTTGATCAGCACCACGTCCGTCTGCGGGATCAGCCGATGGATCATCGCCTGCCCTCGCGGGTCTCGGAGGTCGACGACGAGCGAGCGCTTCCCTCGGTTCAGTGCCTGGAAGCCCTTGCCCTCGTGCGGGACCACCGCGCCCGTGTTGCGAGTCTGTTCGCCGCCCGGCGGCTCCACCTTGATCACGTCCGCGCCGAAGTCGGAGAGATTCACCCCCGCGACCGGCGCGGCCACGATCTGTGAGAACTCCAGCACCCGGATCCCATCAAGCACGCCGGCCATGGTGCGCTCCCATCTCGTGCATTACACGCGTGATGGGAGCCTACACGATGAGTGAGGCGTTGCGGGCGCCGCGATCCCGTTATTGGCCCCTTACGGGACGGCCACGCAGGCCGCCTCGTCGCCACCCACACGGACGACCCGCACCACGTGATCGCCGTCAGACAGGAGGCCCGGCGTGAGGTCGGTCGGCGCGCCGACCGCGCCCACGAGCACGGTCGAGGTCGTCAGCGACGCCGAGCCGTCACCGTCAGAAAGCAGCGTCCCGAGACGCCCCGCGCTCGCGCCCTCCGCCTCGCACGTCCCGGCGTGCAGGAGGGCGAGATACTCCGCGCTCGCCTCCAGGCCGACCGCTTCAACCTCCACGCTGGTCAGGCCGCCGTCCTCCCGAACTGCCACGCTCACCGTGGGGCCGGTCGCCGAGTCCAGGGGATCGGGGTCGTCAGAACCGCAGGCCCCCAGGAACATCGCGGCCACGCCGGCCGCCGCCAGCAACGCCACCCGAGCGGTCATCCTCATGCGCACCACTCGCCACCTCTCACGCCAATACGCGCCAACAGTTGTGCTGAGTGCAGAACGCCGAGGAGCGCGAGATGGTTCCGCACGCGCCCTCCATCCGGCGCTACCCTACCGTCCCCCGCTGTCCAAGGCGGCCCGCCCTGGAGGACACGATGCGCGCAGCCCTGGTCACCGAGTACGGCCCGTTCGAGTCGATCCGCGTCGCGGAGGTGGAGACACCCGCCCCCGCCGCGGGCGAGATCCTCGTGCGCGTGAACGCGGCGGGCGTGAACTTCGCGGACGGCGGCATGGTGCTCGGCACCGCCCGCCGCTCCGCGCCGCCGTTCATCCCGGGTGTCGAGGCCGCCGGCACCGTGGAGCGCCTGGGCGAGGGTGTCCAGGGCCTCACGCCCGGCCAGCGCGTCGTTTACTGGAACCCGCTCCCGAGCGCCTTCGCGGAGTATGCCGCTGTCCCGGCCTGGCGCGCCGTCGCCATCCCGGACGGTGTGACGGACGAGGTGGCCGTGGCGCTGATGGTGCAGGGCACCACCGCGCACTACCTCGTCACCTCCTCGTTCAACCTCCAGGCGGGGCACACCGTCCTGGTCCACGCCGCCGCCGGCGGCGTCGGCCACCTGCTTGTGCAGATCGCCGTCGCGAAGGGGGCCCGCGTCGTCGCCTCGGTCGGTGGCGAGGGGAAGGCGCGGCTCGCCCGCTCGCTCGGCGCGCAGGTCGTCGTCGACCGCACGGAGCGCGACGTGTTCGAGGCGCTGAAGGAGGCCACGGGCGGCGAGGGAGCGGACGTGGTCTACGACGCGGTGGGCGCAGCCACCATAGAGCAGTCGTTGCTGGCGACGAAGCGGCGGGGGACGTGCGTGCTGTTCGGCGGCGCATCCGGCCTGGTGGGGATGCTCGACACGTCGCTCATGCAACGCGCGGGGTCGATCTTCTTCACCCGCCCCGGCCTCGGCGACTACCTCCGCGACGCGGAGGAGTACCAGACGCGAATGGCGGACCTCTTCGCGTGGCACCTCGCCGGCACGCTCAAGCCGCACCTCGGCGGGACGTGGGGACTGGAGGGCGTGCCGGAGGCGCTGACGCAGATCACCGGCGGCCAGAGCCTGGGGAAACTGATCATCCGGCCGTAGGCCTGCCCATTCCGCACTAGCGTTCCGAACTCTCGTTCTGTTACCGTCTCTTCGTCCTGCCGAGTGCAGCGTCGAGGGGTGCCGTTATGTCTGTGGAACGCGCCGTGGCCACCCTCGGGGCGTCGCCTGAACTGAACGAGGGCGACCTCACCTGGTTCACCCTCCCGGCGCGCGCCGCGCAGTACGCGCGCTGGCCTACCGGCCTCGACCCACGCCTCGTGGAGACGCTGACCGCCCGAGGGGTGCACGAGCCGTACACGCACCAGGCGCAGGCCGTTGAGTACGCCCTCGCCGGGCGCGACCAGGTGATCGTCACGCCCACCGCCTCCGGCAAGACGCTCTGTTACACGCTCCCCGTCCTGCAGGCGATCATCGACGACCCGGCGGCGCGCGCGCTGTACCTGTTCCCGACGAAGGCGCTCGCGCAGGACCAGCTCCACGAACTACACGAACTCATCGGCGCGGCCGGCCTCGATGTCCGCACGCACACGTACGACGGCGACACCTCGCCCGGTGCGCGGCGAGCGGTACGCACGGCCGGGCACGTGGTGATCACCAACCCTGACATGCTGCATAGCGGCATCCTCCCCCACCACACGAAGTGGACGAGGCTGTTCGAGAACCTGCGCTACGTGGTGATCGACGAACTGCACTCCTACCGCGGGGTGTTCGGCTCACACGTCGCGAACGTGATCCGGCGTCTGCTGCGCATCTGCCGCTTCTACGGCTCCAACCCCGTCTTCATCTGCTGCTCCGCGACCATCGCGAACGCGCGCGAACTCGCCACGACGCTCCTCGGGCGCGAGGTCGTGACAATCAAGGAGTCCGGAGCGCCGCAGGGGGAGCGGCTGGTGGGGCTGTTCAACCCGCCGGTGGTGAACCGCGAACTCGGCATCCGCCGCGGCGTCGTCCGCGCGACGACGGACGTGGCGGGCGTCCTCCAGCAGCACGGGCTGCAGACGATCGTCTTCGCCGGCTCGCGCACGCAGGTGGAGTTGCTGACGCAGTACCTGCGCGAACTCCCCGGCCCGAAGCGCGCGCCCGGCATTCCCGAGCCGGTGCGCGGGTACCGCTCCGGCTACCTGCCACACGAGCGCCGCGAGGTAGAGGCGGGCCTGCGCGACGGCACGGTGCGCACGGTGGTCTCCACGAACGCGCTGGAACTCGGTATTGACATCGGCGGGCTGGACGCGGCCGTGCTCGCGGGCTTCCCCGGCACCGTCGCCAGCACCAGACAGCAGATGGGCCGCGCCGGCCGCAGCAACACGCCCTCGGTGACGGTGATGGTGGCGGGCTCGTCACCCCTCGACCAGTACGCGGTGGCGCACCCGGACTACCTGCTGGGCGAGGCGGTCGAGTCCGCGCGCATCAACCCGGA
This sequence comes from Chloroflexi bacterium HGW-Chloroflexi-9, assembly GCA_002840675.1. GTDB lineage: Bacteria > Chloroflexota > Dehalococcoidia > UBA2979 > UBA2979 > W-Chloroflexi-9. The sequence continues at coordinate 26,491 of PHBR01000048.1, forward strand.
CAACCCGCTCATCGCCGCGGAGCACGTGAAGTGCGCCGTCTTCGAGCTGCCGCTCGATGACGACGAGCGCGGGCTGCTGGGCCCCGCGGCGGAGGTCGCCCTTGAGGCGCTCGACGAGCAGGGGATGGTGCAGCAGACGCGCGGCCGCACCTACTGGACGAGCGAGGCGTACCCGGCCGTGGAGATCTCGCTTCGGACGGGGCCGGACCAGAACGTCGTGATCGTGGACCAGGGCCCGCCCGCGCGCGTCATCGGCGAGGTCGACCGGCCCTCCGCGATGACGCTGCTGCACGACGAGGCGATCTACCTCCACGACGGGCGCCAGTACCACGTTGACCGGCTCGACTGGGAAGAACTGAAGGCCTACGTCCGGCCCGTGGAGGTGGACTACTACACGGACGCGAACCTGGCGGTCGACCTGCGCGTGCTGAACGAGGACGAAGCCGAGGGCGATAGCGCCTCCGGGCAGGTCGCGGTCACGTTCCTCGCGACGATCTTCAAGAAGATCCGCCTGCACACCCACGAGAACATCGGCTGGGGGAAAATCCGGCTGCCCCAGGACGACCTGCACACCGACGCCTTCTGGCACACGCTCCCGGAGGACCTCGTGGCCGCCTGGACGCGCGAGGAGGCTGAGCAGGCGCTGATGGGCCTCGGGCAGTTGCTCGCGGGCGTGGCGCCACTGCTGCTGATGTGCGACCGCGGCGACCTGTCGCTGAACGTGCAGGTGCGCGCGCCACACACGCGGCGTCCCACGGTCTTCCTCTGGGAGCGCGTTCCCGGCGGCGTCGGCTTCTCCGCGCAACTCCTGCGCGAGCGGGAACGGCTGCTGCAGATGGCGCACGACCTCGTGGAGGGGTGCGCGTGCACCCACGGCTGCCCGGGCTGCGTAGGCCCGCCGGCCGCGCCCGGTGACCCGGTGAAGGCGCGCGTCCTGCAGGTGCTGGCGGCCGGCGCACGGCCGACGCTCGCGGCG
>PHBR01000049.1 GCA_002840675.1 Chloroflexi bacterium HGW-Chloroflexi-9
CGGCGTCGGAGACGGCGACATCGGACACGTCCGTGCCCTCGTACTCGCGGACCTCGTCCGGGTAGAGCAGCGTCTCGATCGTCAGGTGGCCGTCCTGGGGACGGAGCGCGACCAGTTGCTCCTTCTGCCGCATCGCGAGCTTGCCGATGGCGATCAGGCCCTTCTCCTCCATCGCCTTCACGAGCAGCGCATACGGCTTCACCCCCACGTCATCGGGGTCCACGTAGTACGGCTTCTCGTAGTAGACGGGGTCGATCTCGTCGGCGGCGACGAACTGCTCGATGTGGATCGTGTGCTTGCTGGGGACGGGCAACTGCTCGAAGTCCTCGTCGTCCAGGATGACGAACTGGTCCTTCGCGTACTCGTAGCCCTTCACGATCTCGTCGAACTGGACCTCGCGGTCGAGCGTCGGCGACCAGCGCAGGTAGCGGATCGGCTTGAGATCCTCTCCGGCCAGCTGCCGGAAGGAGACATCCTTGCTCTCGGTGGCGGAGTAGAGCTTGATCGGGATGCTGACCATCCCGAACGAGATCGCGCCGCGCCAGATCGCCCGTGGCATCGCTGCCCCCTCGCGGTGACGGCCGGGGTCACGCACGTCCGCGTACGGCCGCTGAATCTACCGCGCCAGTATAGGCCCCCCTTCGGGCGCTACCGCAGGGGGGCGTGGCGCAGTGCGTCGGGGCGGCGCTACTCGGTCGCCGGTGCGCTCGGTCCGAGGAGCGCCTCGATCGCCTCGATCGCGGCAGCCGCATCCTCGCGTGCCTGGGCGCGGCCCAGCAGCATCGGCGCGAGGGCTTCGATCGCGTCGGCCAGTTCCGGATCGTCCTGCCGGAGCGCCTCGTGTGCTTCGTGCGCGGTGCGGCCGTTACACCAGTAGGGGCGCAGCGACTCCACGACGATCAGCCCGCCGAGGAGTTCCACGCGCGTGCTGAGCGGCATGTCGGTCTCGTCCAGCATCGCCTGCACGGCCTGTCCGATCTGGTCGGGCGTACCTCGACGCAGATCGAGGCGCAGGAGGGCGCGCTTCAGCGAGCGGGGTTCCGGGGAGCGTCGGGGAGAGAGGCCACCGGGCATGAGGGCTACCTCGGCACAGCACGCTGACTGTGAGACCGCATGCGCGGCTCAGCAGTTCTAATGTTCTATCCCCGCCAGACGCGAGCGTACGCCTCGGGCGTACAGCGGTGCAAGGGGCCGAAGGTCAGGTCCCTGCTCAGCCCCCGGCGATTGCCGGGACCAGGAAGATCTCCGATCGCTCATCCACCGGCTCCAGCGGGTCGTTCTCCGTGATCACGGAGTCGATCGCGACCGCGACCTCGCCGCGGAGTGCGCCGTCATCGATCAGGACGGCGCGCAGGCCGGGGTAGGCGGCGCCGAGCGCCTCGATGACCGCGCCAAGCGAACGGCCGGCGACCTCGACAGTCGACCGGCCGTCCGTGTGTGTGCGCCAGTGAGCAGGGATGTGAACGGTCGCCATGCGACGCCCCACCTACTCCTTCGGGAGGATCTCATCCAGGATGCGGCTCGGGCTCATCGGCGTGTGGTACATCCGCACGCCGATGGCGTCCGCGATCGCGTTCCGGATCGCCGGCTGCGGCGGCACGATGGGGGCCTCGCCCACGCCTCGCACGCCGTAGGGGTGGCCCGGGTTCGGGACCTCTACCAGCACCGTGTCGATCATCGGCACGTCGTTGGCCACGGGGATGCGGTAGTCCAGGAACGACGCGTTGAGCAGGTGCCCGTCCGCGTCGTAGAAGTACTCCTCGTTGAGGGCCATGCCGATGCCCTGCACCGCGCCGCCCTGGATCTGGCCCTCCACGTACGCGGGGTGGATGGCCGTCCCCACGTCCTGGATCGCCGTGTAGCGCAGGATGCTGACCTTGCCAGTCTCCCGGTCCACATGCACGTCCACGATGTGACCGGCGTACGCCGCGCCCTGCGTGTTGCGACGCGAGGTGGCTGAGACGGCGATGAGGCCGCCCGAGCGCTGGAGGTTGCCCGCGATCTCCTGGAAGGAATAGCGGCGCGGCGCGCCGTCCTCCGCCGGGGGACCGCTGACGCCGCCCTCCTCGTACCGGACGTCATCCACGGGCACGCTCCAGATACGAGCGGCGCGCTGGACGAGTTGGCGCTTGATCTCCTCGCCCAGGTCGTAGGCGACCCAGCCGCCGGCGAATGTGGTGCGGCTCCCGCCGGTCACGGCGGTGTAGCCGACGGAGTCGGTGTCCACGACGTGCGGCTTGATGTCTTCCAGCGTCAGGCCCAGCGTCTCCGCGAGTTGCATCGCCAGCGATGCCCGCGTCCCGCCGATGTCGGTGGAGCCGAGGATCAGGCCCACGGTGCCGTCCTGGTAGACGGTGGCGCTGGAGGACGACTCCATGCCGCCGTTGAACCAGAAGCCCATGGCGACGCCACGGCCGACGTCTTCGCCCTGGATCTCGGAGGTGTAGTGCGGGTGGTTCTTGATCGCCTGCATCACCTCGGCCGCGCCGATCTTCGGCTGCGGCTGGCCGGAGGCGTTCCGGCCGCCCTCCGCGATGGCGTTCTTCAGGCGGAAGTCCATCTTGTCCATGTCGATCGCCTCGGCGATCTCGTCCAGGGTCGCCTCGACGGCGAATTCGGACGCGGGCGCACCGGGGGCCCGGTAGGCCGCGGTCTTCGGCGTGTTCGTCACCACGTCGAAGCCGTCCAGTTGCAGGTTCTCGATCTCGTACGGCCCCACGGCGCACTGCACGCCGGCGCCCACGGAGGAGCCGGGGTAGGCACCGGCGGCGTAGGCGAAGTGCGCCTGCACCGCCGTGATCGTGCCGTCGCGCTTCGCGCCGACCTTCACACGGTTGTACGTCGAGGAGGTCGGCCCGGTCGCGCGCAGCACGTCCGCGCGCGACATCCACATTTTCACCGGGCGTCCAGTCCGCTTCGAGAGCAGCGCGGCGACGGGCTCAAGGTAGACGTTGATCTTGCCGCCGAAGCCGCCGCCGATCTCCATCGGGACGACCTTCACGTGCCCGACACCGACGTCCAGCAGCACGGCGACCTGGTCGCGCACCGAGAAGGCACCCTGCGTGGAGGTCCAGACGGTGATCTCACCGTCCCGGTTCCACAGCGCCGTCGCGTTCTGGGGCTCGATGTAGCCCTGATGGAACTGGCTCGTCGTGAACTCGCGCTCGATGACCACGTCCGCCGCGGCGAAGCCGGCGGCGATGTCGCCCTTCTCCACGCGCATGTGCATGGCGGTGTTCGTCGGGCGGTTCGGGGAGGCGGGCACGCCGCGCGCGCGCACGGCCGTGCGGAGCTCGTCGTGCAGGACGGGCGGTGCAGGTCGGTCGCGGCCACCGCCGCGATCGCGTGCCCGTGGTAGAGCACCTTCTCGCCGGCGAGGACATTGTCGATCAGCCACATCGGGTTCGCGCGGCCCTCGCCCAGGTCCAGGTCGCCGGTTTCCTGGCGCGGGAAGTCGGCGTTGATCACGATCGCCTTCACGCCGGGCAGCGCCGCCGCCTTCGAGGTGTCGATGCGCTTGATGCGGGCGTGGGCGTGCGGGCTGCGGAGGGTGGCGCCGTAGAGCAGGCCTTCCAGCTTGATGTCCGCGCCGTACTCGGCGCGGCCCGTGACCTTGTCCACGCCGTCCGGTCGGACCGGGCTCGTCCCGATCACGCGGTACTGCGGCTTGTCGGTGGCGACCATTAGCGGGCCTCGTTCATCTCGCCGGCCGCCTTCAGGACGGCGCGGACGATCTTGTCGTAGCCGGTGCACCGGCAGAGGTTGCCCGCGAGCCAGAAGCGGACTTCTTCCTCGGTCGGGGTGGGGTTCTCCGCCAGCAGGGCGCGCGAGGACATCAGGAAGCCCGGGGTGCAGATGCCGCACTGCAGCGCGGCCTCCTCCAGGAATGCTTGCTGCAGCGGGTGCAGGGTCTCGCCGTCTGCCATGCCCTCGATCGTGTCGACCCGGGCGCCCTCCACCTCGGCGGCAAGCACCAGGCAGGAGTTCACCAGGCGGCCGTCCAGCATCACGGAGCAGGCGCCGCAGTTGCCGTTGTTGCAGCCTTCCTTGGCGCCGGTCATGTTCAGCCGCTCACGCAACGCCTCCAGTAGCGAGTCGCGCTGACTGGAGAGGAAGGTGACCGGGTCCCCGTTGATCGTCGTGCGGATCAGGATCGCGTCGTCAGTGGTCGTCATCGTTCGCTCCTAGGCCCGTGCGCGCTCGACAGCGCGACGGATGACGTGCTCGGTGAGCACCCCCACGAGGTGCTTGCGCTGGCGGACGGTCCCGCGCATGTCGGAGATCGGCGTCGCCGTCTGGCGGGCCGCCTCCGCTGCTGCGGCGATCGTCTCGTCCGTCAGCCTCCGCCCGACGACGGCCGCTGCCGCCGCGGGCACGCTGAGCGGCGTCGCCGCCACCGCGCCCAGGGCGAATCGCGCCTCCGTCACCACGTCACCATCGAAGGCGAGGTAGGTGGCGGCGTTGACGACCGCGATGTCCATCTCGTTGCGCGGGATGAACCGCTCCCACGCCTGGCCGCTGCCGGCCGCCGGCGGGGGGAAGTGGATCGAGGTGATGAACTCGCCGGGCTGCAGCACGTTGCGACCCGGGCCGGAGCAGAACTCCGCGACCGGCACCTCGCGCGTGCCTCCCGGACCGGCCACGCGGGCCACACCCGCCAGGACGATCATCGCCGGGATGGAGTCGGCCGCCGGAGAGGCATTCGCCAGGTTGCCGCCCAGGGATGCGCGGCCCTGGATCGCCTTCCCGCCGATGACGTGTGTGGCCTCGGCCAGCGCCGGGAAGCGCCGGACGACCTCGGTGTCGCCGTAGATGCGGTAGAGGGGCGTCGCCGCGCCTACCGTCAGCCCACCGTCGCCCCCGTGCGTCAGGGACGTCAGTTCAGGGATGTGCTTGATGTCGACGAACAACTCGATGTGCCGTCGTCGTTCGCGTGCCTGGACGATGACGTCCGTGCCGCCTGCCAGCACGCGGGCGGTGTCGCCCCCGTCCCGCAACAGCGTGATGGCCTCGTCGACCGAGGAAGCGCGCGCGTACTTCACTGCCTGCATCCGGCATCCTCTCCTGAATGCGCCCGTCCGAGCGCGATCCTCGCGTCCCGTGGGCACAGGGCGGCGGGGCTGCCGCCGCGAGTGATTATGCCATGCGCAGGTAACTCCACCGAATCGGGGTGGTTACGCGTCCCGGGCTCGCCATAACGCGCCCGCGATGGCGGCCACGCCCAGGGCGATCAACACCCCCGGCAGGAGCAGGTCGTACCGCCATTCGGCGGCCCCCAGCGCATCCGTCAGGAACAGGACGCCCAGCAAGACGAAGATCAGGCCCGTCAGCGCGGCCCCGGGGTGGAATCTCTGGTCAGACATCAGCGGACCCTCGCGGAACCAAAGGCGACGGAGACATCGATCTCCACGCGCCGGGTGGCCTGGTCGTAGCCCTCGGAGCGGTAGGACCGCTCAACGGCGATCCCATCCGCGTCGAATTCGGGCGCGTCCACACTGCCGAAGGCGGAGTTGGCGTTGATCCGGTACGGCACCCCGGCGGGCAGGCGCACCGTGACATCGCCGAAGGCGACGCTCACGGACACCTTCGTCTGGCCCTCGGCGACCTCCAGATTCCGGAGGTCCACGGTCATGGAGCCGAAGGCGTGGCTGTAGGAGTCGTCCAGGTCCGTGACGCGGGTGACGACGACCTGCCGGTCGCCGAAGCCACTGTCGAACCTGAAGTCGACGAATGCCGCGGCCCCCAGGATGACGGAGAGTGCCACCGCCAGCGTCACCAGCCCGCCGTTCAGGCCGCGCCGCGCCTCGAGGATGATGAGCACGCCCAGCAGGATCAGGCCGCCCGAGAGGACAACGTTCCATTCCGGCAACGTGATATCGAGCCGGGACAGGAGCACCATCGTCCCGATGCTGATGAGGATGACGCCCCAGACGACGCCCGCGGCGGCGCCGCTTGATCGCCGAGGTGCTCGTGGCTCCACGGTGCCGTCCGCCCTCATGGCCGCTCGTGCTGCCGAATCGCCGGCGCCGGCCTCTGGCATCACGATCCACGCGATGATGTACGCGATGATCGCGGTGCCGCTGGTCACCAGCGCCAGCACCACGAAGGCGACGCGCACGAGCACGGGGTCGAGGTCGAAGTACTCCGCGATGCCGCCCGCCACGCCCGCGATCATCTCGTCGTCACGGGAGCGCATCAGCCGCCGGCGTGGCGTGGGGGCCGTGGTCGAAACCTCGACGGGCGGCGTGTCTGCGGCCGGCTCGGTGGACTCTGGTTGGTCGGGTGTGGTTGTCATCCCGCCCTCCTTAGATTTCGGCAGGATCCTACGACGCGGGGGCCAGCCCCGGGTTACCTGTCCCGGGTGACCTTCGGCGCGAGGCCGGCCGTCCGAGGCGGGCGTGGTGCACGGCAGGAGGCCGTCGGCTAGCCTCTAACCACGCCCCGAAGGGAACCAGCCATGCAAGTCGTCCTCTCCGCCCCCGATATCACCTGTGACCATTGCATCGCGACGATCCGCACAATGGTCGACGCCACCGAGGGCGCCCGGTTCCTCGATGGCGACCCGGAGACGCGGCGGTTCACCGTGGAGGTGGCCTCCGGCGGCGTGCTGGACGCGCTGGCTGTCCGGCTGGAGGCGGAGGGCTACCCGCTGGGGGAGGTGGGCACGCCGCACGGTGCCGGTCACGATGACCATCACCCCGCGCTCACGGCGGATTGGCGGCCCGCCTCGTATCGCATCGAGGCGACGCCCGTGGGCGCGAACGTGAACTACGACTGCTACTGCGGTTGCGATGCTGGCTTTGCGCTCGACCGGTCGCTGTCGGATCCTGCGACCGAGTCCTGCTGCTGTGGCAACCAGATCCTCGTCGGGCCCGGCGCGGCCGGGCGGATCGTCTCGAAGCTGGACGCGCCCGAGGCGTTCCGGGTCGACGTGCAGTCGGTGGCAATGCCCTGGGGGCAGCCGATGGAGGTGGCGCTGGCTATCCCGCGGGTCGACTGACCTCGGCCGGCCGGGTGGCCGCACGTCGTCGTCGCTGGGCGCGCCAGAACGTGAATCCGGCGCCGAACGCGGTCAGGAACACCCCGCCGAGCAAGGCGATCACGACCGGTAGCACCGTCAGCGACGCCACCACCATGAACGCGCTGCCGAACGAGGCGATCCCGGCTTTCATTCGTGTAGCCTACCAGTCTCGCTTCCTGCGGTACGGTGGGGTCACCGCGAAGGAGGCCAACCAATGTCCGGGCGATCGCATGTTCCCACCCCGACCAACGAACCGGTAAAGGGCTACGCGCCCGGCTCTCCGGAGCGCGCGGCGCTCAAGCGCGAACTCGACCGCCAGGCTGCCACCCACGTCGAGGTACCCCTCCGCATCGGCGGACAGGCGTTCAGCACCGGCGTGCTCGGCGAGATGCGCATGCCGCACGATCACCAGCACATCCTGGGCACCTACCACCGCGGCGGTGCGGCGGAGGTGGCCTGGGCGGTGGAGGCAGCCCGAGCCGCCCGTCCCGCATGGGCCGCGATGCCGTGGGAGGCGCGGGCCGCCATCTTCCTGCGTGCGGCGGCGCTCCTCGCCGGCCCGTGGCGGGACCGCGTCAACGCCGCCACCATGCTCGGCCAGTCGAAGACCGCCCACCAGGCGGAGATCGATGCGGCCTGCGAACTGATCGACTTCCTGAACTTCAACGTCCATTTCCTCGCCGGGATCATGGACGGGCAGCCGTCATCGTCGCCGGGGGTGTGGAACCGGCAGGAGTACCGGCCACTGGACGGCTTCGTCTTTGCCGTGACGCCGTTCAACTTCACCTCGATCGCCGGGAACCTGCCCACCGCTCCCGCCCTCTGCGGCAACACCGTCGTCTGGAAGCCCGCCTCCGCCGCCGTCCTGAGCGCGCATGTGCTCATGGAACTGCTGGAGGAGGCCGGTCTGCCCCCCGGCGTCATCAACTTCCTCCCCGGCTCCGGCGCGGAGGTCGGAGACGCCGTCCTCGCGCAACCAGACCTGGCTGGCGTGCACTTCACCGGCGGCACCGACACGTTCCGGGGCATCTGGCAGCGGGTCGGCTCGCAGATCGACCACTACCGGCAGTTTCCCCGCCTGGTCGGCGAGACCGGCGGCAAAGGCTTCGTCTTCGTGCACCCCTCCGCGGACCCGGACGCCGTGGTCACGGCGCTGGTCCGAGGGGCGTTCGAGTACCAGGGGCAGAAGTGCTCCGCCGCGTCGCGCGCCTACATCCCGGACACCCTCTGGCCGCAGGTGCGAGAGGGGCTCTTTGCCGCCATCGAATCAATCGCCGTTGGTGACGTGCGCGACTTCCGCAACTTCATGGGCGCGGTGATCGAGGAGTCCGCGTACCGCCGGCTCTCCGGGGTGATCGAGGACGCGCGCCGCCGCCTCGGCGCCGGGATCGTGGAGATCGCCGGTGGCCGCTGCGATGACTCCGTCGGGTGGTTCGTGGAGCCGACCGTCGCCGTCGTGAGCGATCCGCATGACCGGCTGATGCGGGAGGAGTTCTTCGGGCCGCTGCTCAGCGTCTATGTGTATGACGCGGACGGTGTCGAGGAGGCGCTCGCGCTCTGCGAGTCGACGGCGCCCTACGCCCTCACCGGGGCGGTGTTCGCGCGTGACCGTGCCGCCGTCGACCGGGCGTCGGAGGTGCTGCGTTTCGCGGCCGGCAACTTCTATGTGAACGACAAGCCCACGGGCGCCGTCGTCGGTCAGCAGCCGTTTGGTGGCTCCCGCGCGTCTGGCACCAACGACAAGGCGGGCTCGCCGCTGAACCTCTTGCGATGGCTCTCGCCACGCGTGACGAAGGAGACCTTCGATCCGCCGAAGGCCTACGGCTACCCCTTCATGACGGAAGCCTAGCCGGCAGGCGTGCTCAGGCGGGCGGTGAGCATGGGCTGGGCTACTTCCTGAGCGTGCTCCGGGCTGTGGAAGCAGCCAGGGCTGAGGCGTCCCGGGCGTAGGATCGAGCCTCTGGCGCACATCATCCGCAGCCGCCGCGCCCGTGGCGGCAGGTCGAGGCGACCGGGGACGGAGACAGGACGATGACAGCGATGAAGTTTGCCGGCCGCACAGCGGCCGCGCTGGGCCTGCTGCTGGTGGTTGGTCTAGCCGTCGGGTGCAGCAGCGACGACGAAGAAGCCACCGCGACCACGACGGCGACGGCGGCTGCCGGGACGACCGTCCAGGTGGAGATCACCGAGTACGTGGTGAAGCCCTCGGTCCTGTCCGTGCCGCACGGCTCCGTCACGTTCGTGGCGAAGAACGCGGGCACGCTCGAGCACGAACTCGTCATCGTTCGGTCGGACGCGGACCTCGGGGCCCTGACGCTGGTCGCGGATGGCTCGAAGGTGGACGAGAACGCGATCGACGCGGTCGGCGAGATCGCGGAGTTGGATGTAGGGGCGGAGGGCTCCGAGACGTTCGAACTGGCGGCCGGGCGTTACCTGCTGATCTGCAACGTGGAAGCCCACTACACGAGCGGCATGGTCGTCGCCTTCACCGTCGACTAACGACCGCAGTACCTCGAACCGCACGGGCCGGCCGAGGCGTCAGCGACGCCCTCGGCTGGCCCTGTGTCGTTCAGGCGTCGGCCGGGCCTGGCCCGGCCGCGGGGCCGCCTTCGTCCTCGAACCGAGCGATCTCTTCCTCGGTGCGTGCCGCTTCGACGTGCTGCTCCCGGCGCTTCGAAAGCATGCGGCAGGCAGCCCCGGCAGCGACGCCGATCCCGGCGAGTGCGATTCCAATGATTCCGGTCAGGTTGCGGCGCATGGTCATCCTCGATGTCCGTTCGGTGGTGTGTTGGACGGGCGCCCGTTCAGCAGCGGGGCGCGCAGAACGGATAGCGCCCTAATTAACCGTACAGCACGATCCCGCGGGGACCGTCACAGGCGCGTGAGGCCGGTTGGGACGAGCGCGGTACGATTGCTTCGACCGGGACGATGCTGGAGGAGAGACCGCTCGCATGGCGAAGGATGAGTCGTTCGATATCACCACGGGGTGCGACCTACAGGAGGTCGACAACGCCGTGAACCAGGCCGTGAAGGAGATCACCGGCCGGTACGACTTCAAGGGCGTGCTGGCGGAGGTCACCTACGACCGCACGAAGAACACGATCTCCATCCACGCGGCGGACCGGTACAAGCTGGATGCCATCTGGGACGTGATCGTCGGCCGCATGATCGCGCGCAAGGTGCCCGTCCAGAACCTCAAGCGCGGCGAGCCGGAAGACGCGACGGGCAGCACCGTGCGCCAGACCATTACGCTCGTCCAGGGCATCGAGAGTGACACCGCGAAGCAGATCACGCAGTTCATCCGTGACCTGAAGTTGAAGCGCGTCCAGTCTCAGATCCAGGGCGACGCCGTCCGCGTCAGCGGCCCCACGCGCGATGACCTGCAGGCCACCATGCAGGCCCTCCGCAGCGAGGACTGGGGCGTGGAACTCACCTTCGGCAACTACCGCTAGCGGTCAGCAGCGGTGGGTCCGCCCGTCGCAAGCGCAGCCGCCTCGGCCGCTGCGCGGAGCGAGGCGTGGGTGGGGGCGCCCGGGACATGCGCCGGCCGCTTCGCTTCCATCTCGCGGCGCAGCACCGGCACGATCTCCGTGCCGAGGATCTCGATCTGTTCCAGCACCGTCTGTAACGGCAGCCCGGCGTGGTCGATCAGGAATAACTGCCGCTGGTAGTCCCCCACGTGCTCGCGCATCGTCGCGTAGCGCTCGATCGCCTGCTGAGGGCTGCCGACGGTCAGCGGCGTGCGCGCGCTGAACTCCTCCAGCGATGGCCCGTGGCCGTACACCGGCGCGTTGTCGAAGTACGGGCGGAACTCGTGCACGGCGTCCTGCGAGTTGGGCCGCACGAAGATGTGCCCGCCGAGGCCGACGATCGCCTGGTCGGCACCGCCGTGGCCGTGGCGCTCGAAGCGCTGCCGGTACAGGCCCACCATCTGCTTCGTGTGCTCGATCGGCCAGAAGATGTTGTTGTGGAAGAAGCCGTCGCCGTAGAAACCGGCCTGCTCCGCGATCTCCGGGCTGCGGATCGACCCGTGCCACACGAACGGCGGGACGCCGTCCAGCGGCCGAGGCGTGGACGTGAAGCCCTCCAGCGGCACGCGGAAGCGCCCCTCCCAGTCCACCACGTCCTCGCGCCAGAGCCGGTGCAGCAGCGCGTAGTTCTCGATCGCCAGGGCGATGCCGTTGCGGATCTCCTGCCCGAACCACGGGTAGACCGGGCCCTGGTTGCCGCGCCCCAGCATCAGGTCCACCCGGCCGTCGGCCAGATGCTGGAGCATCGCGTAGTCCTCCGCGATCTTCACCGGGTCGTTGGTGGTGATCAGCGTCGTGGCCGTCGATAGGATGATCCGCTCGGTACGCGCAGCGATGTAGCCGAGCACGGTAGTGGGCGAGGAAGGGACGAACGGCGGGTTGTGGTGCTCGCCCGTAGCGAACACGTCCAGGCCGACCTCTTCCGCCTTCAGCGCGATCGTGACCATCGCCTGGATGCGTTCCGCCTCGGTCGGCGTCCGGCCCGTGGTCGGGTCCATCGTCACGTCACCGACCGAGAAGATGCCGAACTGCATGCGCGAACCTCCGAGGTGACGTGGGAGCGCCATTGTCTCAGACGCCCCGGCGCGCGCGTCTCTCCCTCTGGCCGATGGCCACCATCGCCTTCATCGCGCGGGCTGCGGCGATCCCGAGCGGCCCCTTCCAGACCTTCACCGAGGCCGCCACGAGGTTCGGCGGCGCCGCGGTGATCGTGGCCTCCGTGCTGCTGCCGCTGTTCGCCGCGAAGTTCAAGGTCGCCTGACCGGCGTCGCACGTCGCCTACGGCGCGAAACGCGGCGAGGGGGCGCGGAGATGCCGGTGCCGGACCGCTACATCGAGCGCTCCTCGAACGAGAGCCGCTCCGTGGCTGTCGAGGCGTAGTCACTACCAGGGCGCCAGCTTCCGTCGCGTCCCGACACCAGACTGCCACGCCGTAAGGCGTGGCAGTCTGCGGAGATCAAGTGCTCGGGTCAGGCCTACCGGACGATGAGCACGATCGTGCCGCTGGGCACCTGGCCGCCGGGGAAGGTCGCGTTGAAGGTGGCGTTCACGAACGCCGGGGAGCCCGGTTTGTAGCCGACGAAGGCGCCGTTCACGGTGATCCACACGGACGTCCCGCCCGCCGCGGTCACTGCCGAACCCAGCGTCGTCGTCGAGCCGCCGCCAAAGACCACGAGCGACACGCCCGAGGGCGCGATCACGCCCTCGAACTTGCCGGGGTCGGGCCCGGTCAGGGACTTCGCGAGTTCGACCGTCGCGCAGGCCGTCAGGCCGGGACTGCCGGTGTTGATCCAGACGGTCTGGCAGAGCTGGCCGCTGGCGGTCACCGTCACGGTCTCGGTGATCGAGACCGATGCGCCCGCCGTGCAGCCGCCGCTGCCGATCAGCACGTTGTAGTCCGCGAAGTTTCCGGCGGTGATGAGGCCACCCGGTGTCGTCACGGTCGGGAGGTTGGTGCAGCCGGTGGTGCTGCTGCTGACCACGGGCGACGGCGTCGTCAGCGTCCCGGGGCCCGGGGTGACCACCTGCACGAGCCAGGAGTCGCCCGCGTTCGCGGCGAGGGCCGGGGTGATGGTGAACGTGCAGGTGTACACGTTCGGGGTCGCCGTGGTGCCGCAGGTCTTCGTCGCCGCTGCCTGGGGGGTGTACACGACGCTCGCGCAGGCGGTCACCGGCGGGACGGCGGCGACCATCCAGAACGACTGGCAGATCTGTCCGCTCGCGGTCACCGTGACCGTCTCAACGAACTGCACCGACCACGAGGTCCCCGCGCAGCCACTGGCGCCGATCTGCGCGTGGTAGCCGGTTGAACTGCTCATCGTGACGGGGGAGGGCACCTCGTTGCAGCCGGTGACGGTCCCGACCGTCGGCGTGGCGAGGATGGTGGCGGGGCCCGTCATCAGCGGGCCCGGCGCTTCGTTGACGTGGATCAGGTCACCGGCCACCGCCGGGAACGCGGGGGTGACGGTGAAGAGGCAGGTGTACTGGTTGACCGTGGAGGTCAGCGTGCAGGTCTTCTGCGCGGCAGGCTGCGCGGAGAATTCGACCGTCGCACAACTCGTCACGCCGGGGCTCATGGGGTTGACCCACACGGTCTGGCAGACCTGTCCGCTTGATGTCACGGCCACGGTCTCGGTAACGACGACCACGGCGTTCGCGGCGCAGCCGCCGCTGCCGATGACCACGTTGTAGTCCGCGAAGTTGCCGGCGGTGATCAGCCCGCCCGGGGTGGTGACGCTCGGGAGGTTCGTGCAGCCGGTCGTGCTGCTGCTGACGACCGGCGCCGGGCTCGTGATCGTCCCGGGGCCTGGGGTCACCACCTTCACGAGCCACGGATTGCCGGCAGCGGCCGTGACCGTGGGTGTGATCGTGAGCGTGCAGGTGTAGACGTTCGTGCCCGTGAGGGTGCAGCTCTTCGCGGCCGACGGGGCCGCGCTCGCGGGAGTCGCCGGCAGGAGGGCCAGCACACCGAAGACGGCGACAAGGAGTGCCGGGAGTACCCGGAGCACGAAGCGCTGCGAACGAGATGTCATGTGAGGCCTCCCCAGCATTGAGCCGGTCCGAGCCTGGCCCGCGGTGTTGGGGTGTCAGGTTGTTGGTTCACATTACGCCTTCACGCGTGTTGAGACGTGATCGGCCGCCGCGCCGTTTCGTCAGTCGTGCGCCTGCCCAGCCTCGCAGGCCGGGCCGGGCACAGGTCGATGACGTGCGGCGGGCAACCTCGACCATGCGGGGTGCCGGCGGAGGCCCTGGCGCCGTTGCTCCCCCACAACGCCCGCGAATCGGTCAGTGTGCGCCGGCTGGTTCGTCGTGGGCGCCGAGGATGGTGATCTGCTCGAATCCCAGGCCCCTGAGGAATGCGTGCAGGGTCTTCTTCGCGTTCTCGGTCGCGTGCTCGAGGATGCCCGCGGTCAGCGCCTGCTCGCGCAGGATTCCTTCCGCGGCCAGGCGCGCCTGGCTCTCGAGGTCGCGATCGCCCTTCGTGAAGATGCCGGTGTCGCGGTCGTAGACGCGCGTGCTCTCGTTGTCGAGCGCGGCGTACAGGATCTTCGCCTCGGGGAGGCGGATGCGGACGGAGTTGGCCTCCCGGTCGACCTCAACGTCCTGGTCGCGGATCTGCGCGAGGTCGACGCCAGCGCCGATGCGCGCGACCGCGAAGAGGAAGATGCGGTCGCCGCGCGCGAAGTTGAAGAAGCCGGCGTCGCGGCCCTGTTCGATCGTGGTGTACTCGATGACCTCGACCGTGACGAGGTCCGACAGTTCGCGGATGCTCTCCACGACGGTCGGGCCGACCTCCATGATCGGCTCGGTGCGGAACGGGTTGAGGCTCTCGAGCTTCCCGCTGACCCAGAGCACGCCCGCGACGAGCAGGAGCGCCACGAACGCGAGGCTTACAGCGCGGTAGCCGAGTTTCATTCCCATCATTCGATAGTAAGCGCACGGGCGACCGTGTCATCGGATGCACGCGGTACGCTTCGGTCGCTGCAACGCAGCAACGCCGCCTGTGAAGGCGGCGTTGCTCGTTCCGAGCGTGAGGCGCAGCGCCCCGGCGCGTGGTGCTACGGCAGGTGGTTCTGCGGCCCCGCCTTCACGAGGTTCCCCGACCCGGACTCGGTGAGGACGTGGTACTCCCACGTGCCCCAGACGGCCCAGTCCGGGTTCCCGGTGTACCGGGGGTCGGCCTGGCTGACGATCAGGTAGTTGTACTGCCCGTTGTCGTCGAAGCCGCTGCAGTTGATGTGGTTCTGGATCCAGCCTTCGTTCATGAAGGGGTCGTTGCCGAAGTCGGCCCGGTAGTTGATGACGTAGTCGCAGCGCGTCAGCGTGGCCACGTCGAGGTCCTCGATCACGCCCACGGAGCCCAACACGCGGCCATCGCCCAGGTCCCAGTACCAGTCGCCGCCCGCGTCATACGCGTAGACGGAGGTGTAGTGGCCGTTCACATACACGCCTGCGTCCGGGTAGCCGTTCCCGTCCTGGTCATAGCGTGCCTTCTCGTGTCCCGGGACACGGGTCCCGGCCTCCGCCGTGCCCGTCGGCGCGGCACCCGCAACCCCGGCGATGACCAGCACAGCCAGGACCATCATGAATGCACTTGCTCGTCGCATGGATACCCTCCCGTTCCGCGTAACCATATACCTCGCCGGTCACCCGCGGACAGAGGCGTTCTGCCCGCGGGGTCGAGCGCCCTCGGGGCCGCTGCCGTCAGCCGGCGGCCTGCCAGGACTCCACGCCGTCCAGGAAGTTCAGGAGGTGCCGTCGCCACTGCACCGGCTGGTCGTGGGTGATGGCGTGGCTGCACTCGTCCATCATCACCAGTTGCGACCCACGGATCTTGCGGTGCATCAGCACCGCGCCGCCCGGTGGCGTCATGGTGTCCTGCAGCCCCTGGAGGATCAGGACGGGCACCGTGATCCGGGAGAGCTGGTCGGTCCAGTTGTAGTACGCCATGGCGCGGACCACGTGCGCGTACACGGGGCCGGGGATCTGTAGCGTCCGCTCGCGCCCCGCGCGGGCCTGCTCCTCGGTCTGCGGGCGCACCGAGGTGTTCGCGTTGGCGAACGAGCCCGCGGCGCGCAGCGCCTCCGCCGTGCCCTCCATCTCCGCCAGCGTGGCGCGCTGCTCCCACGCGTCGGCCAGCCGCGCGTTCACCTCGCTGGAAGTGCAGAGCAGGAAGGCGGACGTCACCATCTCCGGGAAGTCCAGTACGAACCGCTGCGTGATCGCGCCGCCCTGTGAGTTCCCGCCGACATGCGCCTTCGAGATCCCGAGGGCGCGCAGCAGCCCGGCGAGGTCGCGGGCGTGCATCTCCGGGCTGTACGGGCCGGCTGGCTTGTCCGAGTCGCCGTGTCCGCGCACGTCCCAGCGCAGCACCGCGTAGTGCTTTGCCAGCGAGGCGACCGGCTCCTCCTCGTTCATACGGAGGTGCGGGACGTCGTCGTCCCAGGAGCGGAGCGAGCTCCCCATACCGTGGGTCAGGACGATCACCGGCTCGGTGGCCGGATCGCCGTCCAGCTCGTAGTTCAGCGCCAGTTCGTCGTTCACCCCGATCTTCATCGTTGTCTCCTCGCCACCGCGCCCGTTGCTGCGCGGCTGTGCGTACTCATACCACCGCGCGAGGCATCCGGGGTGGTAACGGCGGCCCGCCTCCCACGGGCGGTGCTA
Source organism: Chloroflexi bacterium HGW-Chloroflexi-9 (assembly GCA_002840675.1). GTDB lineage: Bacteria > Chloroflexota > Dehalococcoidia > UBA2979 > UBA2979 > W-Chloroflexi-9. The sequence continues at coordinate 16,216 of PHBR01000049.1, forward strand.
CAGTGCGGCCGCGCCGAGCGCTGGAAGGAGCGCGGAGATGCCGGGACTGCGGGACCGCTACGCCATCGTCGGGGTCGGGATGACCGAGTTCTCGCGCGACTCCGGACGGACAACGCGCGCGCTGGGCGTCGAGGCGGTGCGCGCGGCGATGCTCGATGCCGGCCTCGGTGCCGGCGACATCGACGGGATGCTGTCCTACCACGGCAACGATTCCACCACCTCGCCGGTCATTGCCGGCGACCTGGGCATCCGCCTGAACTTCTACATGGACTGCTCCGGCGGTGGCTCCAGCACGGAAGCCCTGATCGGCCTCGCGATGGGCGCGATCGAGGTCGGCATGTGTCGCACGGTCGTGATCTTCCGCGCCATGAACGGCTACACGGAGGCGCGCATCGGCGGTACGGGCCGCCAGGCGCCGGTCTTCCGCGGCGGCGCGCTGGACGCGGCGATGCACGGGATGCACTCGGCGGCGCAGTCGTTCGCGCCCTCCTTCATGCGCCACATGTACGAGTACGGCACGACGAGCGAGCAGGTGGCGGCCGTGAAGGTGGCGCACAGCAAGCACGCCTCCAACAACCCGCGCGCGCTCTACCGTCAGCGCGTGAGCATCGAAGACGTCGTGAACTCGCGCTGGATCACGAAGCCGCTCCACCTGCTGGACTGCTGCGTGGAGACGGACAACGGCGTCGCGATCATCGTGACCGCCGCGGAGCACGCTCGGGACCTGCGCCAGCCTCCTGCCTACATCATGGGCGTGGCCGGGCGCGTGAATAAGGATCAGCCGGGCGGCTACCACTGGACGCGCGGCCCGATCTCGCGCGTGGCCGGCTACTACGGCGCGCCGATCGTCTTCGGGCAGGCGGGCATCGGCCCCGAGGACGTCGACGTGACCGGTTCCTACGACGCCTTCACCTTCACCACCATGCTGCAGCTGGAGGCGTTTGGCTTCTGCAAGGAGGGCGAAGGCGGCGGTTACGTCTCGAGCGGCATCATCGAACTCGGCGGTGCGCGGCCGAACAACACGGCCGGTGGCCACCTGTGCGAGGGGTACACGCACGGCATTGGCCACGTGGTGGAGAACGTGCGCCAGTTGCGCCACCAGGCGGACGATTCCTGCCCGGGCTGGGCGCAGGGCACGCACACCTACGACTACTCGGAAGGCGGCTGCCGACAGGTGAAGGATGTCGAGATCACCATGAACCTCGGCTGGGCCAGTCCATCGACCGGGTCCGCCCTGATCATGCGCCGGTAGCGGGAGGCACGCGATGGCGGAGTACCTCGGCGTGCGGGTGGATGTCGCCTCGAACGACCCGGAGCACCGCGAGTTCCTGGAGCACGCCGGGCAGGGACGCTTCGTGCTCCAGCAGTGCCGCGACTGCGGCCGGCTGCGCTACCCGATCGGCAACGCGTGCCCGTTCTGCCGGTCGCTCCAGTGGTGGTGGGAGGCGGTGTCCGGCCGCGGGACCATCTACTCCTACCAGATCGTCGCGCACGGCATTCACCCCGCGTTCCGCACGATCACCCCGTATCCGGTGGTGCTCGTCGAACTCGACGAGCAGCGAGGCGTACCGGGCGAGCACGATGGCCTCCGCGTGCTCGGGATGCTCGTGGACGAGCACGGACGGCCCGAGGACGAAGAGCGCACCGGCATCGGGCTGCGCGTGCAGGTGGATTTCGCTGACCTGGGTGATGGCCTCGCGCTGCCACGCTTCCGGCTGTCGTCCGAGACGCCCGAGCACCCCGTCTGGCGCTTCGATGACCGTCAGGGCCAGCGCCCGTAGCCGCCCCCGGTCCTAGTCCGGCCAGCGGTCGTGGATCACGACCTCGTCGAGGGGGGCACGACGGTTCGGGCCGTAGGCGCGGTCCGGCCAGCCGAGCGGGATGATCGCCGCGCTGTCGAAGCCCCCCGGGATGCGCAGGATCGCGTGCACCTGGTCGCGCCGCACGCGGTGGCTCGTCGTCATCGCGGTGCCGAGGCCGAGCGCACATGCCGCCAGCATCAGGTTCTGGCACGCCGGGTAAATCGAGGCGCCCGTCTGGAAGCCGGCACGGCCCGTCCGTCCCGGCACCTGCACGCATGGCACGATCAGCACCGGCGCGCGGGAGAGCGCGCCCGTCCCGGAGGCGCGTCGAGGCGCGGGGCCGTCGCTCTGGCCCGCCTGCGCCGCTTCGTATTCGTCGCTGACGGCGTCTCTGACCTGCTGGTCGCGCACCACGATGAAGCGCCACGGCTGGGTGTTGGAGCCGGACGGGGCGTGGATGGCGGCCTGCAGGACCTGGCGCAGCACCTCGTCAGAGACGGGCCGGTCAGACCAGGCGCGGACGGCGCGCTGGTGCCGGAACAGCTCCATGACCTCGGTGATCGGCTGCATGGGTGACCTCCTGGCGCGCCCGCATTCTCGCAGCGCCGAGGCCTCGCGGGGGGCATCTCCGGGCACGCCCTACGGCAGGTACCCCAGCGGGTCCTGGTAGCGGCCGTTCTTGCGGATCTCGAAGTGCAGGTGCGGGCCGGTCGAGTAGCCCGTGTTTCCGCTGGTGCCGATGACCGCGCCCGCGCCCACCCACTGGCCGCTCTCCACGTACACGTCGCTCAGGTGCGCGTAGAGCGTCTCCATGCCATCGCCGTGGTCGATGATGACGTGGTAGCCGTACGAGCAGCAGGTGCTGCCGCCGACGAACACCACCTGGCCGGACGCCGCCGCGCCGAGGGGTGTACCGACCACCATCGAGATGTCGATGCCGAGCGGGTGCCTCGGGCCGAACAGGCTCGTGAGGCGCCCGGTCGCCGGCCACAGCCAGCCCTCGCTCGCCGCCGGCGGCGTGATCGCCGCGGGTGGCGCGGGGTCACCGCCCGACGTGTCGGTGGAGCCGCCGGGCGCGGCGTTCGGGGCGGGCGGCGGGACGCGCCGGCCGCCGGGGATCAG
>PHBR01000050.1 GCA_002840675.1 Chloroflexi bacterium HGW-Chloroflexi-9
GCGCCGGAGCCCCCGTCGCCGCCCCGCCGCCCCCGGGCGAGACACGGCGCCCGCCGCGCGCGGTGGAGGTGCGACGCTCGAACCTGCCGGCACGCCTCGATCCAGGGACGCTCGAACTGTCACTGGGGGATGCCGCACGGCTGCTGCGGCACCCGAGGGTGGGGGCGGGCGCTGCCGCCGCTGCGGTCACCGTCGCGTGGCTGCTCTCGCGCCGGAAGGGCTGAGACGGGCGCTCACCGCCCGCCGTCCGGTTTCACATCCGCGCAACACTTCGGCAATCGGCCGTCAATCTGTGTCCGACATGCTCCAGTTGTCCCGATTCAACGGAGACGAGGAGCGCCGAGATGATCGTTACCCAGTCCTGCCCCCGCTGCCGTGGCACGCTGACGCGCGTGCGCGACATTGGCGAGACCTACCACTCGTGCGTGCAGTGTGGCCATGTCGTCTACGGCGCGCTCCCCACGGTGAGCGCGCTCCCGCAGATCGAGCGGAGCGATCGCCCGACGGCGGCCGACCGCAGCGAGATCCGCCGCCGCCAGATTCGCCGCGCGAAGCAGGCGCTGGCGCAGCGCCAGGCCGCCTAGCCGTCACCGAGTGAGTCCGAGCGGGGGGCGCTACCCCTCGTAGCGGCGGAAGAGCGCGGCCGCGTTCTGCCCGCCGAGTCCGAAGGAGTTGGACATCACCACGCGCAGGTCTGCCGAGACGGCCACGTTGGGCGTCACGTCCAGGTCGCAGTCCGGGTCCGGCACCTCGTAGTTGATCGTCGGCGGGATGCATCCGTGGTGGAGCGCCAGCACGGATGCCACCGCCTCGATCCCCCCTGCGCCTGCCGCCAGGTGGCCGGTCATCGACTTCGTCGAGGAGATCTTCACGCGTTTCGCGTGGTCGCCCAGGGCGATCTTGATCGCCTGCGTCTCCGTCCGGTCGTTGTACTGCGTGCTGGTGCCGTGGGCGTTGATGTAGTCGACCGCCTCGGGCGCCTCGCCGGCGTCCGTCAGCGCGCGCGTCATCGCCAGCGCCTGGCCGGTGGGGTCGGGCGCGGTGTCATCGGTCGCGTCGAAGGACCAGCCCACGCCGCCGAGTTCACAGTAGATGCGGGCCCCGCGCGCCAGCGCGTGCTCCTCTGACTCCAGCAGCAGCACGCCCGCACCCTCGCCCAGGATGAAGCCGTCCCGGTTCGCATCGAACGGGCGGGAGGCGTGCTCCGGGTCGTCGTTGTTCTTGGACAGCGCACCGAGGCGGCCCATGGATGAGAGCGAGAGCGGCGTGATCATCGCCTCGGCGCCGCCGGCCAGCAGCGCCTTCGCGTGGCCCAGCCGGATCAGGCTGAGCGCGTGCCCCAGGGCGTCCGTGCCGGAGGCGCACGCGGTGTTGATGGTGGTGTTCGGGCCGCGTACGCCGAGCTGCCGTCCCAGGCGGCCCGCCCCCATGTGCTGGCCCATGCGCGTGACGATGAACGGGTCCACGCTGCGGGAGCCGCGGTTCAGGTAGATCTCCCACTCTGGCCCCATCGCGAAGCAGTCGCCGGAGGTCGCCATGACCACGCCGATGTCGTCGCGGTTGGCGTCAGTGACCTCCAGCGCGCCGTCGACCATCGCTTGCATGCCGGCGGCGGCGGCGAACTGTGCGAACCGCCCGGTGCGGCGCGCGACCTTCCGCTCCAGGTACTGCTCCACGTCGAAGTCCTTCACCTCGCCCGCAATCTGCACCAGGCAGTCCGTGGGGTCGAAGGAGGTGACCCGCCCGACGCCGTTGCGGCCGCTGCGGAGCCCCTCCCAGAACGCCTCGCCGGTGTTCCCGATCGGGGTGACGGCGCCGACGCCGGTCACGACTACGCGGTGAATGGTGCGTTGCAGGGGTGCTGCCATGGCGTGAGGCCTCCGTGAGCGGGTGCGAAGAATCTCGATCGTACCGGGTTGCGCGCGTTGGCTCGATGCGGCCGCCCCGCCGTCCCCGCCGGTACCCCTCGACGCGGGTGCGAGAATGGGCGCGCGCACCGGAGGTGGGGCTATGCCTCTGCCGCTCGAGGGCTTTCGGATCCTGGACCTGTCCGTGTGGCAGCAGGGCACCTACGCGACCACGATGCTGGCCGACATGGGTGCGGATGTCATCAAGATCGAGTCGTACGCGAACCCGGACCCCGGCCGCGGCCTGCAGATCATCGAAGGCCGCAGCCCCTACTTCCACGCCCTGAACCGCGGGAAACGCTCGATCCTGCTGGACCTGAAGAACCCCGCCGGGCAGGAGGTCTTCTGGCGGCTGGTGGAGACGGCGGACGTCTTCCACAACAACATGCGCTACGGCGTCATGGAGCGTCTGGGCGTGACCTTCGAGCGGCTACAGACAACGAACCCACGCTGCATCCTCTCCAACGCCACCGGCTGGGGACACCTGGGCCCGGACCGCCTCGATGGCGCCATGGACACGCTGGCGCAGGCGCGCGGCGGCTTCATGTCCGTGACCGGTGAGGGCGAGGAGGGCGTGCCGACGATGGCCGGCTTCCCCCAGGCGGACCACGTGGGCGCGGTCGTCAGCGGCTACAGCATCGTGCTGGCGCTGCTGCACCGGGAGCGGACGGGCGAGGCGCAGGAGGTCAACACCTCGCTCTACGGTTCGCAGATCAACATTCAGTCGTTCGGCATCACCTCCGCCATGTGGTCGGGCACCACGCGCGGCCGCATCAACCACGCGCAGCGTGCGCCCACCTGGCAGCACTACCAGGGGAGCGACGGCAGGTGGTTCATGATCGGTGCGCTCCCCGCCGACAAGTGGTGGCACGAGTTCTGTGAGGTGATGGGCTCCGAGGAACTCGCACGCGACCCGTACCGCACCGCCGCCCAGCGGCTGGAGCGGAACCACGAGGTCATCGAGCGGATGGACGCGATCTTCGCGACGAAGACGCGGGACGAGTGGGTGACCGCGTTCCAGGCGCGCAACCTGCTGGTGCAGCCCGTCGCGGATTACCTGGAGATCGCCGCCGACCCGCAGGCATGGGCGAACGACTACCTGGTGCGCGTGCCGGACGAGAGCGGTCGCGAGTGGCCGATGGTGGGCTCCGCCGTGCACCTCTCGAAGACCCCGGCCCGCATCACGCGGATGGCGCCGGAGTTCGGCCAGCACACGGAGGAGGTGCTGCTGGAGTCCGGCTTCACCTGGGACGACCTGGCCGCCCTGCGGGAGCGCGGCGCCTTCGGCTCGCCGCAGGCGTAGCGGCCTCGGTGCCCCGGTAACGAAACAGCGCCCCGCCGAAGCGGGGCGCTGTCGTGTCTGCGGGCGGAGCCGCCGCTAGATCGCGGCGATGCTCTGCAGGAACTCGCGCACGTTGAGGGCGAGCGAGGCCGGCTGGTCCGTCGGCACATGGTGGCCGGCGTCCTCGATGAGGGAGACGCGCGAGCCGGCGATGCGGCGGTGCAGGCGCTGGATCGCCTCCGGGGTGAGCATGTCCGTCTCAGCGCCACGCACGATCATCGTGGGGCACTGGATGCGGTCGGCGTAGTCCCAGAGGTCGGCGACGCGGCGCTGGCCGGGATCCGGGTCCGGCGGACGGACGGACGGGTCACGGAACGCCGGGTCGAAGTCCCAGATGTACATGCCGTCGTCGTTCACGGTGAAGGAGGCGCGCACGCGGCGCTCCAGCTGCTCCACGCTGGCGTAGGGCAGGTAGGGACGGAACGCCTCCACCGCCTGCTCCAGGGAGCCGAACTCCTCGCCGGTCGCCATCAGCCGGCGCACGGTCTCGATGCCGGAGCGCAGCACCTCAGGCGCCGTCTCGATGACGATGAGGGCGGTCACCATCTCCGGGTGCTCGGAGGCGTAGCAGATCGCGTTCGCGCCACCCATGGAGTGGCCGACGAGCGTGACCGAGCGCAGGCCGAGCTGCTCGATGATCGCTTCGAGGTCCTCGATCTGGCGGGAGCGGCTGTAGTCGTGGTCGGGGACGCGGCTGGACTGGCCGTAGCCGCGCTGGTCGAGGGCGATGACGCGGAACTCCCGCGCCAGGTCCACGGCCATGTCGTTCCAGACCTCGGAGGTCTCGGCGTAGCCGTGCAGGAGGATGAGCGCGTGCTTGGTGCGGGTGTCGCCCCACTCGCGGTAGTGGAAGCGGAGGCCGTTGGCCTCAATGAACTCGTCGCGTGCCTTGCCGGGGTTGGCCATGGGATCTGCCTCTGTTGAACTGCCGTGGAGGTGCCGGGACGCGCCAGTGGGGCGGCCGGTGCGCGGCGCGCCGGGTGGTGGCCCGGACGAGATGCGGTACACCGAGCCTACCAGCCGGTACCGCTCAGTGTCCCGAAGTGCTGATGATAAAAGTAACGAAGTTGCTGCTTAGACGGAGGCGGTGATCGCGTTGGCGACCGGCAGGCCGCTCATCAGCCCGATCCAGGAGCGCCCCCGGTCGTGGGAGGCGAAGATCTTGTCGCCGGCGGCGACGAAGACCAGGTCCTCCCAGTCCCACGGACGGACGACGCAGGGGACGCGGTCCCACTCGTCCTCGTCCTCCAGCATCAGCCGCTGCCACGTCACGCCGCCGTTGGCGGAGCGGAAGACCGCGCCCTCCAGCCCGGGGGCCTGGCGCGCCATGGAGAGCACCAGCGTGTCCGGTGCGCCCGGCAGCACGGCCAGCGAGCCGCCCCACGAGCGGTCCAGGCCGCCCAGCGACTGCAGCCAGGAGAAGCCCTCGTCCTCGGAGCGGAACACGCCCCGGTCGGCGGTGGCGAAGAGGCGGTCGCGCTGCTCCGCGTGCACCCAGATGCGGTGCACCTTCGCGTCCAGGCCGTCCGAGCGGCGGAGCCAGGTCTTGCCCTCGTCCCGTGTGTACCAGGCGCCACCCCCGGCGATGCCGAGGATGATGCCCTCCATCACGTCGCCGACGCTCACGATCGCGACCTTCGACTCGCCGGCCGGCGGCGAGAAGTTCGCGTTCTTGACGACGTTCTTCACGCCCTCGATGTCCACCCACGTCTCACCTTTGTCGGTGGAGCGGAGCAGCAGGCCGTCCTGCGTGCCGATGTAGAGGTCGCCGCCGGTGGTGACGGTGACTGAGCGCGGGTCACCCTCCCAGCGCTGGCCCCACTTCTTGCCGTTGTGGACCCAGACGCCCACGCCCGGCGCGCCCGCGATGCACAGGCCGTCGTGGTAGTCGATGGAGGTGAACCGGTGGCCCGGGACGGCGCGCTCCGGGTTGCCGCCGGGGACGACCTGCAGGATGCCCTCGTCGGTGGCGAGGACGATCCCGAGCGGCTCGTAGGTGCGTCGTCGGATCATGGTGCGGTGGTGCTCCCCTCGCGGTGTGCCCGCAGGCGGTCAATCAGGGCAGGCAGCGCTTCGCCCGAGGAGGCTCGCACCACTACCACGGCCAGTGGCGTCAGCGGCGTCTCTTCTGGATTGATCTCGATCAGCGGCACGCCTCGGCGGGTCGCGTCGATCGGGTAGCCGGCCGCGGGGTACACCACGGCGGACGTCCCGATGGTCATGAAGCAGTCCGCCCGTCGCGTCTCCCGCGCACAGCGCTCCAGCGCCTCGGGCGGGATCGGCTCGCCGAACATCACGGTGTCGCTCTTCACGATGCCCCCACAACCGGCTTGAGGGCAACGCGGCGGCAGTTCGGCGGCGTCGATGATGAACTCCGCCTTCGGCCACCGCATCCCGCAGGAGACGCAGCGCATCCAGTGGCGGTTGCCGTGGATCTCGGTGATCGAGGTCTGCCCGGCACGGCGGTGGAGGTCATCGATGTTCTGCGTGATGAGGTGGGAGACCGCGCCGATCCGCTCCAGTTCGGCCAGCGCCAGGTGCCCGGCGTTCGGCTGCGCGGTATCGATCGCGCTCGCGAACTCGCTCGGCTGCACGGCCTCCTCCAGGCGGCGCTCCCACCAGCGACGGGGGTCGGCGGCGAACGTCTCGTACTGGTTGAGGGGTGGCTCGCCGTTCACTGTCCACAGGCCGCCGTCACCCCGGAAGGTGGGGATGCCGGACTCCTTCGACATCCCTGCGCCGGCGAGGACCACGGTGTGGCGCGCCCGCGCGAGGAGGGCGGCGGCGCGGTCGATCGCCTGCAGCGTGGATGGGTCCAGGGGCGTCATCGTGGGGCATGCTACCCGCGTCCCGCGCAGGCGGGTAGCGCGTAGCCGTCCCTTCGATTCACACTTCTCTCATGCATCGTCAGTCGGCCGATGATGGCGCGCAGGTAGGGTGGAGCCGGTGAAGACACGGATCGGTCGCCTCCTCCGCGCGTGTGCGCTCGCCGGCGTCGTGCTGGGCACGGGCGCTCTGGTGTCCGCCTGCTCTGCCGAGGCCGGCGCGGAGATCGGCCAGCGCGCCCCGGACTTCAGTCTGGTCCGCGCCGACACGGGCGAGACCCTCTCGTTGTCCGACCTGCGCGGCAAGACCGTGATCGTGAACTTCTGGGCGACGTGGTGCCCGCCCTGCCGGGCGGAGATGCCCGACCTGCAGGGCGCCTACGACGAGCGCCTGGCCGCCGGCGACCTCGTGATCCTCGGCGTGAACGAGGAGGAGGGCGCGGAGCAGGTGCAGCGCTTCATCGCCGAGTTCGGCCTCACCTTCCCCGTGGTGCTGGACAAGGACGCGGCGGTCCGCCGGCGCTACAACGTGCCGGGCCTGCCGGCGACGTTCTTCATCGACCGCGACGGCATCATCCGCGCCCGCTCATACGGCCCCGTCTTCGGTAACCTGCTGCCGGACGGCATTGCCGCGGCCGACCGTGGCGGCGAATCCTAGCCACAGGCCTGACCCTCGGAGGGCGTCCCGATGCGCGTTGACTTCGCCTTCCTGTGTGATTCCGCGGCCGAGAGCGGCGGCAAGATCCACGCGCTCGGCATCGGCATGGAACAGATCGGCGCAACCTCGCTGCCGACAGTCCACCCCCGGGCCGTCGCCGTCGTGCGCTTCTCCTTCTCCCGCGGTGACGTGGGCATCCACGACTTCGTCGTGCACGTCCGTGACGCGGACGGGCGCGAGGCGATCACGCCGGTCGAGGGCGAGATGACGCTGACGATGGCGGACGAGGCCTCCCAGATGCGCGCGAACATGGTGATCGAACTCCAGCAACTGACGCTCCAGGCCTACGGCCCGCACGAGGTGCAGGTGCGCATCGACGGGGAGGAGGCGGTGGCGCTGCGGTTCGAGGTCGTGCCGGTGCCCGCGCCTGCGCCACCGCCCGCCAGCCCACCCCCGGGGAGCCCTCAGCCGTGACCGCCGGCGCCTTCGACCCCGCGTCGGAGGTGCTGCGCACGGCGCGCCTGGACCTGCTGCTGCTGCCCCTGGAGTTTTGCGAGGCGATCCTCGCCGGCGACCGCGCGAGGGCGGCGGAGGTGCTCGGGTACCCGCTCGCTGACTGGCCGTTCGGGGAGGAGGTCCAGCGCGCCTTCCCGGGCTACGTGGAACGTCTGCGCATCGACCCCTCGATCGCCGTCTGGCAGGGGCGGGCCGTGATCGTCCGCGAGACGGGCGAGGTGGCGGGCGGCATCAACCTGAAGGGGCGCCCTCGCGATGGACGGGTGGAGATCGGCTACGGGCTCGATCCTCCGTGGCGTCACCGTGGCTACGCGCAGGAGGCGGCGCGTGCGCTCGTCGCCCGCGCCTTCGCAGACCCCGAGACGCGCGAGGTGGTGGCGGTGATCGCACCGGAGAACGAGGCCTCCATGGCCGTGGCCCGCTCGCTCGGGATGCGGCGGACGGGCGAACTCTCCTCGGTGAACCCGGGCTCGTACACCTGGATCGTGACGCGCGAGGCGTTCACGACGTAACGGCCGAGGGTCGTTCCCGTCAGGTGTAATATCCCCGCCAGCGCGCTCTCCCCCGCGTGCCGGAGGGTCCCGTGGCAGAGATCGACGGTCAGACCATCATTGCGCGCGCCCTGAAGCAGCAGGGCGTCGAGGCGATGTTCGGCGTGGTGGGCATCCCCGTCACCGGCATCGCAGCCGCTGCCCAGCGCGAGGGCATCAAGTACGTCGGCATGCGGCACGAAATGCCCGCGACGTACGCGGCGCAGGCCGTCTCCTACCTCGGTGGGCGGCTGGGCACGGCGCTGGCCGTCTCCGGCCCGGGCGTGCTGAACGCCGTCGCGGCGTTCGCCAACGCGTGGTCGAACCGCTGGCCGATGATCCTGATCGGCGGCTCCTACGAGCAGACCGGCCACCTGATGGGCTTCTTCCAGGAGGCCGACCAGTTGAGCGCGCTGAAGCCGTACGCGAAGTACGCGGAGCGCGTCGAGCGCCTGGAGCGCATCCCGATCTACGTGGCCGAGGCCGTGAAGAAGGCGCTGCACGGCGTCCCCGGCCCCGCCTACCTGGAACTCCCCGGCGACATCATCACCGCCAAGATCGACGAGTCGAAGGTGGAGTGGGCACCGCGCGTCCCGGATCCGAAGCGCACGCTCTCCGACCCCGCGGACGTGGAGGCGGCGATCGCCGCCCTCAAGACCGCGCAGCAGCCGCTGATCATCGTCGGCAAGGGCGTCGCTGCCTCGCGCGCCGAGGTCGAGATCCGCGCCTTCGTCGAGAAGACCGGCATCCCCTACCTCGCGATGCCCATGGCGAAGGGGCTGATCCCGGACGACCACGACCAGTCGGCGGCGGCAGCGCGCTCCTTCGTGCTGCAGAACGCCGACCTGATCTTCCTCGTCGGCGCGCGCCTGAACTGGATGCTCCACTTCGGCCTGCCACCGCGCTTCCGGCCGGACGTGCGCGTGGTGCAACTCGACTTCAACCCGGAGGAGATCGGCATCAACGTCCCCACCGAGGTGGGCATGATCGGCGACGCGAAAGCCACCCTCTCGCAACTCCTCGATGTCCTCGACCGCGACGGCTGGCGCTTCCCGGACGACTCCGAGTGGGTGACGGCCGTGAGCGCGGAGGCGCGCCAGAACGCCGAGGCCGTGCAGGCGATGATGCAGGAGGACACCCAGCCGCTGGGCTATTACCGCGCGCTGCGCTCGATCGATGAGCGGCTCCCGAAGGACGCGATCTTCGTCGCCGAGGGCGCGAGCACGATGGACATCAGCCGCACCGTCATCAACCAGTACCTGCCGCGCACGCGCCTGGACGCCGGCTCCTTCGGCTCCATGGGCCTCGGGCACGGCTTCGCCATCGGCGCGGCCACGCAGTTCCCCGGCAAGCGCGTGATCTGCCTGCAGGGCGATGGCGCCTTCGGCTTCGCTGGCACCGAGTGCGAGGTGGCCGTCCGCTACAACCTGCCGATCACCTGGATCGTCTTCAACAACGGTGGCATCGGCGGCCACCGCGCCGAACTGTTCGAGCGCGACCAGAAGCCGGTCGGCGGCATGAGCCTCGGTGCGCGCTACGACATCCTGATGCAGGGCCTGGGCGGTGCCGCCTTCAACGCGACCAACTCCGACGAACTGGACGCGGCGATCGAGGCGGCGCTCAAGATCGACGGCCCGTCGCTGATCAACGTGCCGCTGGATCCGGACGCGAAGCGCAAGCCGCAGAAGTTCGGCTGGCTCACCCGCACGAACGAGTAATCCGAGGCGAACCCTCGGCGGGAGGTGACCGTGGACCTGGACGACACGCCGGAGCAGGCCGCCTTCCGCACGCAGGTGCTCGCCTTCATCGACCAGCACGGCGCGAAGGCGATGGCCGAGGAGACCGAGGGCGAGGCGCTCCTCTCCCGCGAGGTCCGCGCGAAGACAAAGGGCTGGCGTGACGCCCTCGTCGCGTCCGGGTGGATCGCGCCGGCGTGGCCAAAGGAGTACGGCGGCGCCGGGCTCTCGGCGACGGAGCAGTTCATCCTCAACGAGGAACTCGCCGAGCACGGCCTGAGCAACGTCGGCGGGTTCGGCGTGATGATGTTCGGCCCCACGCTGATGATCCACGGCACGCCGGAACAGAAGCAGGAGCACCTCGGCAAGATCCAGCGCGGCGAGGTCGTGTGGTGCCAGGGCTGGAGCGAGCCGAGCGCCGGCTCTGACCTCGCCTCCCTCCAGACGCGCGCCATCCGCGAGGGCGACGAGTACGTCCTGAACGGCCAGAAGATCTGGACCTCCGGCGCGCAGCACGCCGACTGGATGTACATGCTCGCCCGCACCGACCCGGACGCCCCGAAGCACCGAGGCATCTCCCTGCTGATGTTCCCCATGGACTCGCCGGGCGTCAGCGTGCGCCCGCTGATCAACCTCGCCAACAACCACGGCTTCAACGAGGTGTTCTTCGAGGACGTGCGTGTCCCCGTGAGCAACCGCGTCGGCGAGGAGAACCGCGGCTGGTACGTCGGCATGACGCTCACGGACTACGAGCGCAGCGGCATCGGCTCCGCCGTCGGCACCCAGCGCCGCCTCCGAGGGCTGCGACAGGCCGCCCTCGATGCGCCGCCGGAGCAGACGGTGCTCGGCCGCACGGGCGGGACCATGTGGCGGCTCGCCTTCACCGACCGCTGGATCGAGGCGGAGATCGCGCGCCTCTTCTCCTACCTGAACATCACCATCCAGGCGCGGAACATGGTCCCCAACTACGAAGCGTCCATGTCCAAGCTGTTCACGTCCGAACTGAACCAGCGCATCGCCTCGACCACGCTGCGCCTGTACGGCCTCTACGGCTCGCTCTGGGACACCGGGCGTCCGGAGGCCCAGTCCGGCAAGGCTGCCGCCGGCTACCTCGGCGCCGTCTCCAGCACCATCGCCGGCGGCACCTCCGAGGTCCAACGCAACATCATCGCCACCCGCGGCCTGGGCCTCCCGCGGGGCTAGTTGCTAGCCATATCGGAGTACCTCCGCGCGTAGTCGTAGCCCTTCGCGGGGGTCGAGGAGCACCCCGTTCTTTTGCAGCCATTCGTTCGTGAGGCCGTCGAAGGTGCTAGCTCCGACGATCCGACGGAGGAGTACCTCGTGGACTAGTAGCGTCGCTGATGTGATTGTCGCGAGGTTCCAATGAACACCGAGCGATTCCTCGGCGCTCGCAGGACCTTCGCTCCACATCGCCGAGTCCTCGTAGTTCGACCGAATGCGAAGCCGATAGAGGTAATCGAGTAGGCCGGCTGGTCGGACGGACCGATCGATGATCGCCTTTTCCTCCGAGTTTAGAGTCGCGGCTGCGGCGGGAGGTCGCCGCAGGGGTTTCTTCTGCCTCTCCACGCGCGCAGCGTTCGTGTCGTTCCACGCCTTCTGACGGTCTCTCGCCTTCTTCGTGCGTACCGCTTTCAGAGCGTCGTTCAGCGAGTCTGCCCGGGTAGTCTCCCAGGCCTTCGCCAGCCGCACCCAACACTCTTCGCGGCGCGCACTGCTCCAGGCGTGCAGCGCGTTTCCCAGATCAACGTTAGTAGGCATATTCCTCGGGCCCTCGAATCCGAACACGGTCGACCATGGTGCGAGATCGCGCCGATCGCCCTCGACCCAGAAGTCAATGAAGAACCGCTGGATGAGCGGGTGGCTGTCGAGAGGGCCGGTCTTGCCCTGGGCGATCGCGGTTGCCTTGGCCACGAGGTAGACCGCGTAGTAGGCCTGTACCACCGTCCAATTTGTCGCTGTCCCAAGGCCCTCGGCCGGGAGGTGTTTCCCCGTCACGTACATAAGGGCTTCAGTCGCCCACGCGTTCCGCAAGTTCGCAACGAGCCGTCGGCTGTCGGGGAGTGCTTTCGGGGAGAGGTTCTTGTACCCGTTGGAGGATCGAACGCGGTTTGCTAACGCCTCCGCGAGCCGCAGGTTCATCTTCGGGATGCCGGGATCCCAATCGAGATCCACGTGATTGGGCTGTGTATCTGCCAGCAACTCGATCGCGTGTCGGATCGCTTCAATGTAGGAGTGATGCGTCAGAAAGCTGGCTCGAAGGGGCGTAGGCATGAGCGAATCCTAGGTCGCTTGTGACCGCCCCGCCGCTACCGCGTGATCCCGGCGACCGGCGTCAGGCGGGTGACCTCGATGCCACCGTCGGCGTGTTCGCGGACGGCGGCGATGAGCGCGGCGAGGTGGGGCGAGGTGCGATGCGCGGCGACGGCCGCATCGTCCTCGTACTGCTCGAAGAACCAGAACGTCCCCGGGTCCCCCTCCACCGTGTGCATCGAGTAGGTCAGCACGCCCGGCTCCGCCTCGTCCACCGCGTGGACGGCGGCTTCGAGGGCGGCGTGAAGCGCGGCCTCGTGGCCGGGCTTCGCGGTGAGTTTCGCGAGCAGCGTGGGGATCGGCATCGGGCGGCTCCGTTCGAGGGCGCGTTCGGTACGACTCGGGCCATTCTAGGGGCGCGCCGGAGCGCCCTCGTACACTGGGGACGCACCCACGGAAGGCCCCGCGCGATGAACGAGCACCCCACCACGACCATTGGACTGCTGCACCCGGGGGCGATGGGGTCGGCGGTCGGCGCCTCGGCGGTGGCGGCCGGCGCGCAGGTGCTGTGGGTGTCCGAGGACCGCAGCGACGCCAGCCGTGCCCGCGCGGAGGCGGCCGGGCTGCAGGACGCGCACTGGCTGAACGGCCTGGTGAACCAGTCGCACATCATCCTCTCGATCTGCCCGCCGGACGCCGCCGTGGAGGTCGCCGAGTCGGTGCGGATGCTGGGCTACGAGCGCATCTACGTGGACTGCAACGCGATCAGCCCGGCCACCGCGCGCCAGGTCGGCGAGATCGTGGAGCACATCGGCGCGGACTTCGTGGACGGCGGCATCATCGGCGGGCCGCCCTCGGCTGACCGGCCGGGGGCGACGCGCCTCTACCTGTCGGGCGCCGAGGCGCCCCGGGTCGCGCGCTACCTGAAGGGTGGGCCGCTGGATGTGGTCGTGCTGGACGCGCCGGCCGGCGCTGCCTCCGCGCTCAAGATGGCCTACGCCGCCTGGACGAAGGGCACGAGCGCGCTGCTCGCCGCCATCGAGGCACTCGCCATCCACGAGGGCGTGATGGACGCGCTGGAGCAGGAGTGGGCGAAGTCCCAGCCGCGGCTCAAGGCGCAGTCGGATGGCCTCGGCGGGTCCGCCGCGAAGGCGTGGCGCTGGGTGGGCGAGATGGAAGAGATCGCCGCGACCTTCGAGGCGGCCGGTCTCCCGGGCGGCTTCCACGAGGCCTCGGCGGAGGTCTTCCGCCGCCTGGCGCGCTTCAAGGACGACCCCAACGCGCCCGGCGGGCCCGAACTGGCGAAGCACTTGCTGCCAGGGTGACGCGCGAGCGTAAGGTGGGAGCGCGGGCACCCGAGAGGGGAGGCCACATGCGCCGAGCGCTCTTGCTCATCCTCTTCCTGGCCTCGAGCGTCACGCTCGTCGCGATGCTGGCGGCCTTCGTGTGGCCGAGCGGCGTGTCCCCCAGCGGACGGATCGACATCGGGCGGATCGAGGATTACCCGGTCGGTTCGGTGACGTCGCTCGTGCCGGTGGACGGCGAGGGGCGGACGTTCGGCAGCGCGGTCATTGACGCGCCCGACCCGCCGATCGAGACGCTCCGCCTCTGGATCGTCCACCTGGGAGACGGGCGGCTGCTGGCACTGGTCGGACGGAGCCCGCACCGCGGCTGCACGCTGCCCTGGCGGCCGACTTACACCTATGAGGGCATCCAGGGCTGGTTCCGCGACCCATGTACGGGCTCCACGTTCACTCGCGACGGCACGCGTGTCTTCGGGCCCAGTCCGCGCGATATGGATCGCGTGGCCATCGACCTCGGCGTGGACGGTCGCGTGACGCTCGACGTCAGCCGAGTGATCCCCGGCGCCAGCTCGCCGCCTCGTCCAGACTCCGAGGCGACGCCGACCCCCGCGGCGACCGTCCCCGCGGGCACGAGCACGCCCTAGGCTTTCTGCGGTGCGCGCGGGGCTGTGCTCGTGGGCGCGGGCCGCAGGCGGGGCCATGCGACCACCAGCGCGAGCACGAGCAGCCCGAGGACGAGCCACGCTGCGGCGCGCCAGGTCATCGCGGCGCTGATGCCGTGGGTGACCTCCACCGACAGGTCCAGGACGGGGCCGCGGAGGGCCACCGGGAGTGCGCTGTCCTCGGCGATACGCTCCTCGGCGGCCCAGGTGTCCACGCGGTCTTCGATGGTGGCGGCGTACACGGTGCTCGTCGCGCCGAGGGTGATCGCGGCGACGACGGCGAGCGCGCCGGCACCCCACAGGAGGCGCGTGCGGCGGTCGTGCCCGCCGAGGAAGCCGATCGCCACGGCCAGGAGCAGCGCCAGCGCGATCGGCAACCACGAACCGGCGAGGCGCACCACGCGCAGGGCTGTCCGCACCTCCGCCAGCGTTGGCCCGGTGTCGTCCTCGCCCGCGGCGATCCGCTCCTGCCGCTGCGCCTCGACGCGCTCCACGAAGTCGTCCGAGGTGAACGTGGTGCCGCCCGGCCGGAAGATCGCGATGCTCTGCTCCGGGTCGTTCACGGCGACGTTGTCGGACTCCTGGAGCTTCCGGCGCAGTTCGGCGCTGTCGAAGCGCCAGCCCTCGGCGAGCAGGGTCGCCTCGTCGCTCCGGAGCATGCCGGCGAGCGGCTCCGCCAGCTGCGGGTACGGGGTGAAGTCGATGTGGATGTTGAAGTCCTCGGCCTGCCCGGCGAGATACGGCACCATCGAATCGATGACTTCGAAGAGCGCATCGTCCGTCCACGCCTCGGCCGCGGGGAGGTCCTGCCCGAGCTGGTCGAGGATGCTCGGCTCCTCGGGAGGGGCGGCGCCGGGCTGGGCGCGCTGCTCCGCCTGGCGTGCGGAGAGACCTTCCAGCAGCCGGTGACTCATGTCGAGGTCGAGCCACGCCGCCTGGAACAGCGGCGGCTCCGTGCCCCTCGGGGCGAAGGTCGCGAGGAGCGGGTCGTGCAGGCTGACCTGCCACTCGAAAGCGCCGCGCCGGCCGGTGATCCATGGCACGAACTCGCGGAGGAACTCGTCAGACTGCTGCTGGACGAGCGTCTCCGGGAACATCGTCTGCAGGACCTCGGTCAGGCGCGCCACCGACCGCGGGTCGCGCGGCAGGTTCATCCCCTGGAGGTTGTCCGGCAGCCGCTCCTCCTGGTGGTCGACGTACTGCTGCACCAGCGCCGGGAGGCCCTCGGCGTGGACGCGGTGGTAGAAGTCCGTGTCGTCCATCGCGTCGGCGAGGTAGTCGCCGCTGAGCACCGTGGCGCTGGCCGCACCGAACGTGACGCCGACGAGCAGCAGCGCCAGCAACGGCAGCGTGAGGAACACGGCGAGGGCACGACGCGCGACGATCACGGAGCCTCCCGGGCGCCCAGGCGCCCGAGGGGCGGAGCGCCGCCGCCATGATGCTCCCCGATCAGGCACTCCGCCATCGGCGTTGGGGCCATCGGGGTTGCGCGATACGCTGATCGCATGAAGCGAGCCATCATCGTCCTCGGCAGTCTCGCGTTCGGCCTCGTCGCGCTCGCCTGCTCGTCAGGCGGGACGCCCGAGGCGGCGCGGCCGGCGCCCGATGCGACCGGCACGACCAGCGCGCCTGCGGTGCCCGCTACCAGCGACGCTGCGTTCGCGTTCCCGACCGGCCCGGCCGTGGTGGTGGAGGCGGGCTACGCGCCGCCCGAGGACCGCGTGCCTTCGACGGG
>PHBR01000051.1 GCA_002840675.1 Chloroflexi bacterium HGW-Chloroflexi-9
CCACCGGCACGACACGGCGCACGACGACCGCCCGCAGCGGGGCAGCCACCCTGAGTGAGGGTGTCGCGGGGGTCGAATGCGGGATGACGGCCATTCAGGTCTCCCTCCGCCAGCAAGCGGACGTTCAGGCTAGCGCGCTCCCACTCGCTCTGTCACATGCGCGTCCGGTGCCCATCATGCGACCCCGTGCGTGCCCGCACGTCTTCGGTCAGGTCGAGCGGCGACGCCGCACCGCCGGAGGCGGCGGCGACACGGCCCGCATCCAGGCGCAGGCGGCCGTCGGCGAAGGCCTGGAGGGCGCTCACCAGGAACGGCGCCTCGTGCGCCAGCATCGCCTCGCGGATGCGCGCGTACAGCGGCGTCGCCTCGACCACCTCGTCCGCGCCGAGGTCGACAGGAAGCGCGTCCCAGAGCGGGTCGAAGGCGGGACCGCGGAGCGGGTAGCGGCAGAAGGCGGCGACGGGGCCGGCGTCTACCGCCGGGATGGCCAGGTGCACCATCACGCCGCTCTCCGCAGCACGCGTCCGGATCAGGTGGCGGATCACCTCGCGCCACGTCCCGGCCGGGCCGTCCGGAAGCGCGGGGTGCAGGTTGAGCAACGGGTGCCCCTCCACGAACCCCGGCGTGAAGATCAGCAGGTAGCCCGCGAGCACGCCGAGATCGGCCGGGTACGCGTCCACGAGGCGTGCGACCTCCGCGTCGTACTCCTGTCGCCACGCCGGCAGTGCCTCACCGCTCCGTGAGCGCGCACCACCGCGCTCACGGCGGAAGCGGACCGAGGAGAGCGACAGCAGCGGCAGCCCCTCGGACTCCACAAGGTCGAAGAAAGCGTCGGTCACGTCCTCCTCGCCGCGCTCGCGGTTGGAGAAGACGCTGGCGATGCGAGCATCGAGCGAGCCGTCGCGGATCGCGGCGAGCACCGTCTCGAACATCGCGCGGGAGGACGCGCCGCGGGTGGTGTACCAGGCGATGTTCAGGGTCATGGCGTGGCCGTGTGGGGTGCGGGGATCACCGGGCGTGGCGGGGACGGGTCACTGGGTGACGCCGTTCGCGCGCTGGCGGAGCGTCTCGATGCGCTGCTCCACGTCGCCGAGCAGCGCCTGGCAGCGTTCCGCGAGCCGCATGCCTTCCTCGTAGAGCGAGACAGACTGCTCCAGCGTCAGCCCCCCGGACTCGAGGCGCTGGGCGACCTCCTCCAGCCGCTGGTAGGCCGCCTCAAAGGACTCCGCTTCCAGGTCCAGGGCAGACTGGGCAGGCTCATCGGCATCGGGCTGCAGGGGGCGAGTCGTCATGACCCCGACTCTACACGCGCCCGCCGCGTACCGTCCCGCCAGGTGACATCCAGCGCGTCGCCGGCGTGCACCTCGGCGGCGGCGGACACGGGCGTGCCGTCCTCTCGGGCCACGAGGGCGTACCCGCGGTCGAGGGTGGCGAGTGGCGAGAGCGTGCGCAGCCGCGCGGCGACGCCGGTGGTTCGGTCGCGGGCCTCGGCGACCGTTCGGACGGCGCCGTGCTTCATCCGGTCCGCCTGCGTGATCACGCGGCGGTGCAGCGGCGCCGTGTCCGGCAGCCGCCGGTCCATCCGGCCGAGGGCGCGCTCCACCACCTGGTTCGCCTCCGCGACCCGGCGGGTGACGCGCACCGTGTTCCGGTCCTGCATCGTCACCACCGCGCGCAGCACCTCGGTGCGGTCGGGGGCCACCATCTCCGCGGCGGCCGAGGGCGTGGGCGCGCGCACGTCCGCGACCAGGTCGGCGAGCGTGGTGTCCGTCTCGTGGCCAACGGCGGAGACGACGGGCACCGGGGCGCCAAAGATCGCGCGCACTACGGGCTCCTCGTTGAAGGCCCACAGGTCCTCCGCGGAGCCGCCGCCACGTCCCACGATCATCACGTCGGGACGGCGGTCGGCGCGGCGCTGGGTGCCGAGCGTTCGGATCGCCTCGGCGACCGCGACCGCGGCCTCTTCGCCCTGCACGATCGCGGGCTGGAAGAGGATCGTCGCCATCGGCCAGCGGCGTGCGAGCACGGTCTGGATGTCGTGGAAGGCGGCGCCCTGCGGGCTGGTCACCACACCGATGCGGCGGGGGAAGCGCGGGAGCGGGCGCTTCCGCGACACCTCGAACAGCCCTTCCTCCTCGAACCGCGCGCGCCGGCGCTCGAACTCCGCCTGTAGCGCGCCGACGCCGGCGGGCTGCACGAAGTCGACGATGAGTTGGAGGTCGCCGCGCTGCTCGTAAAAGGAGACAGCGCCGTGCACGATCAGCGAGGCGCCGTTCTGCAGCCGGTGGCGCTGGTCCGCGTTCTGCGCACGGAAGAACGCGCAGCGGAGCGAGCCGCCCTGGTCCTTGATCGTGAAGTACGCGTGCCCGGAGGAGGCGATGCTGAGGTTGGATATCTCGCCGCCCACCCAGAGGTCACGGAGGTGCGGGTCCTGTTCCACCCGCTCGCGCAGGTAGCGTGCGACCTGCCAGACCGTCCGGACCTCCGGGCGCGCAGTCATCGGGCCTACTTGCCCTTCGTGCGCTCGAGGTACTTCCCGTCGGAAGTGGAGACCTTGATGGTGTCCCCCACGTCCAGGAACAGCGGCACGTTCACAACGAGCCCGGTCTCCAGCGTCGCCGGCTTGGTCGCGCCGGTGGCGGTGTCGCCCTTCACGCCGGGGTCGGAGTCCGTGATCGCCAGTTCCACGGCGGCCGGGAGCTCGATCCCGAGCGCCTCGTCCCCGTAGAGCACCATCTGCACGTCGTCGCTCTCCTTGATGTAGGGGAGGGCGTCCTCGACCGTTGCGCGGCCCACGGTGATCTGGTCGAACGTCTCCGCGTTCATGAAGGTGTATGTGTCACCGTCGCCGTACAGGTACTGCATCTTGCGGCGCTCCACGCGGGCCGCAGGCACCTTGTCGCCGGCGTTGAACGTGCGCTCCGTGATGTGGCCGGCGCGCAGGTCGCGCAGCTTCACGCGGTACACGGCGGACTTCTTCGTCTTGACGTGGTGGACCTCCTCCATGCGGTAGAGGTTGCCGTCCACTTCCACGCATGCGCCGCGCTTGAAGTCAGAGGTCGAGATCACGTCGTTGCTCCTCAATCCCGAGGCGTCCGTGCGGACGCCGGTGCTATCGATTCAGTTTCGGGGCGGTGGAGAGCCGGCGCAGGCGCCCGTTCTCCATCACGCACTGGTCCTCAATGCGGACCCCGCCCCAGCCCGGCAGGTAGATGCCGGGCTCTACCGTCACCACATGGCCGTCCGCCAGCGGGATCTCGCCGGACGGGGCCAGGCGCGGATCCTCGTGGATATCGAGGCCCACGCCGTGGCCAAGGCCGTGCCCGAAGGCGTCGCCGTGGCCTGCCTGGCGAATGATCTCATGCGCGATCTCGTGGCCCTGCTTGCCGAGCATGCCGGCCTCGATGCGCTCCTCCGCCGTTTCCTGTGCCGTCAGCACGATGTCATAGACGCGCCGGAACTGCTCGTCCGGCTCACCATCGCCCACCCAGACGGTGCGCGTGAGGTCGGAGCAGTAGCCGTCCACGATCACGCCCATGTCGATGACGACGCCGGTGTTCGCCTCGATCGGCGCGTCACTCGCGCGCCAGTGGGGCAGCGATCCGTGCGCGCCCCCGGCGATGATCGTGCCGAACGACATCTCCTCCGCGCCGTGGGTGAGGGCATACTCCTGGATGATCCACGCCACCTGGCGCTCCGTCATCCCGGGCTCGATCCGCTCGGAGGCGAACCGGAAGGCGTCGTCGCCGAGCAGCACCGCGCGCGTCAGCGCATCGATCTCCTCGGCATCCTTCACCATCCGCAGGTCCTCGATCGCGCGCGGCGCGGGTACGAGGTTCGGACGGGAGTGCACCGGCAGGTCCTGCAGCGCGTGCGTCCATTGCTCATACGAGGCGACGCTCACGTTCGCCGGCTCGAAGCCGACGCGCTTGCCGCCGAGGCCTTCAAGGATCTCGGGGGCGATCCCAGTGTTCGCGCCGGCGACCCTGATCAGCCGGTAGCCGGGGCACTGCTGGCCCGCCTGCTCCCAGTAGCGTGAGTCGGTGGCGAACCGTGCATCCTCGCGCGTGACCAGCGCGACACCGGCGCTGCCGGTAAAGCCGCTGATCCAGCGCCGGTTGGAGGGCGTGGTCACCAGGAGCGCATCCACGCCCAGCGCCTCGAAGCGCGCGCGCAGGCGATCAACGCGTCCAGCCACCGTCCCGGCCTCCGCCATCAGGCGACGCCCTCGGACAGCCGCCCGTGGACCATGTCGAGCGCAGCGATGTAGCCGCGCCAGCCGAAGCCGGTGATCTGGCCCCAGGAGACGCCGGCCACGTAGGAGTGGTGCCGGTACGCCTCGCGGCGGTGGATGTTGGACAGGTGCACCTCGACGCACAGGATCTCGGTGCCGGCGATCGCGTCGGCGAGGGCGATCGAGGTGTGGGTGAGGCCGCCGGCATTCAGGATCAGCGCGTCCCAGCCGCGGTGCGCCTGGATCGTGTCGATCAGGACGCCCTCGTGGTTGGACTGCACGAAGTCGATCTCGATGCCGAGTTCCTTCGCGCGGGCGCGCACCAGCGCCTCGATGTCGGCGAGCGTCTCGCGGCCGTACACCTCTGGCTCGCGCTGTCCGAGCAGGTTCAGGTTGGGGCCGTTCAGGACCAGCACGCGGAACGCCATGAGACACCTCGGGAGCGCCCGGTCCGCCGCCGTGGCGGATCGTTGGCCCTCGATGGTACCGGCGGGGGCTGTTGCCGTCAGCGGGCGGGCGTCAGTCGGCCGTGCCCGACCGGGAGCGGCGGCGCTCCGCGTCGCGGGCCCGGCCCAGGGCGTCAGTCACCAGGCTGGCCTGCTTCCGGTGCGCCACGGCGGTGTAGATCTGCGTCGTATCTGGCGAGGAATGCCCCAGCAGGTGCTGCACGATGCGGAGATCCGCGTTGCCCTCGATCAGGTGAGTCGCGAAGGAGTGGCGCAGGAGGTGCGGGTAGACCGGCTGGCGGATGCCCGCCTGCATCCCGGCGTTGCGGACGATCGTCTGCATGGAGCGGGTCGTGAGGCGTCCCCCAGAGCGGTTCAGGAACAGCGCCGTCTGTGCACCGGTCACCAGCGCGGGACGCCCCGCCTCCAGGTAGGCACGGATGGCGTCGCGCGCGGGCTCGCCGAACAGGCAGACGCGCGTCTTGTCGCCCTTGCCGGTCACGCGCACCAGGCGGTTCGCCAGGTCCAGGTCGCGGACATCCAGGCCCGCCGCCTCGCTCACACGGAGTCCGGCACCGTAGAGGATCTCCAGCAGCGCGCGGTCGCGGAGCGCGGACGGCCCGTCACCCTCCGGCGCGCCGACCAGGTCGGTCGCCTCCTGCCGATCGAGGAACTTCGGGAGCCGCTTCGTGGTCTTCGGGTAGCGGAGCCGCAGCAGCGAGTCGCCGGGGCGGTTCTTGAGCGGGATGCCCTCCCGGTCGAGCCAGCCGTAGAAGCCGCGGATCGTCGTCGCGATGCGCTTCACGGAGGTATCCGCTACGTCCCGGTAGCGTAATGACGCCAGGTAGGAGCGCGCATCGATGCGGCCCGCCTCGTCGAAGGGCGTCTCGCGCTCGGCGAGGAAGGCGAGGAACGGCGTGAGGTCGGTGCGGTAGTTGCGGAGCGTGTGCTCGGAGCGGCGGCGCACCTGCGCCAGGTAGGCGAGGTAGTGCTCCATCGCCTCCACGGCCGCGCGGGACGGCTGAGGCGGGGCGACGGGTTCGTCGCGTTTCGTCGGTCGGTACTGCGATCGGGTCGCGGCCACGGGACACCCTCGGATTCCCCGCCCGAGGTTGGTGCGTTCAGCCTACGGCAGCGATGACGCCGCGGCTAGGCGGTGCGGCGCGTGCGAGGCGACGGCTTGGCGCGCGGCGAGCGCGTGGTGCGCGGGCGCGTGGTCTTCGGCTTCGCGGCATGCGGGTCCTTGCCCTCGGCGCGCATCTTCTCCTCGCGCGCAGCAAGCAGGTCCAGCGCGTCCTGCATCTCCAGCGACAGCGGGTCGCGGCCGCGTGGCAGCGAGGCGTTCACGACGCCGTCCGTGACGTACGGGCCGAAGCGGCCGGAGCGCACCGTCACCGGCTTTGCGCTGTCCGGGTGCGGGCCGAGTTCCTTCAGGACCGACTTCGCGACGGCGCCGGCGGCGCCACGCCGGAACGTGCGCGGCTGCGCGAGGATCGTGACGGCCTCGTCCAGCGTCAGTGTCGCCATCTGGGCGTGTCCGCCATCGATGCTGCGGGTGTCCGTGCCGCACTTCAGGTACGGGCCGCTGGGGCCGTCCTGCGCGGTCACGGGCTCGCCCTTCTCGGGGTGGACGCCGAGCACCTTCGGGAAGGAGAGGGAGAGCAGGGCGTCCTCCAGCGAGGCGGACTCCATCTCCATCCCCGGCCAGAGGGAGGCGCGCTTCGGCTTCTCCTTCGAGCCCTTCTCGGGGTCCTCGCCCACCTGGAAGTACGGCCCGAAGCGGCCCGTCTTCAGGTAGACCGGCTGGCCGCTCTCCGGCTCGGTCCCCAGCACGCGGTCGCCCAGGCTCTCCTGGTGCACGAGGTGCTGGACATCCTCGATCGTGAGTTCGTCAGGCGGGGTGTCGGCAGGCACGGAGGCGCGCTCGTCCGAGTCGCCGATCTGCACGTAGGGGCCGTAGCGGCCGACACGCACCGCGACCTCGCGGCCCTGGTCGTCCTGGCCGAGGGAGATCGAGGAGACGGCGCGCGCGTCGATCGCTTCCCAGCCGGCGTCGATCACGCCGTGGAGGCCGGCCTGCGCCAGCGAGCCATCGCCCGGGCCCTCGCGGTCGCCGTAGTAGAACTCGCGCAGCCACGGCTTGGACTCGCGCGTGCCCTCCGCGATCTCGTCCAGGCGCTCTTCCATGCGGGCGGTGAAGCCGAGGTCGACCAGGTCGGGGAAGTGCTGCTCCAGCAGGTTCACGACCGCGAAGGCGACGAACGTCGGGATGAGCGCAGAGCCCTTCTTCCAGACGTAGCCGCGGTCCTGGATCGTCTCGATGATCGAGGCGTAGGTGGACGGCCGGCCGATGCCGCGCTCTTCCAGTTCGCGGATCAGACTCGCTTCCGTCCAGCGGGCCGGGGGCTGCGTCTCGTGGCCCTTCGCCTCCACCGAGCGGGCGTCCAGTGCCTGGCCGCGGGTGAGGGGCGGCAGCACGCGCTCCTGCTCCTCGATCTCCGCGTCCGGGTCATCCGTGCCTTCGACGTACGCGCGGAGGAAGCCCGGGAAGGTGATCACCTTGCCGGAGGTCTGGAAGCCCGCCTCGCCCTCGGCGCCCGCGTCCGCGGTCAGCCGGACCTGCGTGCGCAGGCCGGTGGCGTCCTTCATCTGGGAGGCGACGGTGCGCTTCCAGATCAGGTCGTAGAGACGGAAGGCGTCCGGGTCGAGTTCGCTCCGGAGGCCGTCCGGCGTGCGGAAGATATCGCCGGCGGGGCGGATCGCCTCGTGCGCCTCCTGCGCGCCGCGGCTCTTCGCCGTGTACCGCCGAGGCGCGGACGGGACGTAGTCGGCGCCATACAGGTCGGCGGCCTGGCGGCGCGCGGCCGTTTCCGCCTGCGTGGACAGCGAGGGGCTGTCGGTACGCATGTAGGTGATGTAGCCGTTCTCATAGAGCCGCTGCGCCACCTGCATCGTGCGCTGCGCCGTGTAGCGGAGTTTGCGCGCCGCCTCCTGCTGCAGCGTGGAGGTGATGAACGGCTGCGGCGGGCGCTGCGTGAACGGACGTTCCGTGACCTCCGCGACGACGAAGGTGGCGGAGCGCAGCGACGTGGCGAGGGCCTGCGCGCGCGCCTCGTCCAGCAGGACGACGTCCGCGTTCGATGCGATCTCACCGGCCTCGGGGTCGAAGTCGCGGCCGGAGGCGACGCGCTTGCCGGCGAGATCCGCGATCTTCGCGCCGAACGCCTCGGTGCTCGGATCGCGCGCGGCGAGGGTGGCGTCGATGTCCCAGTAGCCGGCCGTATGGAAGCGCATGCGCTGCCGCTCGCGGTCGACGACCAGCTTCACGGCAACAGACTGGACACGGCCGGCGGAGAGCCGGGGCGCGACCTTCTTCCAGAGGACGGGCGACACCTCGTAGCCGAAGAGCCGGTCGAGGATGCGGCGCGCCTCCTGCGCGTGGACCAGGTCCAGGTCGACCTGCCGCGGGTTCGCCAGTGCCGCCTCAATCGCGGGGCGGGTGATCTCATGGAACACCATGCGGAAGACGGGGATGCGGGGCTTCAGGACCTCCAGCAGGTGCCAGGCGATCGCCTCGCCCTCGCGGTCCTCATCGGTCGCGACGAACAGTTCGTCAGCGTCCTTCAGGAGCGCCTTCAGTTTGCGCACCTGGTCGTTCTTCTTCGGCGGCACCACGTACAGCGGCTCGAAGTCCGCCGCCACGTTCACACCCAGGCGCGCCCACGGCTGCTTCTTGTACGCCTCCGGGATTTCTGCCGCGGAGGAGGGGAGGTCGCGGATGTGGCCGATGGAGGACTCCACGACATAATCCGGGCCGAGGAACTGCGCGATGGTGCGCGCCTTGGCGGGGGACTCGACGATGACCAGGCGGCGGCCACCGCCCGTGCCGGCAGCACGGGCGGAGCGTCGGGGGCGCCGTTCGGTGGAGGCGTCCGTGGTCACGGCGAGGTCCGATCTGGCCGTCGGGCGACGTAATCGCCATCGTCCTCGCGCACCCGGGCGAAGTGATGGCCGCCCACGTCGCGGACGAGACCCTTCAGTTCAAGAAGGGCGAGCGTACCGGACGCCACCGCTGCCGCCAAACGAGCCCGGCGAGCCACCTCGTCGATGTGTGATGGTTCGCGGGTAAGGACGGCCATCAGGCGGCGCTCCTCGTCGCTCTCGGGTGGTGCCGCCCGGCCAAAGTCCAGTTGCGCCCCGATCATCGTCAGATTGAGTGCCTCCAGCACGTCGTTCGCCCCGGTCACGGGGGTGGCGCCGTCCCGGATCAGCCCGAGTGGGCCGCGCGATTGCGGGGAGAAGATGGAGCCTGGGACGGCAAAGACCTCCCGGTTCTGCTCGGCGGCGAACTTCGCCGTGATCATCGCGCCGGACTGATGGTCGCCCTCCACGACCAGCGTCCCAAGCGTCAGGCCAGACAGGATGCGGTTCCGCCGAGGGAAGAAGTCCGCCCGCGGCTTCGTCCCCAGCGGGTAGTCCGCGAGCACCGCGCCCCGATCCGCGATCTCCTCCGCGAGCCGTCGGTTCTCGGGCGGATAGATCGTGTCGAGGCCGTTCGCCAGCACGGCGACGGTGCGACCGCCGCTGTCGAGGGCGGTGCGGTGCGCGATCGTGTCCACGCCCCGCGCGAGGCCTGAGACGACGGTGACGCCGTTCGCGGCGAGGCCACGCGCGAACTCGGAGGCGGCCTGCCGCCCGTACGCCGTCGCGCGCCGCGTGCCGACGACCGCGACGCTCCACTCGTCCTCCGGCTTCCATGCGCCGCGGACGTAGAGCACCGGCGGGGCGTCATCGATCTCGCGGAGGCGGGAGGGGTACCCGGGCGCGTTGCGCGCGAACGCGGTGATGCCGGCGGTGGCGAGGCGCTCCATCTCCGCGTCGGGATCGACCTCGGTGCGGGCGCGGGCGACCTCGCGTGCGGTGCGCGTGTCCAGGCCGGCCTCGATCAGGTCACCCTCGCTCGCGCGCCACGCCTCCGCCATCGTCGGGAAGGCGCGCTCGAGGAGACCGAAGCGGACGCTCCCCAGCCGGTGGACGCGGTGAAGCGCCACCCAGTAGGGCAGGTCGTGGGCCGGATCGGGGCGAGCGCCGTCGTTCACGGCGTCAGGGTACGAGGCGACGGCAAGAGCGCTGACCGATCACGGCACGCGGGCGAAGTCGGACGGGGGCCGGGCCGGCGGTCAGACGGCCTCAGCGGCCGCCTCGTGGGATGCCGCCTCGCGCTCCTCGTCGCTGGCCATGACCAGCCGGTGGATGCTGACTTTCTTGATCCGGCGGCCCAGGATCGACAGCACATGCAGCCGCAGGGCGACGTCGCCTTCCTCGAGGTCATCGAGGGGCGGGACCGTCACCTCGTCCCCCGGCACGGCGAGGCGGCCGAGTTCGGTCACGATCAGGCCACCGACGGTATCGAAGTCGTCCGACTCGATCTCCGTGGCGAAGATCTCGTTCAGTTCGTCGATCGTGACACCGGCGTCCACGATCGCCTCGTCCTCCGTGACCCGCTGCACCTCGATGTCCATCGTGTCGTACTCGTCCGTGATCGCCCCCACGATCTCTTCGACGAGGTCTTCAACAGTGATCAGGCCGGCAGTGCCGCCGTACTCGTCCACGGCGATCGCAAGGTGGACGCGGTCGCGGCGCATGTCCGCCAGCAGTTCGTTCGCGCGCTTCGTCTCCGGCACCACGTACGGCGGACGGGCGATAGCCGTGAGCGCCGGGGTGACGTCGCCATTCGAGACGTACGCCAGCAGGTCCTTCGCGTAGACGACGCCGATCACGCGGTCGAGCGAGCCCTCGAAGAGGGGGATACGGCTGTATCCGGAGCGGGACACCAGGCGCATGACGTCGCCGAAACTCGCGTCCGTGGAGACGGCGGTGATGTCCGGACGTGGCGTCATCAGTTCGCGGACGGTCTGGTCGGACATCTCCAGGACGCCGCGCACCATCCGGCGCTCCTCCGTGAGGACGGCGTCCTGATCGACGGCTTCGATCGTGCCGACCAGTTCCTCGGCGGGGTCCATCACCTCGGACGTACCGGCGATGCCGAAGGCGCGCAGCGGCAGGCGCGCGGCCAGGCTCAGCACCCACGCGAGCGGCAGCAGCGCCGACTGGAGCACGCGCACGGGGCCATCGATCTTCGCGGCGGTGGCCTCCGGGAAGGAGAGCGTGACGATGCGAGCGGCGCTCCGCACGAGGCTGACGACGACGAGCGCGATCAGGGCGCTCACCATCACGCGCGGCGGCTCGGCCACATCGAACAGCACGGCGAAGGAGGCGACCGCCGCCACCGTCGCCAGCACGACGCCGGTGCGGAGGGCGCGCAGCATCCGCTGCCGTTCACGGACGTAGGTACGCAGAAGCGAGGTCAGGCCGGGGGCCTCGATGCCGCGCAGGCGACGACGGGCAAGGACGATGACATCTGCCTCCGCGGCGGCCAGGAGCGCCAGCAGGAGGGTAGACAGGATGAGGACGGCGAGAGCGGAAAGTGAGGTGGTATCCAAAACTCAGGAGGACGCAGGCGAGCGGTGCTCCTGCGTCGGATTGCCTCCCTCGGCCCCGGGCCGGATGCGGGCGGGGACGCCCATCACCAGCGCACCATCCGGGACATCGCTCGTGACGACCGCACCAGCGGCCGTGCGTGCACCCTCGCCGAGCCGGACGGGAGCGACGAGCAGCGAATCAGAGCCAACAAACGCGCCGTCACCGATCTGGGTGCGGTGCTTTGTAACCCCGTCGTAGTTCACCGTGATCGAACCGGCGCCGATATTGACGCCCGCGCCGACATCGGCGTCGCCAATATACGAGAAATGGCCCACCTGCGTACGCGGGCCGATGCGCGAGTTCTTCACCTCGACGTAGTTCCCGAGGTGGACGTCCTGCTCGATCACGGAGCCGGGGCGGAGGTGGCAGTACGGCCCGATCGTGACGCCGGCGGCGATGGTGGAGCCCTCCAGCGTGGAGCCGCCGATCTCGACGCCGTCCGCGACCGTCGTGTCACGCAGGATGGCGTTCGGGCCGATGCGGCAGCCGCTGCCCACGCGCGTACTGCCGATCAGGTGAACGCCGGGCAGGAGCGTGGTGTCCGGCGCCACCCGCACCCCGGCATCGATGAACGTGGACGGGGGGTCGAGGAGCGTAACGCCCTCCAGCATCAGGCGGCGGCGGATCCGGTCACGCAGCACGCGCTCCGCGCTCGCCAACTGGATGCGGTCGTTGACCTGCTGGACCTCCACCGCCTCCGTCACCTGGTACGCCTCCACACCGCCGCGCTGCACGGCGAGGGCGATGAGGCCGGCCAGCCCCACTTCGCCGCGGTCACTCCGCGGCAGCGCGGCGAGGGTGTCCCACAGCCAGTCGGCATCCGCGGCGTAGAGGCCGGCGTTCACCT
Organism: Chloroflexi bacterium HGW-Chloroflexi-9; assembly: GCA_002840675.1. GTDB lineage: Bacteria > Chloroflexota > Dehalococcoidia > UBA2979 > UBA2979 > W-Chloroflexi-9. The sequence goes on from PHBR01000051.1 coordinate 12,071, forward strand.
CCGGCTGTCCGCGCTGCGCGGCCGGGAGGTCCGCCTCCAGGACGATGCCCTGGACCTTGCCGTTCCGTCGCTCCACGCGGCCGTAGCCACGGGGATCCTCCAGATACGCGGTCGAGATAGTGAGGGCATGGTCGACGGCAACGTGGCGGCCGGCCATCTCCAGCAGCGTGCGGGTCGTGAGCAACGGCATATCGGCGTGCAACATCAGCACGTTCCGCCCGGCGCCGACCACTTCGCGTGCGGCGAGGGTGGCGTCGCCCATGCCGAGCGGCTGCGCCTGCACCACGGTGGTGACGCCCTCACCGACGGCGTCGGCAATGTCCTCGTACGAACCGGGCGAGGCGACGACGACGATCTGGTCGCAGCCGACCTCGCGGAGCAGGTTGCAGACCAGCCGCACCATGGGCACGCCAGCGACGGGGTGGAGCACCTTCGGGACGGCGGAACGCATGCGGGTACCCGGGCCGGCGGCCAGGACGATCCCCGTCCAGCCACGCAGCGAGGCGACGGCATTGGTGATGGGCCCGGCGATGGGAGTGATGCCGTTGCTGCTGGGTCGCATGAGGCGTTGCCGTCTGGTCCGGTGGTGGCAGTCCGGCGAAATTGACCACCTATCTTCGCTATTCTACAGTCGAGACTCGCCCATCCTCCAGCCGATTGCGCCGTCCCGGCCCCCAGAGAGCGCGTGTCCCGTGAAGGTTGACGAAGTTCGGCAGGCGTTTCTCAGCTTCTTCGAGGCACGCGGTCACCGCCGGATCCCATCCTCCTCGCTCGTGCCGCACGGCGACCCGACGCTCCTCTTCACCACGGCCGGCATGGTGCAGTTCAAGCCCTACTTCATGGGGCTGGAGGAGCCGCCGGCCCGTCGGCTGACCTCGATCCAGCGCTGCTTCCGGACCACGGACGTGGAGTCGGTGGGGGACGACACCCACCTGACGCTGTTCGAGATGCTCGGCAACTTCTCCGTGGGCGACTACTTCAAGGACGACGCGATCGCCTGGGCGTGGGAGTTCCTCACGCAGGTGTTGAAGATCGACGGCAGCCGCCTGTGGGCGACCGTCTTCACCGACGACGACGAGGCCGCGGCCCTCTGGCTTGCCCAGGGTGTCCCGCCAGAGCGCATCCTGCGCTACACCGCGGAGCAGGGGAACTGGTGGGGCCCGCCCGGCGACACCGGCCCGATGGGCCCGTGCTCCGAGATGCACTACGACTGGGGCGTCACCCCCGGTTGCGAGGCGTGCGCGAAGAACGAGTGCCACCCGGACGTGGGCTGCGGACGGTTCCTGGAGATCTGGAACCTGGTCTTCATGACCTACTACCGGGAGGAAGACGGCTCCCGCAGCGACCTGCCCGCCGCGAACATCGACACCGGCGCGGGCCTCGAGCGGCTCGCCTCCGTGGTGCAGGGCGTCCGCAACGTTTACGAGACGGACGAGTTGCGCGACATCGTCGCCGTGGCGGAGCGCATCTCTGGCCGACGCTATGAGCCGGCGGAGAGCCCAGACGTAGCCTTCGCGCTCCGCGCGATGACCGAGCACTCGCGCGCGCTGTCGTTCCTCGTGACGGACGGCGTGCTGCCCAGCAACGAGGGCCGCGGCTACGTGCTGCGTCGCCTGCTGCGCCGCGCCGTCTACTTTGGCCACAAGATCGGCGTGCGGGAGGCGTTCCTGGCCCAGATCGTGGACGCGGCCGTCGACCGGTCGCTGCGCACGCACCCGGCCCTGGCCGAGCAGCGCGAGTTCATCAAGCGCGTCGCGACGGTGGAGGAGGCGCGCTTCCGCGCGACCCTGGACCGCGGCATCGCGCTCCTCGAAGAGGTGATGGCGCGCGAGGCGGCGACCCACCGCATCCCCGGCCGGGACGCCTTCGTCCTGTACGACACGCACGGCCTGCCGCTGGAGCTCACCCTGGAGGTCGCGCAGGCGGCCGGGTTCGAGGTGGACCGGGACGGCTTCGAGGCGGAGATGGAGCGCCAGCGCGAACGATCGAAGGGCGAAGAGCAGTTTCAGGGGCGCGAGGACGACCGCGCGCTCCGCTACGCCTCGCTGGACATTGCCTCCGCCTTCGTCGGGTATGACCGAAACGAGCAGCGCTCGGAGGTCATCCACCTCGCGGGCGCGGCAGGCGCCGTCGACCGGCTGAACGAGGGCGCGGAGGGCGAGGTCGTCCTGCGCGAGACCGCCTTCTACCCGGAGGGCGGTGGGCAGGTCGGCGACCACGGCGAGATCGTGACCGCCTCCGGCCGCTTCCACGTCACCGACACGCACCGCTACAGCGGCGCCATCGTCCACATCGGGCGGGTGACCGCCGGGTGGATCGGCCTCGGCGAGGCGGCGGAGGGGACCGTGGACCCGGTGCGTCGCCTGGACACGGCCCGCAACCACACGGGGACGCACCTGCTGCACGCGGCACTGCGCTCCGTGCTCGGCACGCACGTCCGGCAGGCCGGCTCCTATGTGGGGCCGGACCGCCTGCGCTTCGACTACACCCACCCGGAGGCGCCCTCCGAAGAGGCGATGACCATCATCCAGCGGATCGTGAACGAGAAGATCCGCGCGGATATCCGCAGCGCCACCTTTGAACTCGACTACGAGGAGGCGATCCAGCGCGGGGCGATCGCCTTCTTCGAGGACCGCTACACGGACCGCGTGCGCATGGTGGAGTACTGCGACTCGCGCGGCCTCGACCCCGAACACGTCCACACCAGCGAGTGCTACAGCCGCGAACTATGCGGCGGCACGCACCTCGCCGCGACCGGCCAGATCGGCTCGTTTGTCGTGATCTCGGACGCCAGCATCGGCGCCGGACTCCGGCGCATCGAGGCGCTCACGGGGCGCTCGGCCGAGGCGTTCGTCGAGGAGCGGCTGGCGCTCGTGAACTCGCTCGCGCGCCGGTTCCGCGTGCCCGCGCCTGATCTGGCCGCGCGGGTAGACGCGCTGGAGCAGTCGCTGGCCGAGGAGCGCAAGCGTGCCGAGGAGGCCGCGAAGCGTGCCTCGGCAGGCGCCGCGGACGAACTCGTCGGGCGGGCCACCGTCATCGGCGGCGTCTCCGTGCTGATCGCGCGGGTCGTGGTCGAAAGCGCGGATGCGCTGCGCCCGATGGCTGAACGGCTGCGCCAGCAACTGACGAGTGGCTTCATCACGCTGGCTGCCGAGATTGACGGGCGGCCGAACTTCATCGTTGCAGCGACCGACGATGTCGTCACGCGCGGGTTGCGCGCGGATGAGATGGTGAAACTGGCCGCCTCGATCGCCGGCGGCGGCGGCGGCGGGCGCCCGCAAATGGCGCAGGCCGGCGGGCGCGACGCGACCAAGATCGGCGAGGCGCTGGAGGCGGTGCGCGCCGCGGCAACGGAGCGCCTGAG
>PHBR01000052.1 GCA_002840675.1 Chloroflexi bacterium HGW-Chloroflexi-9
CCGCCGTCAAGGCGCCGGCCGCGAAGCCTGCTGCGAAGGCCCTGGCCGCCAAGCCCGCGGCCAAGGCGCCTGCTGCGAAGGCCCCGGCTGCGAAGGTCGCCTCGAAGGCTGCACCGAAGGCCGCCGCCAAGGCTCCGGCGAAGCCCGTGGCCAGGACGGCCGCCTCTAAGGCTGCGCCGAAGGCTGCTGCCAAGGCGCCGGCGAAGCCCGCCGCCAGGACGGCCGCTTCCAAGGCACCGAAGGCCACCGCCAAGCCCGTTGCGAAGCCCGCCGCGAGGGCTGCCTCGAAGCCGGTCGCGAAGGCGACGACGGCGAAGGCCGCGCCGAAGGCTGCCGCAAAGCCGGCTGCACGCGGTACGGTACAGGCGACCACCAAGGCCTCCGCCCCGAAGGCCGCCACCACGAAGACTGCGGCCACCCGGGCCGTCGCGACGAAGGCACGGCCAGCGGCGAAGGCTGCGGCCAAGCCGGCTGCTCGCGCTGGAGCATCACGCAAGTAGAACTCCCCTCTCGGTTCGCGGAGGGTGTGAAACGCATCGCCGGGGCTTGCACGCCCGGCGGTAGGCAGGACAACGGCATTGACGACTGAAGCGGCGGGTTTCAAGCAGATCGCGGTCGAGGACTTCCGGATCACGGAAGAGCCGTTCTATTTGCCTATCAACGACGAGATCGAGCTGTTCGAGACTGCCTACGAGCGCAAGATCCCGGTCCTCCTGAAGGGCCCCACGGGATCCGGCAAGACCCGGTTCGTGGAGTACATGTCCTGGCGGCTGCACAACCGTGCCGCCGGCGGCCACGCCGAGGGCGTCCCGCTGATCACGGTCTCCTGTCACGAGGACCTGACCGCGTCCGACCTCGTCGGCCGTTACCTCCTCGAGGGCGACGAGACGCGCTGGATCGATGGCCCCATCACCCGCGCGACCAAGGTCGGCGCGATCTGCTACCTGGACGAGATCGTGGAAGCCCGCAAGGACACCACCGTCCTCATCCACCCGCTGACGGACTACCGCCGCCTGCTCCCGGTGGAGAAGCGCGGCGAACTGCTGGAGGCCGCAGACGGCTTCCTGCTGGTGATGTCCTACAACCCGGGTTACCAGTCCGCCATCAAGGACCTGAAGCACTCCACGCGCCAGCGGTTCATCGCGATCGAGTTCGACTACCCGCCGCGCGACGAAGAGGCTGTGATCATCCAGAAGGAGTCCGGCGTCTCGCTGGAGGTCGCGCAGGAGCTCGCCAAGCTGGCGGAGAAGGTGCGCAACCTGAAGGAGCACGGCCTCTCGGAGGGCGTCTCCACCCGTCTGCTGATCTACGCGGGCAAGCTCGTGGCTGGCGGCATCTCGCCGCGCCGCGCCTGCCAGGTCGCCATCGTGTGGGCGCTCACGGACGACGGCGAAGTGCAGCGCTCGATCGAGGAAGTTGTAACCTCGATCTTCGACGAGTAACTCCCGCGCACGCCGTCGGACGCCCTCCGGGCTCCGGCGGCGTCCGGTGACCCGGAGGAGCGCATGACGCTCTTGACTGACCTGTCCAGCCGCTTCGCCCCTGAACTCAGGGGCTTCGGCGCGTCCCTGCCTGATGACTTCGCCGCCGGCCTCGCAGGCATGGAGGCGTTCATGGACGCCGCCGACCTGGAGCAGTGGGCGCAGGATGGCATCGCGCTGGCTAACCACTCGCTGCGCTCATGGGAGGCCGCGGGTGAGTACTTCCGCGCCTCACCGGTCGTCGCGGACCGCCTCGGCGTGGAGGGCATTCGCCACTGGGTGGAACTCGCCACCGGGCTGGCGGGCGCGTCGTCGCTCATGGCGGCGGCGTTCCTGAAGGGCACGCCGGAGGCGCTCGCGTCGCTCTCGAACGAGGACCTGGACGAGTGGGCCGGCCAGGGCGAGAAGCTCTGCCGCGGCAACTGGAAGTCGATCGCCCTCGCGTCCCTCTACTTCCAGGTCAGCCCGGCGCTGATGAAGAATCTGTCGCTGAGCGGCATCGGCCGCCTCGTCGACATCGTGGACCAGCTCACCGAGCGCTCCTACGAGCTCGCGAACACCTGCCTGGAGGGCTCCGCCGCGATCTTCGCCGGGCTCGCCGAGGACGACCGCGAGCCGTTCCTGCGCTTCGCCCGTGCGGTGACGCGCGCCTCCTGGGCGGACACCCGGCTCTACTTCGAGCGCGGCCCGCGCCTGCTGGAGTCCGTGGCCGCCGACCAGCGCGCCACGTTCCTCGACCTTGCCGCCCGCGTGACCACGGCCGTCGGCCGCCAGGGCTTCCCGCTCTTCTCTGACGCAGCCGAGGCGCTGGCGCAGGCGGAGTCGGTGCAGCACGGCGAGTTGCTGGCCTTCGCCGGCCGCCTCGTCGGAGGCAGCCCCGCGGCGGCGATGGAGTTCCTGAAGATCATGCCGTTCGTCAGCACCCGGCTCACCCCGGAGCAGTTGAGCGTGTGGCGTGAAACCGGCCTGGACATCCTCGTCGCCGAGCGGAACCCGGAAGGCGCCGAGGCGTACTTCCGCCTGGAGTCCACCCGTGCCGAGGAGGCGATGCGTTCGCTCTCCAGCCGCGTCGAGCTCTCCTCCGTTTCCTCGCTTCTGCGCATGTACGCGAAGGCGCTCTCCGGTGAGCCGGTCGCCGTGCTCTCCGCTGAGGAACTCGTCGACAAGAACATCGGCTGGGTGACGGAGTCGGCCGCCACCACGGAGGGGTCCACGATCTACCTCCCGCCGGTCGTCGCGACGTTCGAGGACCAGCACACCAACTTCCAGGTCTACAAGGTCTTCACGACCCACCAGACCGCGCGCATGGAGTTCGGCTCCTTCCGCTATCGCTGGGCCCAGCCGGGGGCCTTCGCGTCGGTCACCGTGGACACGCGCGAGGCGGCCCGCAGGGCGGCGCAGGCAGAGGCAGGGATCGCGCCCGGCGCTGACGCTGTCACCGCGATGCAGCGCTTCTTCAACCTCTTTGACGAGCGCACGCTGATCACCGGGCTGTTCACGATTGCTGAAGACACGCGCGTGGATGCGACCGTGTCCCGCGAGTACGGCGGGATCCGCCGCTGGCTGCGCCAGCTCCAGGAGTGGGAGGCGGAGCGCCGCCCGCAGGTGGAGCAGATGCCGATGCGGCAGGCGTTCGTGGAGAACCTGCTGCGCGCCTCGCTCGGCCGTCCAGACACGATGCGCTGGCCGACGGCGTTCCGCGAGTATCTGAACGAGGGCCTCGGCGCGCTGCGGCTGGTCGAGCAGCCGGGCGCGAACGTGCAGGACTCCGCGGAGATCGCGGCCGCGCTGTACGACATCGCTGCGGCGATCCCGAACATCGTCGCGCCGATCTCGGACGGCAAGTTCGACTGGGCCGGCCCGGACGAGGACATGCTCTCCATCCAACCGGGCATGCCCGGTGGCACGGACGGCGCGGAAATGGCCCCGAACCAGGAGGAGGCGGTCTTCAAGAACCCGCCTCAGCCTGAGTTCCGTGGCGACTTCAAGCCCGAGCTCGTGCAGCTGCTCGCGCGGCTGAAGAACCAGACCGAGGGCGACCAGGACGGCGCCATGACTCCGCTCACCAAGGAGCAGATCATGGCGATGCTGGAGAACTCCACGGAGCTCTCCATCGCCGAGTGGGCCGAGGGTGACATTGACCAGAGCCTCGGCATGTTCCTGCAGAACCTCGAGAAGGAGGCCGGCCAGATGGCCGGCAAGGCCGACGAGAAGGCCAAGGGCGAGGGCCAGCAGGACGGCGCCGGCGGCGATGGCGCCGAGGAGCAGGAACTCCCGGTGGAGGTCTCCTGGTCCTACTACGACGAGTGGGACTTCCGCGCCGGCGACTACCGGCCGCGCTGGACCCGCGTCGGTGAGCGCGTCGCCAAGGAGGACGACTCCGACTTCTACGAGGAGACGCTGCGCAAGTACCACGGCCTGGTGATGGAGACGCGTCGCCAGTTCGAGATGATGCGCCCGGAGTCCTTCAAGAAGATCAAGCGCCTGGAAGACGGCGAAGAGCTGGACGTGGACCTCGCGATCGAGTTCCACATCGACAAGAAGGCTGGCGTCGGTCCGTCCGCGCGCATCTACAACCGCCGCAACAAGGTGGAGCGCGAGGTCGCCGTGGCCTTCCTCCTCGATATGTCCGCGTCCACGGACGAGGAGATCGAGAAGGTCCGTCAGAAGTACGACGAGAAGGACCAGGACGACGACTTCGACGGCGACCCGCGGAAGTATTTTCAGTGGCTCGCCGCTCGCCGCGCCAAGGCGATGGTGGAGCCCCCGAAGCGCATCATCGACCTCGAAAAGGAGTCGACGGTGCTGATCGTCGAAGCCCTCGAGGCGATCGGCGACGCGTACGGTATCTATGGCTTCTCCGGGTACGGCCGTGACAACGTGGAGTTCCACGTGGTCAAGGACCTGGACGAGATGATGTCCGACAAGGTGGAGAAGCGCATCGGCGCGATCGAGCCGATCCGCTCGACGCGCATGGGTCCGGCGATCCGCCACACCGTGTCGAAACTGAACGACTACGACGCCAAGGTGAAGATCCTGATCATGGTGTCGGACGGCCGTCCGCAGGACCACGGCTACGGCCGTGACCGCACGGAGAAGGAATACGCCGTCCACGACACCAAGCAGGCGCTGAACGAGGCGAAGCGCGCCGGCATTACTCCCTTCCTCATCACCGTCGACAAGGAAGGGCACGACTACCTGAAGCAGATGTGTGACGACATTGGCTACGAGGTGGTGGACGACATTGAGTCGCTCCCGCGCCGCCTCCCCACGCTGTATCGTCACCTCGCAGCCGATTAGCCCGAGGAGGGACACCGCCATGCGACTCACCGTGAAGGCTGAAGACGAGGTCGTCGCGCGACTCGGCAGGCTCGCCACCGACACCGGCAAGGTGTTCGACGACCTGGTGACCGAGGCGCTGCGCGACTACCTGGAGAAGCACCCGCCGAGCCCGATGCCGAAGCGCGTCGTCTAGCGCTGCTCGACGCCTTCGCGTCTCATCGAACAGCCCCGCCACCGGCGGGGCTGTTGCGTGTCCGAAGCCGGTCGCCCGGGGCCTAGCCTGGCACGATCCAGCGCCAGATCGCCTGCACTGCCTCCACGGCCGTGAAGCCATCCAGCGCCTGCGCGATGTGCAGCACGTACTCGTGCGCCACCTTCGCGGCCGTGAGCACGCCGAGGGCGAGCGCCAGACCTCGGCGTGTCGGCGCTTCAACCCACGCGGGCCGCCAGTGAAGCGCCGCCGCCACCGCCACGAACCAGAACTCGAACACGTTCGGGAACCATGCCAGCACGCGACGGTCGTCCGTGACCTCGAACGCCGCGAAGCCGGCCAGACGGAACAGGTAGAGGGCGATGGCGATCGCGCGCACGGGCCCGCGCCAGCGCAGCGCGACGATCAGGAAGGTGGCCAGGTAGACCTGGTCCAGCCACTTGTCCTTCTCCTGGTAGTCCGGGAACCCGCCGAGGTGCAGCAGGTTCATCGCGAACAGGTCCGACAGGTCGACGAGGATCGCGATGATCGCGCCTGCGAACGCCCAGCGCAGAACCGGCAGCGACCCCGCGATGCGGAGCGCCGCGATGACGAGTACCTCGAGCGTCACGGGCCGCGCCTCCGCGCGCGATTGTCCCAGACCGGGGCGCCCGAAGCGTGCCCGCAGATGCAGGGAGCCCCGCCGGAGTGAATCCGGCGGGGCCCGCTGTTGCTTCCGTCATCAGGGGTTTAGTGCCGGCCCTCGGTGAGACCGGCGTGGTGGTGGTGCAAGGGAGTGTCCCTCCGTGCTTAGCGAGTGAGGCGGTTCTTCCCCAGCGACTGCCAGGTCGGGCTAGCCATACGCGCTCCATCTCCGCCGGGTCTGCCTGTCCCCTGTGAAGGGTGTCCCAGCACATGGAATGCTACCCCTTCCGTGGATCGTGCGAGTGCGCACGAGCACGAAGCGTCAGACGCCGAGTTTCGGACCGTTCACTTCGGGTTCGGGTGCGCCTCTGCCAACAGCAGCCGCGTCCTACCGTCGTCCTCGACCCGGGCGGTGGCCTCGCCGCGTTCGAGGAGCAGGTCGAAGTGGCCGATGACCTCCGTCATCGCCTGCCCGAGGCGTTCCGCGGGCAGCCGCGCGAACAGCGCGCGCGTGACCTCGAACGCCGTGCTCGCGCCGTGCGCTGCGAGGTGGCGTCGCACTTGCTGTGCGCGGCGTTCGTGGTGCACCTCGAACCGGTCGAGGTAGACCGCCGGGTCGTGCATCACCTCGCCGTGGCCGGGGTAGACGACCGCCGGCGCCAGCGCGCGCACTGCGGCGACCGAGCGCAGGAACGGCGGGAGCGAAGGCCAGCGCGGCGCGCCGAGGTTGCCCGTGACCGCGCCCGGGAAGTGCAGGCCCGGCGTCGGGATCGTCGTGGGGAGCAGCGTGTCGCCGGAGAACAGCGCGCGCTCGTCCTCGCACCACGCGACCAGGTTGCCGGGGGTGTGGCCGGGCGCGGCGATCAGCCGCAGCGTGTGCCCGTCCGCGAGCGCCCACGTTTCGTACTCCTCGGCGGCATCGATGGCGTCGCGCGGGCACGGCTCCCAGATCGCGCCCCGGGCACCGCGCCAGGTAGCGAGGCGTTCGAGGACGTCCGCCGGGCAGCCGTGGCGCTCGTACTCGTGCAGTCGGAGTGCGCGTTGCGCGTCCAGCCCGGCGCGCCCGGCGACGACCGCCTCGATCCCCTCACGCCCGACGACGATGCGTGCGCCCTCCGTCGCCCAGCGATAGGCGAGCGCGGCGTGGTCGATGTGCTCGTGGGTGACGATGACGGCGCGGACGTCACGCGGCCCGAAGCCGTGCGCGCGCGCCTGCTCCAGTGCCATCGCCCAAGCGTCCACCTCGGCGTCCCGGTCCGCCTCTACGCCCGCGTCGATCAGCAGCCAGCCGCGCCCGTCTGCTGCGTCCGCGAGCCGGAGCGCCCAGACGTTGTTGTCGCCGAGGACGATGCGGGCGGGGGGGAGTGTCATGTGCCCTGGGGCGTCAGGAACTCGCACCGCGAGCCGGATGCCCTCACGAGACGTGCGTCGAGCGTCGCCAATGGCGCACCGAGGGCTTCCGCGGCGGCGATGTACCAGGCGTCGTACGGGTTGATGTTGGCGCGCAACTGCCAGACCCGCTCGGCGACCGGATCGTACGACAGCAGTGTCACCGGGAGCCTCAGCAACTCCGCGTGCGCGAGCGCGGCAACGTCCGCCGATAGGTGGCCGCGGATCATCGTTCGGCGGAGCACATTCGCGACCTCTGCCGGCATAAGGTGCGGTGCTGCGACCTGGTTCGATGCGATCACGCTTTCCGCCCAGCGACCGTGCATGCCGTGGTCCACGAGCGCCGCGACCACCAGGGATGCATCGATCACCACCATCAGCGGCGGTCGGCGTCCCGGGCTTCCAGGATCTCTTCGATACTCAGGTAGGTCTCCGTCCGCTCCTTGCGTTCACGGACCCGGCGGATCCACTCGTCCATCGTGGGGCGCTCCGCGAGGGCGATGAGTTCGGCGCGGAGGTACTCCTGCAGAGAGCGCCCGGAACCGGCCGCACGCGCAGCGAGCTCGGCACGGGTCTCCTCGGGCACATTGCGGATGGTGATCGATGGCATGCATGCATAATGCATGCATCAGCATCGATTTACAACTACTCCAGTCGTGCGCCGGCGCGGGCCATGAGGTAGTTGCGCAGCAGCGTGAGCGCCTGCAGCGCGGCGCGCTCCTTGGCGACCTTGCGGCCCTGGTAGTAGCGGCTCAGCGAGTACTCCATCGTCGTGCCGTCGAAGAGCGCGATGTGCATCGTCCCGGGGGGCTGGCCCTCCACCTCGTTGCCGCCGGCGATGCCGGTGATGCCCAGCCCGAGGTCCGCGCGCAGTTTCGTCCGCGCGGCGGTCGCCATCGCCTCCGCGGTCTCGCGTGAGATGACGCCGTGCATTGCCGGCACTTCCGCCGGGACGCCCTCGATGATCTTCGCCTCGGTGACGTAGGTGACGAGCGAGCCGCGGAAATAGTCGGATGCGCCGTCCACGTCCGTGATCGCGGAGGCGATCGCGCCGCCGGTGGCGCTCTCCATGAGGGCGAGCGTCAGGCCCTGCTCGCGCAGCATGTTCCCGACCGCCGCGGCGATCGTCTCGTCGTCCACGCCCCACACGTTCCGCCCGAGGATCTCGCGGGCGCGTTCCTCCATCGGGTGGATGAGGTGCCACGCCTCCTCGCGCGTTGCCGCCTTCGCGGCGATGCGCGCGTGCACCCCGTCCGAGCGGTGGTAGATGCCGACCGAGGGGTTCGTGGACTTGAGCAGGGGCGACAGCATCTCGTCCACCAGGCTCTCGCCGAGACCGGTGGTCTTGATGGTGCGCGACACGAGGATTGAGTCGGCGCGCTTCTCCAGTTCGGGGACGACCTCGTGCTCCCACATGCGGGTCATCTCCGCCGGCGGGCCGGGCATCACGACGATGATCTTGCCGTCACGCTCCACCCACCAGCCGGGGGCGGTGCCTCGAGGGTTGGAGATGGCGCGGGCGGAGGGGATGAGCATCGCCTGCTTCAGGTTGCGCTCCGGCATGACCGCGCCCGGGCGGTTCATCCACCGCGCGCGCAGGTGCGCCTCCTGCTCCGCGTCGATCGCGAGCGTCTCGCCCAGCACCTCGCCCACCGTCTCACGGGTGATGTCGTCCTCGGTGGGCCCGAGGCCGCCCGTGATGAAGGTGATGTCGGAGCGTCCCCAGGCGCGGCCGATGACCTCGCGCATGCGGGCGGGGTTGTCCCCCACCTGCGAGGCGTACAGCAGGTCGATGCCGAAGATCGGCAGCTGCCCCGCGACGAACGCCGCATTGGTGTCCACGATCTCGCCGAACAGGATCTCCGTGCCGACCGAGACGATCTCTGCGCGCATGCTCATCACCCCTCGTCCAACTTCGTGCGCGCCGAGGATACCGCGCCCCGCTCCCTCGTAGCCGGGCGGAGGTCAGACTCGGACGACCCGCGGCTGGCGCTGGTCTGTCACCATGTCGGGCATGAACGCTCCGCGCCGCTGGCTCCTCTCGGCCCTCGCCGGCTTCGCCATGCTCACGGCGTTCCTCGCGGCGTGTGAGGGCGGCACGCCCGCGGCCGCGCCCACCGTCTCCCCGACGGTCGAGGCGGGGACCCTGCCGGCGGATGTGACCCCGGCGCCAGCCGACGACACGGGGACCCGGGCGCCCCGGGTGGAGCCGATCTTTGCGCCGCTCACGGTTGGCGAGCCGGTGATCCTCCCGGAGGGCATCGCGATCTACATCGTCGAGGGTGTCGTGCACGACGGGCCGGCCGCAGAGGGCGGACTCACCCGCGTACGCTGGGTCGAGGACGAGATCTGGGCGGCGAACATGTGGGAGGGCCCCGTCCTCAGCGCGTGGGTTGGCGGCGGGGCGATCTACGTTTCGCAGTGCGTCGCTGGGCTTTGTACGGGCGACCAATCGACATCGGAAGCGTCGGTCAGCCTGCATGTGACCGAGGACGACGGACGCACCTGGCGGTCGCTCGGCACTCGTACCGGGGGCGACCCCGATCCTCGCCTCTGGTCTGACGTGCTGCCTGAAGCGGCGGCTCCACTCCTTGATCGGTCAAGGGAGGGCGAGGGCCTGGTAGTCGTGGACGGCATGACACTCGACCTCGCGACGATTGACCTTCGCGGCAAACCTGCGGACGGCTTCGATGCCTACGGTCTGATAGGTTGGCCCGTCGTGGGCGAGCACGGCATCGCCGTCAGCTGGTACGCCCGCGTCCAGGCCGGGAAGTCGCCGATCCGGTACCTCTCCATCTTCGCGACGGACGGGTCACCCCGTGGGACGTTCGCGACCAACATCATCCCGGTCTGGCTGGACGCCGGGCGCCTGATCGGCACCGGCGTATACGGCGGCGAGTACCCCTCGATCGAGGGCGACGAGGTGTGGTGGATCCCCTCGATCATTGATATCGAGACGAGGACGGTGCATCCGATCCTGGATCCGTTCGCGGAAATTCCGGGCACCAACGGGGTCATCGGCGTCCGGTCGACCGAAGACGACGGCCCGCGGGGTGGCCCCGGGAAGCGGCGGCACGCACAATGACTCGGGCGCGCCGGGACACCTCGGCGGCCGTGCGGTGAGGGAGCAGGCTGTGGTCTCCGAGATCTTCGATGCGTCCGCGTGGGAAGTCGTTCCGGGCTTCAACTTCGAGGACATCACCTACCACCGCACGCCCGACCGCCGGGTGGTGCGCGTCGCCTTCAACCGGCCGGAGGTGCGCAACGCCTTCCGCCCCCAGACCGTCGATGAGCTCTACACGGCGCTCGACCACGCCCGCGTCTCCAGCACCGTCGGCTGCGTGCTCCTCACGGGCAACGGCCCCTCCCCGAAGGACGGCGGCTGGGCCTTCTGCTCCGGCGGCGACCAGCGCGTCCGTGGCAAGGCCGGCTACGAGTACCAGGGCGAGGACGGCGAGGTCGACCCGGCCACCCTCGGGCGGCTGCACATCCTGGAGGTCCAGCGCCTCATCCGCTTCATGCCGAAGGTCGTCATCGCCGTGGTGCCCGGATGGGCGGTCGGCGGCGGCCACAGCCTGCACGTGGTCTGCGACCTGACGATCGCGAGCCAGGAGCACGCCCTCTTCAAGCAGACCGACCCGGACGTCGCCTCCTTCGACAGCGGTTACGGCTCCGCGCTGCTCGCGCGGCAGGTCGGTCAGAAGCGGGCGCGCGAGGTGTTCTTCCTGGGCATCAACTACTCGGGCCAGGACGCCTACGAGATGGGGATGGTGAACAAGGTCGTCCCCCACGCGGACCTGGAGAAGGTGTCACTGGAGTGGGCGCGGATCATCATCGGCAAGAGCCCGACGGCGATGCGGATGCTGAAGTACGGCTTCAACCTGCCCGATGACGGCATCCTGGGCCAGCAGCTCTTCGCCGGCGAAGCCACCCGCCTCGCCTACGGCACCGACGAGGCCGTCGAGGGCCGCGACGCCTTCCTGCAGAAGCGCCCCCCCGACTACTCGAAGTTCCCCTACCACTTCTAACAGGCGGGGCCTGCACCAACGCTGCGGGGCTTCGCCCCCGCACCCCGGCGGGCGCTCCGCGCCCGATCCGGTCTCGCCTCCGCTCGTCTTGAGCCTACCGAAGGGCGACAGCCGCGCTCGATCTGGCCTGCGCCCCGGCACGCCTCGGACTCCGGAGGTTCGAGGGCTCATCGGGGCATGGTTGGACCGAGGTGGCGGTTCGACAGGCTCACCGCGAACGGAATCGAGGCCGGGCGAAGCCCTGGCCCATCCGGCCCGTCGCGGCAGCGATCGGGGCGAAGCCGTGATGGGGTGGAACCCCTTCACATCTCCGCACATCTCATCCCCTCCCCGCGAAGGGGAGGGGGCAGGGGGAGGGGCCGCCCCACTCACCGCCTCGGGCATGGCGAGGACATCGAGGCCGTCTGCTCCGAGGCGCGAGCCGCCTCAGGCGCATCGCTCACAGCGAGGCCAGCCGAGGCTAGCCTTTCTTGGCGGGCCCCATGTTCGACAGGTGCTGGTGGATCCAGGTCGCAGCGCGCTTGCCGTCCGCGATCGCGGTGACCACCAGGTCCGCGCCGTTCACCACGTCGCCACCGGCGAAAATGTACGGCACGTTCGTCTGGCCGGTGCGGTCGTTCACCTTCACCAGGCCCCAGCGGTCGGTCTCGACCGGCATGTGCTCCGCGAACTCCGCGTCCGCGCCGTAGCCCACGGCGATCACGACCGCCGAGGCGGGGACCGTGTACTCGGAGCCCTCCACCTGGATCGGGCGCCGGCGCCCGCTGGCGTCCGGCTCGCCCAGTTCCATCTTCACCAGTTCCACGGACTGCACGTTGCCGTCCGGGTCGCCAATGAAGCGGACGGGGGTCGTCAGGTAGGCGAACGTCACGCCCTCTTCCATCGCGTGCTTCCGCTCCTCGGCGCGGCCCAGCATCTCCGCCTCGGTCCGGCGGTAGACGCAGGTGACCTGCTGTGCACCGAGGCGGATCGCGGTACGGACGCAGTCCATGGAGGTGTCGCCACCGCCCACCACAACCACGTCCGTGCCGATGTACGGCTTCTCGCGCAGGTGCTCCGGGAGTTCGTCCGGCCGCAGGTTGCCCCGCACCAGGAAGTCGGTCGCCGGGTAGACGTTCCCGAGTTCCTCGCCGGGGGCGCGCAGGGGGTTGCCCACCCCGGCGCCGGTGCCGATGAAGATCACGTCGAAGCCTTGCTCGTCGTGGAGGGCATCCAGGGTGACGTCCGTGCCGACCTTCGTGTTGGTCACGAAGGTGATGCCCTGGTCGCGCAGCGACTGGAGCTTCTCGTCCAGGATCTGCTTGCTCATCTTGAAGTTCGGGATGCCATAGCGGAGCACCCCGCCCGGCTCCGGCCACATGTCGAAGACCGTGCAGGAGTGGCCGCGCGCCTGGAGTTCCTCGGCGACCGTCAGGCCGGCGGGCCCTGAGCCGACGATGGCGACGCGGCGCCCGGTGGCGGGGACGGAGAGGCGCACCGGGAACCGCCCGATGGTGCGGCGCTCGTTGTCGGTGATGAACGACTCCAGCCGCCCAATGGCGACCGGCGGGTGCAGGCCACCGTCCGGCCGGATCGCGAAGCCCACCACGCAGGCGCCCTCGCAGAGGGACTCCTGCGGGCAGAGCCGGCCGCACATCTCCGGCAGCGTGGAGGTCTCGCGGAACTTGGCTGCAGCGCCCAGGAGGTCGCCGTCCTCCAGCCGCTTCAGGGCGGCCGGGATGTCGTTGTGGACCGGGCAGGCGTCCATGCACGGCGCGGAGGGGCAGTCGATGCAGCGGGACGCCTCGACGAGCGCTGCGCCCATGTCCATGAGCAGGTACGTCTCGTCGAAGTTGGTGACGCGGTCGGCGGGTGCCTGCTTCGGGACGGGCTGACGCGGGATGTTCAGCCGGTCGTTGATCTGGCGCGTCTGCTCGTTCGTGGTCATGGTCTCGCTGGTCTCCGTGAGGAACCCGGTGATCCCGCTGGTTGATCGGGGAGGGTAACAGAACCGGCCGGACTCGGCCGTGCGTGCGCCCTCGGCGAGGCCGGCTCAGCCCGTGTGTTTGCGAATCGCCTCGATGCTGGTGCGCGCGTGCTCCACCTGGGCGCGGGCGAGGTCGAGGAGGGTCTCGGCCTCGCGCCCGACGGCGGCCAGCGGCCGCTCCAGTTGCTCGCCGGCGGCCTCCACGGCGGAGGCGGCGCGTTCGCCCATGTGCTCCAGGTGCTCGCGCAGCGCGGCGAGGCGCATCTCGTGGGCGGCGTGCATGGCGCGCCCGCGGATACGGCGCAGGTCCACCGCCTCGCTCGCGTCGATCGCGGCGCCGGCGGCCCGCTGCTGAGCGCGCTCCAGGAGATGGATGATCTCCGCGTCGCGGGCGACGAGGTTGGAGAGGTCGTGCTTCAGCGTCCAGCCAGCACGCTCCGTGGCGCGGTACATCCGCGTCTCTGGGAGCGTGGCGATGGCTTCGAGGACGGCGCGGCGTGCCTCCCGGATCTCGTGGGCGAGGCTGGTGGGGTCGGACGGGCGATCTTCAGACATGGCTCTCTCCCCGGATGGCCTCGGCGGACGCCGTAGGCCTACGGATCTGAATACAACTATACGGAGAGGGGCACCTCCGCGCTCTGCTATCCTCCGGCCTCCACACCACCGCCAGCCGGGTATTCCGGCTACGCCGGAGCGGGAGGTCACGCGTGCAGGAACGGACCGGGACGGCGTCGGAAGCGGCGGCCGCGGTGCATGAGGCCGCTCAGCGCATCCGCGAGAATGTGGGGCGGGTCATCGTCGGTGCGGACGAGGCGGTGACGCTGGTGCTGGTCGCGGTGCTCGCGAACGGCCACGTCCTGCTGGAGGACGTCCCCGGCACCGGCAAGACCATGCTGGCGCGCTCCTTCGCCCGGAGCATCGGCGGCACGTTCCGTCGCATCCAGTTCACGCCCGACCTGATGCCCACGGACGTACTGGGCTTGAACTTCTACTCCCAGAAGACCGGCGAGTTCGAGTTCCGCTCTGGCCCCATCGTCGCCAACGTCGTCCTCGCGGACGAGGTCAACCGCGCCACCCCCCGCACCCAGTCGGCGCTGCTGGAGGCGATGGAGGAGCGCACCGTCACTATCGACGGCGAGACGCGGCCGCTGCCCAAGCCGTTCGTGGTGCTGGCGACGCAGAACCCGGTGGAGTCGGAGGGCACCTTCCCGCTGCCGGAGGCGCAACTGGACCGCTTCCTGGTGCGGATGAAGATGGGCTACCCCACGCGCACGGCGGAGGCGGAGATCATCCGGCGGTTCGAGGGTGGTTCGCCGCTGGACGAACTGCAGCCGGTGATCAGCGCCGAGCAACTGGCGGCGCTTGGGCCGATGCTCGCCTCCATCCATGTCGAAGGTGCGATCGTCGAGTACGTCGTCGCGCTGACGCAGGCGACGCGCGAGCACGGCGCGTTCGACCTCGGCGCGTCGCCCCGCGCCTCGCTCGCGTTGTTCCGGGCGTCCCGCGCCCGCGCGGCGATCGAGGGCCGCGACTACGTCCGACCGGACGACGTGAAGGCGATGGCGCACGCCGTCCTGGGGCACCGCCTCCTCCTCTCCAGCAACACCCGCCTCCGGGGCCGCACCGGGGACGATGTCCTGGACGAGATCCTCCAGACGGTGCCCGTGCCGATCGCCGAGTCGGCGTAGCCGGGCCGCCGGCGGAGAAGCGGGGCCACCGATGCGCACGCTGATGACGCAGTCTTGGCTCCTCGTCACCCTCGTGCTCGCGGGGGCGGGGTTCGCCGCGGAGTCGGTCACGCTGGTCTCGATCGCCGCGCTGGTGTTCGGGACGGGCGGGGCGGCACGGCTCTGGGCGCGGCTCTCGCTGGACCGCGTGACCTTCAGCCGCCGCGTCTCGGAGCGCCGCGTGTTCGTGGGTGAGTCGGTGGACATCCACCTGGCGGTGGAGAACGGGAAGACGCTCCCCGTCCCCTGGCTGGAACTCCGCGAGACCCTGCCGAGGGGGATGCCTGCCTCCGCGAAGACGAACGTTGGCCACGCGGCGAACACGCAGGTGCTCTCCCGATCCACCTCGCTCGCCGGGAACGACCGCATCGAGTGGCCCGTCACGCTGCGCGCGGTGCACCGCGGCTACTTCCGCGTGGGCCCGGGCCGGCTGAGGTCGGGCGACCTCTTCGGCTTCTTCGAGCGCGAGGAGCCGGTGGGTTCACCGGCGGACGTGGTGATCGTCTACCCGCGCACGTACACGCTGGCTGACCTGGGGCTGGACAGCGCGCGCCCCTTCGGCGACCTGCGCGGCGGCAACCGCATCTTCGAGGACCCGAGCCGCGTCGCCGGCGTCCGCGACTACGAGCCGGGCGACGCCATGCGGCGGGTGGACTGGTACGCGACGGCCCGCCTGGGGCGGCTGCAGTCGCGGACAGTCGCTCGTGATCGCGCTGAACATCCCCACCTTCGAGCACTCGTGGCAGGGCTCCGACCCGGTGCTGTTGGAGCGCGGCATCTCCGTGGCCGCCTCCGTGGCCCGGTGGGCGTCCGAGGAGCATTACGCCGTAGGCCTCGTCGCAAACGGGTCGTTCCCGGACGCCGACCGCACGATCTACCTCGGCGCCGGGCGGCGGCCGGACCAGGTCAACCGCATCCTGGAGGCGCTCGCGACCGTGACGGCGTTCACCACGTCTGCCATGTCGACGGCGCTGGAGGATCCCCGCCACCCGATCCCCGGCGGCGCCACCGTGGTGGTGGTGGCGGCCGTGATGCCGGACGAACTGGCGGGCACCCTCAACCGGCTGCGCGTGGAGGGGCACCGGGTGCACGTGCTGAAGACCTCCCCGGGCGCATGGCAGGCGCCGCTCGACCGCGTCCCGGTGACGGACGTGTCGGGGACGATGGCCGTGCTGGAGCACGAGGCGATCGAGGCCGGGATCATGGCCGTCCCGGGCGGGGTGATGCCGTGATCCGCTGGCGGCAGGCGCTCCTGGACGGGATCTTCGTCGCGACCGAGGCGATTGTTTGGTTCATGGGCCTGCGCATCGTCGCGACCGGCGCGGAGCGCGCCTACCTGAGCGACCTGGAGCGCCGCCTGCAGGGCGGCGTCGCCGAGGGCGTAGTGGACCGCGTTGCCGTGGAATCGGCGCTCTCGGTGGTGCGGGCGGGGATGGACGTATCCGCCGGCCCCTCCGTGCTGCTGGTCATCGGCGTCGCGCTCGCCGCCTTCCTCCTGATGCGCGGCATCATGCGGTCGGGCCTGGAGCCGGCGGCTGCCGCGGCGGTGCTCCTGCTCGGATCCATCGCAGGGCTCAACGTGGTGCTGCACCTGGCCGTGAGCGGCGATCTGCGGGTCTGGGACGTCAGCGGTTTCGTCGGCTTCCTATCCGACCCCTCGCCCTACTTCGCGCCGGGCCTGGATCTGCCTGCGTTCGTGCGGAACCCGGAGGTCAGCGGCGCCCACGGCGGGACGCTGACGGTCGTGTTCAGCGGCCTCACGGGCATGTGGCTGCGCTTCCTGGTCGCTGCACGTGGCGCCGTGACCTTCGAGCGCGTCCTGCGGTCGTTCACGATCGGCTTTCTGGCGGCGTTGGTGCTGGTCACCGGCGCGGCGCTGGCCGGGTACGGCGGGCTCGCGCGCTACGTGGTGCCGCAGTTCGTCCTGGGGGCGCTCGGCCTTGCGGTCGCAAACCACGCGCGGGCGACGCCGACCGAGGGCGAGCGGCGCGAGACGCCGTGGGCGACCGCGGTG
>PHBR01000053.1 GCA_002840675.1 Chloroflexi bacterium HGW-Chloroflexi-9
GCGGCCGCCGCGCTCGAAGCCGCCCGCGACACCCACGCCCGCCTCCTCGATCGCCGCCGTCGCCGGCTCGACGCCCCTGCCCGCCTCGCCCTCCGCGCCGCCATCGAATCGCTCCCCCCGCCCCAGGCGAAGGCCGCCCTGCAGTCCGCGGTAGAATCAGTCGTAGTCACCACCGATCACCTGGAGATCACGCTGCTGTGACCCTGCGCGGTATGGTCAACATCGACAAGCCGAAGGGCATGACGTCCTTCGACGTGGTGCGCCGCATCCGCCGCGCCGCCGGGATCCGCAAGGTCGGGCACGCCGGCACCCTGGACCCCAACGCCACCGGCGTCCTCCCCGTCGCGGTGGGCGAGGCGACCCGCCTCGTGGACGAACTCATGGACACCCGCAAGCGCTACCTGGCCGATGTCGTCTTCGGCGTCGCGACCGACTCCTACGACATCGACGGCGAGGTGACCGAGGAGCACGACGCCTCGCACCTCACCGCCGCCGCAGTCACGGCCGCGCTGGCGCCGTACCGCGGCGAGATCATGCAGCGCCCGCCCGCCTTCAGCGCCGTGAAGCGCGCCGGCGTCCCCGCCTACACCGCCGCCCGCCGAGGCGAGCCGCTCGACCTCGAGGAGCGCCCGGTCACGATCTATGGCGTGGAGGTCGTGGAGTGGGATACCTCCAACCCCGCCCGCCCCCGGGCCGTGCTCGATGTGCGGTGCGGCAAGGGGTTCTACGTCCGGTCGCTTGCTCACGACGCCGGCCAGACGCTCGGGGTCGGGGCGCACCTCTCGGACCTCCGCCGCACGCAGGTCGGCCCGTTCCTCGCGGAGGACGCGACGCCTCTCGATGCGGCGGTCGCCCTCCTCCAGGCCGGGGAAATCGAACGCCTGGTGCATGCGCCGGACGTGGTGCTGGCCGGATGGCCCGCGATCATCCTCGGAAGCCCGGACGTCGCCCGGATCCGGCAGGGGATGGATATCGCCGTCCTGCCCCGGGAGGGCTTCCTACGGGGCAGCCAGGGGCCTCAGGCGCGGTGTTACGGGCCGGACGGGGAGCTCCTGGCGCTCCTCGAACCGGGTTCGGCGCCGGGCACCTGGCACCCGTTTCGGGTGTTCCCACCTGAGCCGCAGTCTCAGTCCGCGCCGTCGACGCGTTGACACTGGCTCCCCGACTCGCGTAGCAATCGATCCACACGGTACGACGCGCGGGGCGGGGGGCGTTCGCGCGGACGTCGAAGGGCGGGCCTGATGCCGCCGAGGAGGACCTGTGGAAGCGTATTGCCTGAAGTGCCGCGAGAAGCGGGAAATGCTGAACGCCACGCCGATCACCATGAAGAACGGCAAGCCTGCCACCGAGGGGAAGTGCCCCGTCTGCGGCACCCGCATGTTCAAGATCGGGGCCGCGAAGGCCTGACCGTTCCGTCCGACGGAGTTACCACCGCGTCGCGCCGCCCATCCGGGCGGCGCGCGCCGTCTCCGGCGCGTTCCCACGCATGCTCCCGCGCAAGCCTGAGGAACGCCGCCGACCGCGGGTCCGGAGGCGCCCCCGCGCGGCGCACACCGAGCAGCGTGCGCTCCGCCACCACCACCCGCTGCTCCATCAGCGCCCCCGGCTCCCGGGAGGCGACCGCCGCCGGCAGCACGCTCCACCCGAAGCCCAGCGCCACCATCTGCCGCAGCACCTCCGGGTTGCCGGACTCCAGCACCACCCGCGGCGTGATCCCCAGGCGGGCCAGCCCCTCCTCGATCTGCGCGCGGGTGTGGGAGGTGGCCGGGTACAGCACCCAGTCCGCGTCCACCGCCGCCTGCTGCGTCCCCGCCGGCGCGTAGATGTGCAGCGGCTCCCGCGCCACCTCGACCGCATCGAGGTCGGCGGGCGCAGGCCCGACGACGATCGCGAGGTCCAGCTGGTAGGCCCGCAGCCGCTCGGCCAGCGTGGCGCTATCGTCCACGACCAGGCGGAGCGTGACGCCGGGGAACGTCTCGCGGAACGCGCGCACCGCCTCCGGCAGCGCGTAGAGGCTCGCCGCATCGATCATGCCGACCGTGAGCGTGCCGCCCGCGCCGTCCTGGTAGGCGGTGAGCCACCCCCGCAGTTCCGCCGCGCGCCCCAGCACCTCCGAGGCGAAGCGCGCCACCTCCCGCCCCGCCTCGGTCAGGACGCGCAGGCGGCCGTGTCGCTCGAACAGCGGGACGCCCAGACGGCGTTCGAGTTCGGCCAGGGACTGGGAGAGCGCCGGCTGGCTCACACCGAGCCGTTCCGCCGCCTCCGTGAACGTGCCGCTGCGCTCCACCTCCCGGAGGTAGGCGAGTTGCTGTGCGTGGAAGTGAAAGCCGGGGGCCTCGCGGTCGGTATTCATAAGCAACTTGAATGTATCAGATACGTAAGTGCTGGTGGTTGAATCGAACTCCAGCCCGCAAGATGGTCGCAGACCACCCACCGAACCGAGACGGGACACCTCAAGAACATGGCAGACAAGATCAATGTCGCAATCATCGGCGTGGGCAACTGCGCCTCGTCGCTCGTGCAGGGCGTGGAGTTCTACAAGAACGCCGAAGCTGGCGACGTCATCCCCGGCCTGATGCACCCCGTGCTCGCCGGCTACCACATCCGCGACATCAACTTCACTGCCGCGTTCGACGTGGACATCGAGAAGGTCGGCAAGGACCTCTCCCAGGCGATCTTCTCGGGCCAGAACAACACCTTGAAGTTCTCGGACGTGCCCGAGACGGGTGTAACGGTCCACCGCGGCATGACGCACGACGGCATCGGCAAGTACCTCTCGCAGGTGATCACGAAGGCCCCGGGTGAGACCGCGGACATCGCGAAGATCCTGAAAGAGACGAACACCCACGTCGTCATCAACTACCTCCCGGTCGGCTCCGAAGAGGCGACCAAGTGGTATGTGGAGCAGGTGCTGCAGGCCGGCTGTGCCTTCATCAACTGCATCCCGGTGTTCATCGCCAAGGAGAACTACTGGGCGACCCGGTTCGAGGAGAAAGGCCTGCCGATCATCGGCGACGACATCAAGTCGCAGGTCGGGGCGACCATCCTCCACCGCGTGCTCGTCCGCCTGTTCCAGGACCGCGGCGTCCAGATCGACCGCACCTACCAGCTGAACTTCGGTGGCAACACCGACTTCATGAACATGCTGGAGCGGGAGCGCCTGGAGTCCAAGAAGATCTCCAAGACCTCCGCCGTCACCAGCCAGATCGCCTACGACCTGCCTGCCGCCGACGTGCACGTGGGCCCGTCCGACTACGTGCCGTGGCTCCTGGACCGCAAGTGGTGCCACATCCGCATCGAGGGCACCACGTTCGGCAACGTGCCGCTGATGCTGGAGACCAAGCTGGAGGTCTGGGACAGCCCGAACTCCGCCGGCGTGGTCATCGACGCGGTGCGCGTGGCGAAGGTCGCGCTCGACCGTGGCATGGGTGGGCCGGTGTATGACGCCTCGGCGTACTTCATGAAGTCGCCCCCGCGCCAGATGCTGGACGAGGACGCCCGCGACGGGGTGGAGGCCTTCATCGCCGGCTAGCCGGGCGTTAGTCTGCTCCTTCATGGGTTCGTGAACCGGGAGGGGGACGGGTTGGCGCTCTACCTGGCCGTCCGCGTGGCAACCATCCTGGCGCGCCTCGTTCCCCTCCGTCTCTCCTATGCGGTCGCCCGCGTCGCCGGCGTCCTGGCCTTCTACGGATGGTCCGGCGGCCGGCGACGCTGCATCCAGAATATGACGCACGTCACCGGTGGCGACACGGAGGCGGCCCGACGCCACGCGCGCCGCTCCTTCGGCAACTACGTCGTCTACCTCGTGGACTTCTTCCGCTCTCTCTCCCTGACGCCGGAGGGCATCGAGCAGCGCGTCGTGTTCGACCGGGAGTCGACGTGGGCCGCCCTCCGCGCGCAGCGGCAGGGCAACGGCATCGTCTTCATCACCATGCACTTCGGGAACTGGGATCTGGGCGCGGCGCTGCTCTCGATCAATGCATTCCCGATCTCCGCGATCGCTGATTCGTTCGCGAACGAGCGCGTGAACCGCCTGGTGATCGGGTCCCGCGAACACCTGGGCATGAAGATCATCCAGGCTGACCGCGTGGGCCCCGGCATCCTCCGTGCGCTTCGCGGCAACGATGTCGTCGCGATGCTGATCGACGTGCCGCAGCCGGAGGGCGGCGTGCAGGTGGAGTTCTTCGGCGCGACGATCGCCGTCTCGGACGGCCCCGCCCGGATTGCGTTGCGTGCGGGCTCCTCGGTCGTGGCGGCCACGTTGCCGCGGCTCAAGCCGTGGGGCGACCAGGTGGGCGTGGACTTCCGGCCAGTGGCCTTCTCGCCAAGCGGGGACGCGGAGCGCGACGCGCACGCCCTGACGCAGGCCGTGTTCACCCAGCTGGAGCAACTGGTGCGGCGCGACCCATCGCAGTGGTACATCTTCCGCAACCTGTGGCCCGCGGACCGCGCCGTCACGACCGCATGATCCAGTTCGTCGCGCTCTGGCTACTGGTCCGCGTTGCGGGGCGACTCCCCGCCCGCATCCTGGACCCGCTCGCCGCCACCGCCGGCACCATCGCCTGGTACGCCTCGCGGCGGATCCGCGAGGTCACGACTGACCACGCCCGTCATTCGCTGGGCCTGACGGCCACCCCCACTCGGGTCGACGCGACCGCCCGGGCCTCTGCCCGTGCCGCCGCGCTCTACTACGCGGACTTCGCGAGGGCGGGCGGCGGGCCACCGGAGCCGATCGCGGAGGCAGTCATCGACTTCCAGGGAGTCCCGGAGCTCTTCGATGCGGTCGATGCGGGGCGCGGCGTGATCCTCGTCTCGGCCCACCTCGGCAATCCGGAGATGGTGGTGCGCGCGCTGGCGCCCTTCGGCCTCTGCCTGGCGGCGATGACGGAGCCGCTGGCCGCGCCGCGCGTGCACGAGTTCGTCCACCGCATCCGCGCCCGCGGGGGCGTCCCGTTCATCCCGGCTACTTCCGCCGGCCTGCGTGCGGTGCTGACCCACCTCCACCGAGGCGGCACCCTGGCGATGCTGGTCGACCGCGATGTACTCGGCACGGCGGCGCGGCGCATGTTCTTCGAGGAGCGCGCGCCGATGCCCTCCGGCGCAGTCGAACTCGCCAGGCGCACCGGCGCGCCGATCTTCGCCGTGTGGGTGCCGCGGGTGGGGCCGGGTCGCTACCGCGTGATCGTGGAGCCGGTGCCCCTGCCCTCACCGACCGGCGACCGCGAGGCGGACGTGGAGGCGGGGATGCGGGCGCTCGTCGCAGCGCTGGAGGCCGGGATCCGTCGCTGGCCTGGCCAGTGGTTCCCGCTCTCACCGATCTGGGGTCAGGCGACCCCGACCGGCACCCGGGCATCCAACGGAAGCGTCGAGTAGCGCATCCGTCCCTCCAGGAAGGTCGCGCGGCACACCGGCACGCCATCCTCGATGGTGACGAGCGCCAGGTCAGCCCGGCGTCCCGCCTGGATCTGGCCGCGATCCGACATCCCCATTGCCTCAGCCGGGTTCGTCGCACAGAGCCGTACCACACCGGGGAGGTCGGTCGCACCCAGCCGGACCACCTCGAACAGCGCGTAGAGCAGCGAGGGGGCGTGGTAGTCCGCGACGATGATGTCCGCGAGCCCACGCGCCACCAGGTCGGAAGCCGCGAGGCGCCCGCGGGTCGAGCCGCCTCGCGCGATGTTGGGGGCGCCGACGCTCACGTACATCCCGAGTTCGCGCGCGCGTTCCGCCGCCTCGATCTCGACCGGCATCTCGCAGATGCTCGCGCCCACGGCGTGCATCAGCGACACCTTCTCCGCGCTCTCGTCATCGTGCGTGGAGAGTGCGAACGGCGCCCGCTCCTGTTCGCGGTGCAGCAGGCAGAGCAGGTACGGGACCAGCTCCTCGGGCGCGAGGTCACGAGGGTCGTGCGTGAGCAACGCGTCGCGTGCGGCGATATCTCCGGAGAAACAGCGCTCCTGGAGCGCGACGCACCCGGCGGGCTCCGGGTAGATCGACCGCAGCCGCTCCACGAGCTGCTCATCGTCCTTGAAGCGGGAGTACCCGGCCCCGAGGAACGCGAGCGCCCGCACCGGCTGCTGGTCGAGGAGCGGGAGGATCACGTCCTTCACGATCTCGGGACCGTCGATGGCGAAGCGCGGGAGGATGTGCTGGTCCAGGCCGCCCACGCCGCGGTCACGCTCGATCTCGCCGCCCACGGCGAGCGCCGCCGCCAGCGTCCGAGGCTCGATCTCGTCGTCGTGAAGGTTCACAAGGCCCGGCAGGCAGTAAGCGCCGCCGGCGTCGACCACCGGGAGGCCCCCCGAGCGGAGCGTCTCCGCCGGGCCGAACTCCGCGATCCGCCCATCGACCACGGCGACCGCGCCGTGTGGGATCGATTCACCCGGGAGGACCAGGGTGGCGTTCGTGATGAGGAGGGAGGAGGCAGTGGAGGTGGAATGTTCGCTCATGGCGCCATCCTCGTAGCCTCGTGATCAGAGCCTGTTAGGCCCGCTCAGACCCCGAAGTGGCTGGACATCACGATGACGTGAGGGCACCGGCCCGGGCCGAGGACTATGATCCCGGTGATGAGCGAACCTTCCTCTCCGGCCACGCGCTTCGGTCGCGCCGACCTCCAGGTGCACACCTCGCACGGGGACGGGATGGACAGCGCCCCCGCGATCTTCGCCCGCGTCGAGGCCCGCGCCGAACTCGATGTCGTCGGTATCACCGACCACGACGACGTGCGCGGCGCGCTGGAGGCGCGCGAGGCGCATGCGCGCGGCGGCTACCAGTTCGACCTGGTCACCGGCATCGAGATCACCACGTTGCACGGGCACATCCTGGCGCTGTGGGTGGACGAGCCGATCGCCTCGTTCAAGCGCCTGGAGGAAACCGTCGCCGCGATCCACCGGGCCGGCGGCCTGGCGGTGGTTCCGCACCCGTTCTCGCTCCTCACGCGTTCCATCGGCCGGCGCACCCTGGACCGCGTGATGCGGATCGAGGATCCCGCGACGCACCTGGACGGCATCGAACTGGCCAACCCGATGATGCGCGGCTGGGACGTGGGCGAGCGGGCCGCGCGTGCGAACCGCGAGCGGTGGCATCTCGCGGAGACCGGCGGGTCGGACGCGCACTTCCGCGAGACCGTTGGCACGGCGTACACGATGTTCCCGGGGCGGACCGCGGCGGAACTGCGCCGCGCGATCCTCGAACGATCCACGAGCGGTGTGCTGGTGAAAACCACCCCCTACCGCGAGATCGGCGCCCGGCGCCTGGTGCTGCAGCAGGCGCGGGGCCTGGCCGTGACGCCACGCAAGGTGATCGGCGGCCGCATCGAGCGGTGGCGCGCGGCAAGGCAGCAGGCATGAAGGTCGCGCTGGTCTCGCCCTACGACTGGAAGCACCCGGGCGGCGTGAACCGCCACGTCGCGGTGATGGCGGAGGAACTCCGCGCGCGCGGCCACGAGGCGACGATCATCGCCCCCTCCAGCGAGCGGCTGGCAACGCCGGGCGTGATCACCATCGGGCGCCCATTCCCCGTCGCCGCGTCCGGCTCGGTGGTGCGGATCCCCGTAAACCCACGTCTCGGCCGGCAGATGCGCGCGATCCTCGAGCGCGAACAGTTCGACATTGTCCATGTGCACGAGCCACTGATGCCGATGCTGCCGATCCAGGCGCTCCGCCAATCACACGCCGCGAACCCCAACGCGATCAACGTCGGCACCTTTCACGCCCGCAAGGACGGCGGAAACCGCCTGTACGGGTACGGCCGGCGGCTGCTGAAGCGCTGGTTTCGCGAACTCCACGGCAAGATCGCCGTCTCGCCTCCTGCGGCGCAGTATGTGGGGCGGTACTTCCCCGGCTTCTACAACATCATCCCGAACGGCATCGACGTGGAGCACTGGGCGAACCCGATGCTGGAGCCGCTACCGGAGTACGAGGGCACCCCGAACATCCTGTACGTCGGCCGGGCGGAGAAGCGGAAGGGCCTGGGCGTCCTGATCCGCGCCTTCAGCGTGGTGAACGCGCGCATGCCGGACGCCCGCCTGATCGTGGTCGGGCCGGACTCCCGTGCGCGTCGCCGTTACCAGAGTGCTGCCGAGGCGCGCGGCCTCCGCGGCATCACCTTCGTGGACGCCGCCGTGGAGGGCATCCCGTACGACGAACTCCCCCGCTTCCACCGCAGCGCGCAGATCTTCTGCTCCCCGGCGCTGGGCCACGAGTCACAGGGCTATGTGCTGCTGGAGGCGATGGCGGCAGGCGTGCCGGTCGTCGCTTCGAACATCGACGGTTACGCTTCCGTCATCACGCACGACGTGGACGGCGTGCTGGTGCGCCCGAACGATGCGATGGCGCTGGCGGACGCGCTGACGGAGTTGCTGCGCCAGCCGCAGCGCCGCGCACGACTGGCGGCAGAGGGGCGGGTGCGGGTGGAGGAGTACTCCTGGCCCCGCGTCGCCCAGCAAGTGATCTCCTACTACGAGCGTCTGCTGGACCAGCAGCGCAGCATGCAGACCACGCGCCTGCGCCGGCTGGCGCGCACGGAATGAGCCGTTGCCGATGAGCCGCGCCCTGCTTCCTCGCCGCGCCCCCGCGGCCATCCTCGACCCGATCGTGCGCGTGCTTGCGAGCGCCGGCGTCAGTCCGGCCGCGCTCACCACCGCCGGGTTCCTGGGGAACGTGCTGGCGGCAGTGTTCGTCGCACGCGGCGAGTTCCTCATCGGCGGCATCTTCGTGCTGTTGTTCAGCGCGCTGGACATGCTGGATGGCGCGCTCGCCCGCTCCACCGGCCGAGCCTCCCGCTTCGGGGCGCTGTACGACTCCGTGCTCGACCGGGTGTCGGAGGCGGTGGTGCTCTTCGGCCTGGCGTGGTGGGCGATCGACACCGGTCGCGACACGGAGGCGCTGCTCGCCTTCACCGCGGTCGTCGGCTCGCTGATGGTCTCCTACGTCCGAGCGCGGGCGGAGGGCCTGGGCCTCGCGCTGAAGGACGGGCTGTTCACGCGCTCGGAGCGCGTCGTGCTCACCGGCGTGGCACTGATCATCGGCTTCGTCACGGCGGCGCTGTGGGCGCTGGCCGTGCTCACGCTGTTCACGGCCGCGCAGCGCACCTGGATCGCGGCGCGCATGCTGATCGACGAGGACGCACCGAAGGGCGGACGCTAGTGGCGGCGATCGCGAAAGGCCCCCTGCCCCGCTCGGAGGCGGCCAGCGTGCAGCGCCTCCTCCACGAGCGGCTCTCGCGCCGCGTCGCGTTCGATGTCTGGACGCTGAGCCCGAGCACGGTCGTGACGCCGGATCGTGACCCGGGCATTCACAGTGACGAGGTGCTCGCGCTCGCCCGCCAGCTCGCGACGCTCCACCCGGGCCTCAGCGTGACCCCGTATGACCTCGAACGGCACGCCGACCGCGCGCGCGAGGAGGGGATCACGATGGTCCCCGCGACGGTGCTGAGGTCGACCGGGCGCTCGATCCAGACGGTCGGGTATTTCTCCGGCGCGCTCTTCCAGGCGCTGCTGGACCTGCTGTGGTTGATCTCGAACGGCACGTCGCCCGTGACCCCGGCGACCCGCGCCGCACTCCAGGCGATCGACACAGATGTGGTGATGGAGGCACTGGTCACGCCGTACGACCCGTTCTCCGTGCAACTCGCGCGGCTCCTCGGCGCCTTCGCCGTGGAGAGCAAGCGCATCCACGTCCGCATCATCGAGATCACGGAGTTCCGGCGACTGGCGGAGCAGCGGATGGTGACCGAGGTCCCCGTGCTCACCATCAACGGCCGTCGCTCGGTGGGGCTGTGGAACGAGAGCACGCTGCTGGAGCAACTCCAGCGCATCCTCGCGGGGAACGAGGAGCCGGTGGTGCGTGACCGGATCTACACGGCCCCGTACATCAGCGAGGAAGAGGCGCGCGCCCTTGGGTCGCAGCCGCCCCCGGGCACACCGCCCGGCACCCCGCCGGGACAAACAGCGTCCGGGCTGATTCTGCCAGGGTCACCGTAGCCGATCGCGCTACGCCTTCTTGCGCATCAGCCGCAGACCGACGCCGCCGAGGCCACCCGCCACCAGCAGCGTGACCACCACGATGATCACCGCCGTCATGGTGTTCGAGCCGCCCTCAGACCCCGTCTCCGCTGACCCGTCCGACGCGGCCGTTTCGGTCGGCGTGGTACCACCAGAGACCGAGGTGGGGATGCCGAGGGGGGCGCGGGTGCCCTCCGCGCGCGGCACCGCGGTGGCATCCGGGATCAGGCTGAAGTCGATCCGCGCCAGGCCCACGCTCTCCCGCCAGTCGTTGTAGAGGCCGTCCTGGTCCACGCCGTAGGTCGCGCGCAGGGCCGCGTCGATCGGCTCGCCACCCTTCACGGTCGCGAACAACTCGGCGAACGCTTCCTCGCCGTACGTGTCGATCATGAAGGCGACCACGGCCCACGACTGCCCGTAGAACAGGTTGACCTGCGACGCCTCGTTGACCGGGCCCGCCAGCGAGCGCAGGCGGATCGTTGAGTTGGAGGCGATCCCCGCCGCGAGCGCGCTGAGGTAGCCACCGCCCGGGCCGGTCTGCGAGTAGACCGCAACACCTTCGTCCAG
The DNA here is from genome assembly GCA_002840675.1 of Chloroflexi bacterium HGW-Chloroflexi-9. Classification (GTDB taxonomy): domain Bacteria; phylum Chloroflexota; class Dehalococcoidia; order UBA2979; family UBA2979; genus W-Chloroflexi-9. The sequence goes on from PHBR01000053.1 coordinate 10,571, forward strand.
CCACGAGGGGATCGTGGTGAACGGACCGTCGCCGGCGACCTTCGTAACCAGGTGTCCCGCCTCGTGGCGAGTCACGTCCACAAACCCACCGAGCGAGTCGTAGATGTGCAGGAGATCAGAGGCGACACGCGCGCCGCCGGTCACGACCTGCGCGTCGAAACTACCACCACGGGGCCGCTGCGCGAGTTCGCCCGCCGACTCGTTCGGGTAGACCACCACCCGGACGGCGTAAGGCATTTGCACCCGTAGCAGCGCCTCGTTGTCCGCGATCGAGTCCGCGGTCGCCTGCAGCGCCTGGATCGCCTGCGCGTCCGTCGGGCCGTACCAGTAGACCGTCACGTCGCCCTCGGACCGTGACTGCCACTGGAAGCGGCCATCGAGGAACACGAACTGCTGCTCGTCCGTGGTATGCACCACGCCGTCCGCGTCCGTCAGCGCCCAGGAATAGACGAAGACCGACCCGACCGGGATGTAGCGCTCACCGTTGTTCGTCAGGAGCGTGGCGCTGAGGTCTTGCGTGCCCCCCGAGGTGACCGTGGGCCGGACGCTACCGCCGACGTTGCCGTCCGGGTTCAGCACGCGGTAGTTCACGACCGCTTCCTGGAGCCCCCCCGGGGTCGTCGCACGGAGGCGGAACACCACGGACATCGGGTCAGGCGTCTCTACGCTCTGCGCCGTGACCTGCACATTGGCGGCGACGGCGCTGGAGAGCAGCCCGAGGGCTACGAGCCCGGCGAGCAGCGGCAGGACGAGGCGCGCGACGTGGCGTCCGAAACGATGCTCGGTCATCAGGCCACTCCGTCTTCGACGCCCACGTTCTGGCGCAGGTACGCGTTGATGAACAGGTCCAGGTCGCCATCCAGCACCCGGCCCGTGTCGCTGGTCTCCATGTTGGTGCGGAGGTCCTTCACCATCTTGTACGGGTGCAGCACGTAGGAGCGGATCTGGTTGCCCCAGCCGGCCTCCACATGCTCGCCCTTGATCTTCGCCCGTTCCACCTCCAGGCGTTCGATCTCGCGCTCCAGCAGGCGGGAGTGCAGCACCAGGAGTGCGCTCTCCTTGTTCTGGGCCTGCGAGCGCTCGTTCTGGCACGTCACCACAATGCCCGTGGGAAGGTGCGTGATCCGCACGGCGGTGTCGTTCTTCTGGACGTTCTGGCCGCCGTTGCCGCTGGCGCGGTACGTGTCGATGCGGAGATCGGCCGTGCGGATCTCGATGCTCTCCGAGTCGCCCGGCTCAGCCTCCGGCAGCACTTCGCACAGGGCGAAGGTGGTCTGGCGGGTGCCGGCGGAATTGAAGGGCGAGATCCGCACCAGGCGGTGCACGCCGCGCTCGGAGCGCAGCAGGCCGTAGGCGTAGTCGCCCTCGATTCGCACCTCCACGGACTTGATGCCGACCTCTTCACCGCTGCTGATCGAGAGGATCTCGGTCTTGAAGCCGTGCGACTCCGCCCAGCGCAGGTACATGCGCAGCAGCATCTCGGTCCAGTCGTTCGCCTCGGTGCCACCGGCGCCGGCGTGGAGCGATAGCAGGGCGCTGCGGCCGTCGTACGGGCCGCCCAGCGTCAGCCGCACCTCCACCGCCTCGAACTCGCGCTCGACGGCGTCCAGGTCGCGCTCGGCGTCGAGGAGCAGCGCGGCGCGCTCATCGCCCTCGGTCTCTTCGGCCAGTTCCAGGAGGGCACCGAGGTCCGAGAACGCCTGCTCCAGGCGATGCCAGGTGGTGATCACCAGCTCCAGGCTGGCGACCTCCTTCATGACGCGCTGCGCGCGCACCTGGTTGTCCCAGAGATCGGGGGCCTGCGCGTCCTCTTGGACGCGGGCTAGTTCGCGCTCTTTCGCGGGGAGGTCAAAGTCGCACCTGCACGTCCCGGACACGGGCCAGCAGGTCGGCGATCCGAGCCTTCAGTTCTTCCATACGTCCATCATACGCAGACGCCCGGGGACAGCGAAGGATGCCGAGGCTAAGCGCGCCCCTCGAGCGCCTTCGCCGCGCGCATCACGTTCACCAGCAGCATCGCGATCGTCATGGGGCCGACCCCGCCGGGGACCGGGGTGATCGCGCCGGCGACCTCCCTCACCGCCTGGAAGTCCACGTCGCCGGCGAGCCGGTGCCCGGACTTCCTCGTGGCGTCCGCGACACGGGTGGTGCCGACATCGATGACCACGGCGCCGGGCCGCACCATGTCGGCGGTGATGGCACCAGGCGCTCCGGCGGCAGAGATGAGGATCTCCGCCTCCCGGCAGACGGCCGCGAGGTCGCGCGTCCCGGTGTGCGCCATGGTCACCGTGGCGTTCGCGTGCGGGCCGCGGTTGGACAGCAGCAGCGCGAGCGGGCGGCCGACGAGCACGGAGCGGCCAACGACCACCACGCGCGCCCCCTGCGTCGGGATGCCCTCGCGCTTCAGGATCTCGACGACGCCGGCGGGTGTGGCAGGCGCGTGAAAGGGTGTCCCCTGCACCAGCAGCCCGAGGTTCGCGGGCGTCAGGCCGTCCACGTCCTTCCTCGGGTCGATCTTCGACATCACGGCGTGCGGGTCAATCTGCGGCGGCAGGGGCATCTGCACCAGGATGCCGGAGACGGCGGGGTCGGCGTTCAGCCGGCGGACGTGATCCAGCACTTCCTCCTGGCTCGTGGAGGCGGACAGCAGGATCGTGTCGGAGGTCATCCCCGCGTCCTCGGACGCGCGGCCCTTGTTGCGGACATAGACGTGGCTGGCCGGGTCGTCGCCGACGAGCACCACGCTCAGGTGCGGGCGCCGGCCGCCGGCGGCGATGTGCGTGGCCACCTCCGCCGCGACGTCCGCGCGGACGGACGCGGCGATGGCGTTCCCATCGATGATGCGTGCGGTCATCCGTGTCCTCCTCCGGCGGGGTGAGCAGCGAGTATCCCATCCCCCCGTGCTAGATTCGCCCGCAGGCCGCCCTCGCTCATTGCGCGGCGGCGCACCGGAAAGCGACTGGATGGGCACCCACGCCGTCGGCATCGACATGATCGAGATCGAGCGCGTCCGGAAGGTGCTGGGGAAGCACCCGGAGCGCTTTATCACGCGCGTCTTCACCCCCGCGGAGGCGGCGTTCTGCCGCGGGCGCGTGCCGGAACTGGCCGCCCGCTTCGCCGCGAAGGAAGCCGTGATGAAGGCGCTGGGCACCGGGGCGCGCTCGGTCGCGTGGCGCGACATCGAGGTGTTGCCCGACCGCCGCGGCAAGCCGCTGGTCTACCTGTACGGCGGCGCGAAGCAGCGCGCCGAGGTCATCGGGCTCACCGCCATCGACATCTCCCTCACCCACCTGGAGTCGTTCGCGATGGCGGCGGTCGTGTGCATCGCCGAGCGGCCCGAGTTCGACCCCGCAGAGTCCAGAGCGCGTATCGTCGGGATCCTGCAGGGACGCGGCCTGATGGGCGAGGACGAGCAGAACTGATGCCGAAACTGGTGACCGCCGCCCAGATGCGCGCCCTTGAGCAGGCGGCCGTGGATGGCGGCGTTACCGAGCGCGAGTTGATGGCGAACGCCGGCCTCGCCGCGGCGCAGGAGGCGTGGATCATCCTCGGCACGGAGCCGCGGCCCGTCCTGATCCTCTGCGGGCCCGGAAACAACGGCGGCGACGGCCTGGTCGCAGCGCTCCGCCTCGCGGAGTGGGGCGCGCCGGTCCACGTCTACCTCCTGCGCCCGCGCCCGGACGACGACCCCGAGTGGCGCGCGGTGACCGAGGCGGGCTTGGAGCACACCATCGCCGAGGCCGACCCCGACCTGACTGCCCTCAACTCACTGCTCCCACGCGCCGCGCTGATCATCGACGCGCTCTTCGGCACGGGCCTCCGCCCGGCGGAGCGGCCGTTCGATGGCACCACGCGCGCCGTGCTGGAGCGGCTGGGGGCGGCGCGCGCGGTACGGGTGCCGCCACAACTCGTCGCGCTCGACCTGCCCTCGGGCGTGGACGCGGACACTGGCTTCGCCGACCCGGCGACGGTGGCCGCGGACGTCACCGTCACCTTCGGCTGCGCGAAACTCGGGCTGTTCACCATGCCCGGGCGCGCCCTCGCCGGCCGGGTTGAGGCGGTCGAGATCGGCCTGCCCGCCGCCGCCGTTGGC
>PHBR01000054.1 GCA_002840675.1 Chloroflexi bacterium HGW-Chloroflexi-9
GATCACGCCCACGTTGCCCGGCAGGTACACGTCCACCGGCATGATGCCGGCGCGCGAGTTGTACATGGGGCTGATCACGCCCGGGCAGTTCGGCCCGATCAGGATCGACTTCTTCGTGGAGAGGGCGCGCTTCACGCGCACCATGTCCAGGACCGGCACGCCCTCCGTGATGCAGATGATCACGGGGATGCCCGCGTCAGCCGCTTCCAGGATCGCGTCCGCCGCGCCTGGCGCCGGCACGAAGATCAGCGACACGTTCGCGCCGAACTCCGCCACCGCCTCGCGGACGGTGTTGCGCATCGGGAAGCCCTCAATGTCCTGTCCGCCGCGGCCCGGCGTCACGCCGCAGACCACCTGCGTGCCGTACGCCTTGCTCGTCTTCGCTTCGCGCTGCCCGGCGGCGCCGAAGCCCTGGATGACCACGCGGCTGTTGCTGTCCATCAGGACGGCCATGGCTGCTGCCTTTCTGCTTCCGGTGTCGCCCGGGCTACTTCGCGGCCGCGACCGCCTTGTTGGCGGCCTCCGCGAACCCGTCCGCGCGGATGAGGTCGTTGATGCCGGAGTCGTCGAGGATCTTGAGGCCCAGTTCCACGTTCGTCCCGGCCAGCCGCACCACCGTCGGCTGCGTCACGTGGCCGCCCTTGATCGCCTGCACCACGCCCTCTGCGATGATGTCGGTGCGGGCGAGGCCGCCGAAGATGTTGACCAGCACGGCCGTCACGTCCGGGTCCGAGCCGATGATCTTCAGCGCCGCGACCACCGCCTCCGGGTTGTTCGCGGTGCCGATGTCCAGGAAGTTCGCCGGGTTGCCCCCCGCGAACTTGATCGCGTCCATCGTCGCCATCGCCAGGCCGGCGCCGTTCACCAGGCAGCCGATGTTGCCGTCCAGCTTCACGTAGTTCTCGATGCCGGCGTCGTGCGCCTCGAGTTCCTTCTCCGCCTCCTGCGAGCGGTCCCGCAGGCCGGCGAGCGACTTCTGCCGGTAGTCGGCGTTGTCGTCGATGGAGAACTTCGCGTCGGCGGCCAGCAGGCGGCCGTCCTTCGTCACCACCAGCGGGTTGATCTCCACGATCGAGCCGTCGCTCTCCATGAAGGCGCGGGCGACGTTGCCGATCAGCGTGGCGGCAGCGGCGAGGTGTTCCCCGCCGAGGCCGACCGCGTAGGCCAGTTGCCGGCCCTGGAACGGCTGGAAGCCGCAGGCCGGGTCCAGCCACGCCTTGTGGATCGCCTCAGGCGTCTTCGCCGCGACCTCCTCGATGTCCATGCCGCCCTGCGCCGAGGCGATCAGGACGGGCATGCCCGGCGAGTTGTCGATGGCGGCCGAGAGGTAGATCTCCCGGTCGATGTCGATCGCTTCCTCCACCAGCACGGAGTGCACGGGGAGGCCCAGCGGGCCGGTCTGGTGGGTGACCAGGGTCATGCCGATGATGGCGGCGGCGTGCGCCTTCGCCTCCTCCGGGGTGGCCGCCACCTTCACGCCGCCGGCCTTGCCGCGCGCGCCGGTGTGGGCCTGGGCCTTGATGACCACCTTGCCGCCCAGTTTGCGGGCGATCGCCTCCGCCTCTTCGGGCGTGTTGGCCACGCGCCCCTTCGGCACCGGCACGCCGAAGCGGGCCAGCAGCTCCTTGGCCTGGTACTCGTGCAGTTTCATGACGCCTCGATCCCCTCGGGGTGCGTGGATCCTCAGTCGGTAGGACGTGGAACGGGCCGCCGATGGCGGCCCGACGGGATGGTACTACGAAGGCGGCTGGGGGCTAGGCGGCAAAGGGGGGAGCCCCTCTGCCATTGCCATGATCACGCCTTGAGATATCTCGAAGAGCGCGAGGGCATCGTCTGGAACCAGGACAACCTCCGGATGCATGATGAGGTTTCGGTCGTGGTCCTTGATTTGCTGAAGCATTGCGACCACTCGCTTCGCATCTACGTTGTCGTTGGTTTCAGCGACCTTTCGAAGTTCGGCGATATATGCCCCCCAGCTGTCCAGTTTGGTGGCCGCATCTCCCTGGCAGATCGCGATGTAGTAGTTGTGCATGACAGATTCGACAGCGCGCATGCTGTGGAAGCCGGAGGCGGTGGAGTTGTCGAAGGCCACGCACCGGCCCGCCTGCTTGATCTCCTCGATCGCCTCGGCGCTTAGGCGTCCCAAGATCTTGGGGGGAAAGATCTCCGACGCATTGTCTATTAAGTCGGGCATCGAATAGATGCCCTTTCGCGTGGCGTGATAGGTCGGCAAACCTTGGAGTTCCGTCGTCAGGACGGTCTCGAAAGCCGTCGCCTTGGCGGTGATCTGACTCGCTTCCCACACCTGCACACCAGCGAGGGGTTCGCCCCAAGGGGGACTGTCTTGCCCCTCAGGTGTCTGGAGCCAGTTCTCTGATCGGCTCATTGCCGTGCGCAACTCCTCTGCAGCCGCACGGCAGAACGTCAGTTGGAGTCTGGCCCAGATCGCATCGAGTTGTGCCTGTGCGCCCTGTACGGCGACGTAGGCCTCGATGAGACGGTTGCGTTGGAATGACGTTTCTGTGAGCGGATGCACCGCTGCCCCCAGGTGGTAGAAGAAGGGGATGTCGATCTTTTCCATCGCAGGCTCCTACCGTTTGGTGCAGGGACACTGCCAGATGGTACCGAACAGCGCACCTCTCATCGTTCGCCCGCTATCCTCTCACCGCATGACACACCCACACCCCCGCCGCCTCCTGCTCCCTGCCGCGCTCGCCGCCCTCGGGCTGCTGCTGGCCGCGTGCGGGGGCGGGGCGACCGAAGACGGGCCGGCGGGCGAGGACACGACCACGCCGGCGGCAGAGCGCACCCCGACGCCCACGCCCGAGGTCGTCACCGGGACGCCGGCCACCGGGACGCCGACGCCCCCGGTTGGGCCGGGCACGCCGCCTGGGATGCCGCCGGCGCCGTTCGCGGTCACCTCGGCGGCATTCGAGCCGGGCGAGCCGATCCCGGTGGAGTTCTCCTGCGACGGCGCGGGCACGAGCATCCCGCTGGAGTTCACCCGCTTCGACGCCCGCACGAAGACCCTCGCCATCATCTTCGAGGACCCGGACGCCCCGGGCGGCTCCTTCATCCACTGGATCGCCTGGAACATCCCCCCGGGGAACATCGAGGCCGGCGCGCTGCCTGCGGGCTCCGTGGAGGGCGTGAACGACACCGGCGCGACCGGCTACCAGGGCCCCTGCCCGCCGGCGGGCCAGTCGCACCGCTACATCGTCACCGCGTACGAGGTCGACACCACGATCGCCCTCGGTGAGTTCGGGATCGTCGACGACCTGCTGAGGGCGCTCGAAGGCCACGTCATCAGCCAGGCGACCTACCAGGGCGTCTACCCCGGCCCGTAGGCGCGCCGCTGCCGCGCATCGACGAATCGGGGCGGCGAGGGCCCCTTGAGCGTTCTCTACGCTCCTTCTCGAATCCTTAACGATCCTCCACTCGCCCCGGCATCGAGCGCCGTCCCGCCCGGTCGCATCCTCATTGAGGTCGCACGAGGGTGTGTGCGGCCGCTGGGCGCAGGCCCGAGGAGGCAACGTGAAGATGGGATGGATGGGCCGCCGCTCGCTCCGCGCGACGGCACTGGGGCTGGTGGCGCTGGTGGCCGCCGTCGGGTTGATCGCTACGGAGCCGGCTGAGGCGGCCGGGACTGCCGTGAACCTGCTGGCCGGCCAGAACACGGTCGCCGGCACCGTCTCCACGGAGGTGGTTGGCGACAACCTCGTGGTGACCTACACGGCCGCGACCGGCTGGTCGTTCACCGAGACGCACCTCTGGGTGGGGTCCTCGTTGAGCACCCTCCCGACGAACAAGGCCGGCAACCCGCAGATCGGGCAGTTCCCGTACGTCAGCGGCAACATCAGTGGGGCGACGACCTCCGTGGTCACGATCTCGCTGGCGTCGCTGGGCGCGTCCTGTGGGGACACGCTGCTCGCCGCCTCGCACGCCGCGATGACGCTGCGTGATGCCAACGGCTCGGTTGTCCGCACGGAGACCGGCTGGGGCGCGGGCTCGCGGATCACCGCGAAGGGCTCCTGGGCGACCTACTTCGCCTTCACGGTGAACTGCCCGCCGCCGCCCCCGCCACCGGTGGTGGACGCGTGCGAGACCGCCTGGGCGCTCGGCGACGACACCTTCGAGTCGCTTGGCATCGCCACCCGCTGGGGCTGGGTACTGACGGTGGACGGCCCGGTGACGGCGCCGATCTACGCCGCCGCCGGCGGCAACAACCTGGAGGCCGGGACGCTGGTGGGCTCACTTACCGTGACGCCGGGCGCAACCTCGACGCAGGTGATGTTCACGATGCTGCCGGGCTTCTCGATGGACGAGACGCACCTGTACGTGGGTACCACGCTGCCGGAGACGGCCGCCCCGGGCCAACTGGGCAACCTGCACGACCTGACCGCCGCCTCCGGTGACACCTACACGGTGAACGTCACCGGGTCGACGCTGTACGTCGCCGCGCACGCGGTGGTCTGCGGGCAGTACCGCTAAGCCACGCGCACCGGGCTCGACGCGAGATGGCCCGCCACCTGGCGGGCCATCTCCGCGTCTGCCCCCGGGCCGCTAGACTCGCGCCCATGATCTGTGTGCCCCGCGCCCGCCTCGTGCTCCCGACCGCCCTCGCCGGGCTCGCGCTGCTGCTCGGCGCCTGCGGCGGCGACGAGGGCGGCCTCTCCGACGAGGAGGCCGAGGCGATCCGCGCCACCATCGACCCGGTCGCCTGGGCGCTGACGCTCGTGCTGCCGGACGCCGACACCGTCGAGGTGCAGACCGGAACCCGTCCCGCGGCGTTCCACACGGTCGAGTACGACCCTGCGGGCCGCCTCGTGGTCGCCGCCGTGGACAAAGACGCCGCGACCATCGCCACCTTCAACCTGGTCTTCGGCGAGGCCGACGCGATCCGGGCGACCGGCGCGCGCATCCTCGGCCGGTTCGCCGTCACGACCACGGTGGGGGCCGGCGACCTGCCGGAGGCGAAGGCGAGCGCGCTGGACCTGGCGGCGCTGGTGAACGCGCAGCGCGTCATTGACCTGGACTACACCCCGCCCGGTACGCCCGCCTCGCTGGAGGTCGGCCTGAACCTCGTCGATGCGTTCGAGGCCGCCGGGCGCGAGTGGCTCGCCGCCCTCGAGGCCGGCGAGCCACTCGCGCCGCGCGTCCTGGCGACGTGCGAGGAGACGCGGGACATCGAGCGCAGCCTCTGGATGTTCATCGCCCGGCCGTGCGTGGACTACGGCCGCGCCGCCGCGCTGGTCGCCGCGGGCGACCTCCCCGCCGCGACCGAGGCGATCCGTGCCGCCCTGGACCGCACCGCCTCGGTCACCGCGGCGATGCGGGCCGGGATCGAGTAGTCGGGGGCCGTCAGGCGTGGGCGAAGCCCCAGCGCTCGCTCACCCACGCCTCCAGCCGTCCGAAGAGCAGCCGGTCCACGGCCACGCCGACAACGATGATCACGAGCATCACCGAGAAGACCATGCTGATGTTGTTCAACTCGCGCCCGATGTTCAGCAGATGACCCAGGCCGATCGTCACGAAGAGCAGTTCGCCCGCCATCAGCGAGCGCCAGGCGAACGTCCACCCCTGCTTCAGCCCTCCCGCGAGCGCGGGCAGCATGCCCGGGATCAGCACATACCGGTAGGTCTGGTAGGTGTTCGCGCCGAAGGTCCCCGCGGCGCGCAGCAGGATCGGCGGCAGGTTGCGAAGCCCGTCGCGGACTGAGAGCGCGATCGACCACACGGATCCCATCAACGTGACGAAGATGATCGCCGTGTCGGACAGGCCGAACCACAGCACCGCCATCGGCAGCCAGGTGATGCTCGGAAGGGACTGTAATCCCATCACGAGCGTCCCGATGGTCTCGTCTGCCCAGCGCTGCGTGCCGTTCAGCAAGCCGAGCGCGGCGCCGATGAAGAACGAGAGCGCGTAGCCGATCGCCAGCCGCTGCATTGAACCGAGGATGCCTTCGACGAGCAGCCCGTTGCTGAGGTTCCGCTCAAACGCCGCCCACACCCGCTCGGGTGAGGGAAACAGCAGCGGCGACCAGAGTTCCAGCACCACGACGACCTGCCAGAGGACCAGCAGCCCGGCGTAGAACGCCACCACCCGCAGGACGCGCCCGCCCGCTGCGCGAGTCACGGCGCGACTTCCGCGTCGGCCACGCCGGCGCCGCCCAGGCGCGCGCGGATCTCCGCCGCGAGGTCGGCGACGCCGTGGTCGTCAGGCTGCCTCGGTCGGGACAGGGCTACCGCGACCTCCGAGTGGACGCGTCCTGGCCCGGGCGTCATCACAACGACGCGGTCGCCGAGGATCGCCGCCTCGCGCACGTTGTGCGTCACGAACAGCACCGTGGCGCCGCTGCGCGCGGCGACCTGCTGGAGCTCCAGTTGCAGGACGTCCCGCGTCTGCGCATCGAGTGCCGCGAATGGCTCATCCATGAGCAGCATCCGGGGGCTGACCGCCAGTGCCCGCGCCAGTTGCGCGCGCTGCTTCATGCCGCCCGAGAGTTCGTGCACGAACGCCCGCTCGAAGCGCGTGAGGTTCACGACCTCCAGCAACTCGGAGGCGCGGTCATGCCGCTCCTGCTTAGAGGCACCCTGGATGCGCAGGCCGAATTCCACGTTCGAGCGCACCGTGAGCCATGGGAACAGGGCCGGTTCCTGGAAGACGACGGTGCGGTCCGGGCCGGGACGGCGGATCGGCGAACCGTCGAAGGTGGCCGTCCCGCCATCCAGCGGCTCGAACCCGGCGACGATGTTCAGCAGTGTCGACTTGCCACACCCAGACGGCCCCACCAGGCAGACGAACTCCCCGGCATGCACCTCCAGCGAGACACGGTCGAGGGCGAGCGTGTCGTGCCGCTTCGTGCGGAAGCGCCGCGTCGCCTCGCTCACCACCAGGAGCGTGGGCTCGGAGGCGGCCGCCTCCCGTGTCCCGAAAGGGGTGGACGCGGGGGCGGCGGCGGGAGTCAAGGAGATGGCCATCGGGGATGCTCCGTCCTGGGTTCCGACTACTGGACGGGCGCCCGGCCGCGTCCGGCAAGGATCTCGTTGAGCAGGTCGAGCGCGTAGATGCCGTCCAGGTCCGGCTCGTCCTGCAGGTACCCGAGCGCGAAGGCGTCGGCAGCCGACTTCACGAGGCTGGACGAGATCGGGTCGTACGTGAACCGCAGGTGCTCCCAGGCGCCATCGATCACCGGCTGCGGGAGCGCGGCGCTGATCGCGGCGATGCCCTCGTTCACGACGGTCTTCGCGCGCTCGGGGTCCTCGTTCAGGAAGTCGAGGGCGGCCAGGTGCCCGCGCAGGAACGCGGCGACCACGTCCGGGTGCTGTTCCAGGAATGCGGTGCGGACGATCACATGCGTCGTCACGAAGTCGCCGTTGGGCCACAGGTCGGCCTCGTCCAGAAAGACACGGCCGTTGCCCTCCAGTACCAGTCGAGTCGCCCACGGCTCCGGCACCCACGACCCGGCGATCTCTCCACGCACGAAGAGCGAGAGCGCGTCCGCGTTCGCCGTCGGGACGACCTCGACGTTGCCACCCTGCTCGCGTGAGCCGAGCCCGTTTGCGGCGAGATAGGCGCGCAGCGCGACATCCTGCGTGTTGCCGAGTTGGGGCGTGGTGAGTTTCTTGCCCGCGAGGTCCGCGGCTGACTGGATGCCGCTGTCCGGGTGGACGACGAACAGGGCTCCGCCGCTGGTCGCGCCCGCGATGATGCGGAGCGCCTTGCCATCCGACTGGACGAAGCCGTTGATGGCAGGGTTTGGGCCGATGTACGAGATATCGATCTGGTCGGCGAACAGCGCCTCGATGACCGATGGGCCGGCGTTGAACGTGGCCGTCTTCAGCGTCACGTTTGCGCCGAGGGCCTCCGCGAAGAAGCCTTCGGAGACACCGGCCAGCGCCGGCGCGTGCGTGACGTTCGGGAAGTAGCCCAGGCGGAGGGTGACGGGGCCGGCCGGGGTGGCGTCTGGGTCGATAGTCACCACCGCTGCGGCGGTCGCGGCTGCGGGCGGGTCCGCCTCGGGGTCAGACGAGCAGGCGGCGCCGGCGAGGGCGGTGAGGCCAGCCAGGGCCAGTAGGAACGGGCGGGTGAAGCGCTTCAACCGCGGCGTGCGGCGGTGCATGTCAGGTGTCCTTCGATGAGGTCGAGCAGGAGAAGGTGCGGCTCAGCCCCGCGGGATGCGGGGCGGCGTACACGCGGCCACCCGGGAGGCGGCGCGGAGGACAGCGTTGGAGGGGTGAATCATCGAGGAACCCGTCTAAACTTGATAATTCCGACCAAGTAGATCAGATATAGGATGCCTGCCGGATTGGTGCAAGCCCCCGGCTCGCGCGTGAGCGAATTCCCGTGTCACACTGCCCGCCTATGGCGCGCATCGTGGTCGTCGGCGACACCCATGTCCGGTACTGGGATGAAATCCCCCCGGCCCTCCGCGCGCTCATGCGCGAGGCGGACATTGCCGTGCACTGCGGCGACTGGGTGGGCATCGACGCCGTCGAGGGGTTCCTGCGCGAGCACCCGGACGGGTACGCGGTGCACGGCAACTCAGACCCGGTGGAGATCCGCAAGATGCTGCCGTATCGCCAGCTCTTCGAGGTGGACGGCGTCCGTATCGGCGTGACGCACCCGGCCTGGGGCCGGGAGGAGCCGCCGCCCTCGGCCCTGCTGCCGGACTTTCCGGAGGAGCGAGTGGGGCTGCTCGACATCCTCTGCTACGGCCACATCCACGTCCCGATGAACGAGGACCACGATGGCGTCCGCTTCGTGAACGGCGGCCAGGGCTACCCCTCGTTCCGGGTGCCCGGCACCTGCGCGGTGATCGAGACGCGCCCGGGCGGGCTGTTCGAGGTCTCGATCGAGATGTTCGCGCCGGGCCGCTAGTCGCGCCCGACCTGCTCGGCGCGCCGCACCATCGCCCTGGTCATCCGCCCGAAGAGTGCGCCGTGGACGGGGATCAGCGGGATCCAGTAGAGCAGCCCGAAGACGCCCGCCGGGTGGAAGTACCCCGTGGTCTTCAGCCTTGAGCCGCCCTCCGGCCGTTCCGATACCTCGAACTCCAGGACGGCGGAGCCGGGGAGTTTCATCTCCGCAACCAGCGACAGCCGGCGGCGCGGCTCCACGCCCGCCACGCGCCACCAGTCGATCGCGTCGCCCACGCGCACCTCGGTCGGGTGTCGCCGTCCGCGCCGCATCCCCGTGCCGCCGAGCGCCCGGTCCGCGATGCCGCGCAGCCGCCAGAGGGTGTTGAAGGCGTACCAGCCGTTCTTGCCGCCGACGCCAGCGACCACGCTCCAGAGCGCCTCCGGCGTGGCCGTCGAGTCGGCGGAGGCGGTCGCGCGCTTGGAGTGGAACGCCACGTCCGTCCGCCCGGCGCGGTAGCGCAGCGCGCCCTCCGTCCAGCGTGCTGGGACGGCCTGCGTGCGTTCCGCCTCGATCGCCGCGACCACCGCCTCGCGGTAGGTGTGCAGCGGGATCGGGATCAGCGCGCGGATCGAGGTGTCGTCGGCGAGCAGGTCGTGCTTCAGCCCGTCGATCAGTGGCTTCGCGACGTTCCTCGGCACCGCCGTCACCAGGTCGAGCCAGTAAGAGGAGATGCGCGGGCTCAGGATCGGCAGCGGGATGATCGTGACCTTGCGCCCGTTCACCTCCGCGAACTGGCGCATCATCGCCTCGTAACTCAGCACCTCCGGTCCGCCCACGTCGTAGGTCCGGCCGGCAGTGGCGGGCGTCTCCAGCAACCGCACGAGGTAGGTGAGCAGGTCGTCCAGCGCGATCGGCTGCGTGCGTGAGCGCACCCACCGAGGCGTGGTCATCACGCGCAGGTGCAGCGCCAGGTCACGGATGACCTCGAACGCTGCGCTTCCCGCGCCAACGATGATGCCGGCGCGGATCTCGGTCACCGGGATCACGCCGTCGCGCAGGATGTCGCCGGTCTCCGCGCGCGACGACAGGTGCTCGGAGCGCTCACCCCCCGGCTGCAGGCCACCGAGGTAGATGATCCGCTCGACACCGGCGTTCGCCGCCGCACGACGGAAGTGCCGCGCCGCATCACGGTCCAGCCGCGCGAAGTCCTCGCCCGCGGCCATGGAGTGGACGAGGTAGTACGCCACCTCGATGCCCTCGAGCGCGGCGTCCAGCGAGGCCTCGTCGTGCGCGTCGGCGACGACGACCTCGACCCCCGGCCAGGCGCGGGCGCGCAGCACGTCTGCGTTGCGGCTGCTCGCGCGCACCTGGTGCCCGGCCGCCGTCAGGCGCGGGACGAGGTGGGTGCCGATGTATCCGCTGGCTCCGAAGACGAGGACGCGCATGGGTCTCCCTGGTGCGCATCCAGCGTAGTCCGATGGCTGCCGAGAGGCGGTTCCTGGCGCAGGGGTGAGCGGCTAGCGGTTGCCGCCGGCGGCGTTCTCGATGAAGGCCGCGACCTTCTGGAGGATGCCGTCTAGCCCGCCGCTCTGCGCCAGCGCGGGGCCGATCGGTGGCTCCGCCCACTCGCGGCCGGCGCGGTCGCGGGTCAGGCGATCCTCGTAGCCGTCGGTGATGCCGGAGGCGCGCGCGAACATGCGCGCGCGGATGACCTGCGCGGTCACGCTCTTCGGGTCTGGGAGGTGGTCGACGTCCAGTTGATGCCCGGCCACGGCTTCGGCCAGGTCGGTGGGGAAGTTCCAGTGGAGCGCGAGCGCGCCGCCGAGTTCTGCGTCCGTGAAGCCCAGGACGGCCCGTTGCGCCTCCGGGATGGTGATCCCGCGCTGCGCCGCGAGCACGCGGGCAGCGGCCAGCTCACGCGGCCGCTGCTGGTCCAGCGCGAGCCGCCCGATGTTGTGGATGACGCCGGCGGTGAACGCCTCGTCCTGGTGGAGCCGGGTGGCGCGCGCCATGACCTCCGCGAGCAGGCCCACGGTCACCGAGAACCGCCACGCCTCCACCGGGTCCAGCACCTCGCCGCCCGGCAGCGTGTCGATCACGCATGAGGCGAGCGTCGCCGACCGTACGGCGCGGAAGCCCAGCAGGACCACGGCGTCTCGCACGGTGCTGATGCGCCGAGGGAAGCCGTAGTACGCGCTGTTGGAGAGCCGGAGCACCTTGGAGGTGAGCGCCTGGTCGGTGGCGATGGTCTGGGCGAGTTCGTGCGCGGAGAAGCGCTCCCCCTCGGAAATCTCCAGGACGCGCACGGCGACCATCGGCAGCGGCCGCAGTTCGGCCACCTCCGAGATCACCATATCCAGGGCCGGGTTTGGCTCCACCGAGGGCACTCCCATGCTCTACCCAGCGCGCGCTGAGGACGTATCCCGATCATCGGGCGGTCTGCGCTGCGACCGATGGGGGAAACCCTGACGTTCTATGGTCGATTTCATCCGTCCGAAACCGGCCGGTCACCGTGACGTCATTCACGCCCGGCATCCTCCTCGTGGGAGGACGGAACAGATGACCCGCGTGCTCTACCGAACTTGCGAGGATTGCGATGGGGCATCGGAGCCGGCCGGGCCGGCAGCCTCGGCCACCCGTTGTCCGCACGGGCGACGGCTGCGCATCACGGTGAGGCGGGAGCGGCCGCGCACCCGTTAGCGCGGTGCTGGCGTCCCGACTCGCCCGGCCCGATGATCGGCGCCTCCGGTGACCGGTCGGGGCGGCGCGACCGCCCGAGGGCGGGTGACACGTGGCCTGGGAAGACCTGGTGCTGGCGGCGGGCGGGTTCATCATCTCGATCGGGATCATCCCGACCATTCGCGGGCCGGTGAAGCCGCCGCTGATCACGACGCTCACGTTCGTGGGCGTGCTCTCCGCTTCATTCGTCGCATTCGTGTCGCTCGGGCTGTGGCTGACCGCCGCCGGCATCGGCGCGCAGGCGATCCTGTGGGCCGTAATCATGGCGCAGACGCTGATGATCCGTCGCGACGCGGAGGCACTCGTCCACACGACTGTGGTGACGCCGGACCTGGGGTTCGAGGAGTACCGGCCCGCGGACTAGCGTCCACCGTGCGACGACGGTCGTGGCGGAGGGGGTGGGATTCGAACCCACGGGCCTCTCGCGAGGCCGGTCGTTTTCAAGACGACTGCGTTCAACCGCTCCGCCACCCCTCCGAGGGCCGGCGTCCAGACTACGGCAGGCGTCGCGGCCGGTCATCGGGTCAGGTCGCGGGGGCGTCCTTCGCGGCGGCCTGGAAGACGGCGAGCTGTTTGCGGAGCTCACGCAGTTCGTTGAACGCCTCGGACGCGTCGCGCAGCACGGCCACGGCGGTCAGGCCGTGCTCCGGGTGCTGGACCATCTGCAGGGTGAACTCTACGGACATGCGCGTGCCGTCCTTGCGGAGCGCCGGCACCTTCAGCATTTCGCGCCGGCCATAGCGGGACGGCTCGCCCTTCACCATCACCCGGTCGTAGCCCTCCCAGTGACGGGCGCGCAGATTCTCCGGGATGATCAGGTCCAGGCTCTGGCCGAGCGCCTCGTCACGAGTGAAGCCGAACATCTCCTCCGCGCCCTGGTTCCAGTACCTGATCATGCCGTCCGCGCCAGCCCACACGGTGGCCTCCGGCGACGCGTCCATGATCGTGCGGTAGATCTCGTCGTGTTCCATGGGGCGTCCCCTTGCTGCGCGGCCCAGCCTACGCCGTCGGGCCAGCGCTGCGGGCGCGCCGCACGTCGCGGTAGTGATACGCGAACCAGACGCCACACTGAGCGCGGGGTGTCAGCCGTACCGCGGACGGCGTCAGAGCCTCGGCAGTTCATCTGAGACGTCGAACCCGCGCGTCAGGCCGGGGCGCACGAGGCGGTCGTAGGCGGCGCCGCCCACGAGCCCGCCGACGAGCGGGCCGGCGATGTAGACCCAGAAGCCCCCTTGAGGTCCCGGGATCGCGATCTCGCCCCAGCCGGCAGCGAACGCCACCAGGCGCGGGCCCAGGTCGCGCGCCGGGTTCCACCCCGCCTGGGTTGCGGGCGCGAACAGGCTGATGAGCACGGCGACGGTGAAGCCAATGAAGAACGGTGCGAGCCAGGCGGGCCGCGCGCCGTTCCGCGGCTCCGTCAGCGCGAAGATCATGAACACCAGGATCGCCGTCCCGAACGCCTCGATGCCGACCGCCTGTAGCGGCGAGATCAGCGCCTCCGCCTCGCTGCCCGTCCCGAACATCGCGGGGTTGGGGAAGTACTCGCCAAAGACCATCGCGGACGCCTCGGAGCCGGCGGCGCCGCGATCGATCCCGTGCTCCGCCTCGAACCGGTCGAGGAACGGCGAGAAGGTCACGAGCACCGCCGTCCCGGCGAGGACCGCGCCGGCCAGTTGCGCGCCCCAGTAGGGGAGGATGCGCGAGCGCGGGAATGACTCGCGGCGCAGCACCGCCACGGCAAGCGTCACCGCCGGGTTCAGGTGCGCGCCGGAGACGGCGGCGGTCGCGTAGATCGCGAGCGTCACGCCGAAGCCCCACACCGCCGCGACCTGCCAGACCCCGACCTGCGCGCCGGTCAGCACCGCCGCCGCGACCGAGCCCGTGCCGAAGAGGACCAGCAGAAACGTGCCGACCGCCTCCGCAACGCAGGCGCGCGCGAGTGATGCTTCGTTCACGAGCGCGCCGACGCGGCGCTATCGCGGACGGGGACGCCGAGGTCATCGAGCAACCGCGTGACGCGCCCGCGGATGTCCTCGCGGATCGCGCGCACCACCTCCAGGTGCTGCCCGGCAGGGTCGGCGACCTCCCAGTCCAGGTAGCGCTTGCCGGGGTAGATGGTGCAGGCGTCGCCGCAGCCCATCGTGATCACCACGTCCGCTGCCTCCACCAGTTCATCGGTCAGCGGCTTCGGGAACTCCTGGTCCAGCGTGAATCCGGTCTCGCTCATCGCCTCGCGCACGACGGGGTTGATCTCCCAGGCGGGCGCGGAGCCGGCGGAGCGGACGTGGACGCGGTCGCCGCCGAGGGTCGCGGTCATCACGGCGGCCATCTGCGAGCGGCCCGCGTTGTGCACGCAGACAAAGAGGATCTCCGGCACCTCCTTCGCGACCGTGCCGGAGGCCTGGGCGAGCGCCTGCAGCCGCTCCCGCGCCGTGCGTCGCGCGAACAACGGGACGTAGGTGTCGATGCGGGCCTGTGCGAAGTGCGCCGTCGCCTGCTCCATGAAGCGGAGTACCGTCTCGCGGCTCACGAGTCCTGCGAACTCCTCTGCGAGCAGTTCCGCCTCATGGGCGAGCCGGGTGTCCTGGTTGGTCATGTCATGACGCCTTTCGTGCTCGCGTCGACCGGACGAGGGTAGCGACGCGTGTTTCAAGTTCTTGCAGGGCGCGGTCGAAGTCCCGCGGCGTACCGCCCGTCGCCGGGTCGGGCACGGACCAGTGCAGGTCGTCTGCGCCGGCGCGCTCCTCGTGCGCCTGGTCGCAGACGGTGACGACCAGGTCGCCCGGCCGCTGGACGGTGGTGACGCTGGTCGGGATGTGTACGAGCCGGAGGCCCGCCCGCGTCGCCGCCTCCCGGGCGAGGGGGTGGATGGCCGCCGCGGGGTGGGTGCCGGCGCTCGCCGCCTCGATCCCCG
>PHBR01000055.1 GCA_002840675.1 Chloroflexi bacterium HGW-Chloroflexi-9
TCGCGCTCGCCGAACTGCGGCGGTCGGGCGACGAACTCCTCGCACGCCGACAACTGGCGTGGGAACTGACCTTCGGACTCCGCGGCGTGCGCGGGCTAGCCTCGATGAGCCACGGCCGCTGGATCCGGCACGCCTACGACCGCTACGTCGTGCGGCTCCGCGCGGTCGTCTGGAAACGCTCGCTGGAGGAGACGATCGCGGCGATCCGCGCCGAGGGTGTCCCGTGCGAGGCGGCGGCGGGGCCCCCGCTCTACCTCGACCCCGCGGTTCGCGACGCACTTCCCGGCGACGAGCGCCTGGGCGACGATCACTTCCCGGCGGCAGGGCGCCTCTCCGGCGAACTCATCGCCTTCCCGCTGCATGGCGGGCTGACCTCAAAAGACATGGACCAGGTCGCGGCGGTGCTGCGGAAGGTCGAACGGTGGAGCACATGAACGAGCCAGAACCCGTGGTGGTCGCGGTCGACTTCACCGCGACCGAACTCCGGCTGATGATGTCCGACCTCGCGGGCCAGCCGCTGATCCGCCAGTTGCACCCCCTCCCCGAACTCCCGACCGAGGAGGCGTGGGCGTGGGAGGTCGGCGGGCGGATCTCCACGCTGTTCGCCGCCGAAGGCAACAAGCGCTGGGCGCTCGCCATCGGCGTGGCGTGCCCGGGCGTGGTGGACGGCCCCGCCGGACGCCTCGTCGAGAGCGACGGGCAAGAGGGCTGGGACGGCCTGGCCGTGGTGGAGGCCCTGCGCCGGCATATCGACACGCCGGTGGTGGCGCTGAGCCGCATCGAGGCGGCGCTCCGCGGTGAAGCGTCGGCGGGCGCCGCGGCCTCAGCCTACGACTCGCTGTACGTGGCGCTGAACCAGCACCCGGCGGCGGCGATGATGAGCGGCGGCCGGATCGTGGGCGGCGGTTCTGGCCGTGCCGGTGCGCTCCCCGCGCTCCCGGAGATGGTCCCCGGCGAGCCGCTGGACGATGAGACCGTGCAGGCCGCCGCCTCCCTGCTCGCGGACGCCAGCGCCCTCCTGGACCCGTCCGTGATCGTGCTGCACGGCGACCCGGCGCAGGTGGACGCGCTGATCCCGATCCTGCAAGGCGTCCTGGACGAGATCGCCCCCGGGCCGCAGGTCGTCCCCGCCGCGCTGGGCGAGAACGCGGCGATCCTCGGCGCTTACCACGCCGCCGCGATCGTCGCGTACGAAGGCGAGCGACACGAGTGACGAGCCCGGAGGGCCGGCGCGACCGTGCCATGCCGGTGCGCCTGGAGTTACGGCGGCCGGAGGCGGGCACGCTGCTGGGCGCGCTCGCCTGGGTGCTCGGCGCGCTGCAGATCATGCGCGACCGTGGCCGCTTCGCCGACGACGCAGAGTTCGAGCAGATCTACGAGCGCATCGCGCCGCGCATCGAGCGGCTCGTCGACCAGGTCGCTAAGGCGCGCGAGGGTTCGATGACCCGCCCAGAGTTCGAGGAAGGCGTGGAGAGCGCCTACACGGAGGTCCGTGAGGCGTTCGAGGCGTGGATCCGGCTCACCGCCATCGACACGCTCGGGGCGGCCGTGGCCGCCCACGGCGACGGCGACCTGGAGGAGTTCGCGGACCTCCTGGGCGTGGACGACCCGGACGAAGAAGCCTCGAAGAACTAGTAGCCGCGGTAGCGCGTCGCCAGCGGCAGCCGGCGGTCGCGACCGAAGGCGCGCGGCGTGATCTTCACGCCCGGCGGCGACTGCCGGCGCTTGTACTCGTTGCGGTTCACCATGTCGATCACCCGGCGCACCGTCGCCTCATCGAAGCCGCGCGCGACGATCGCGTCCAGCGACAGGTCCTCCTCCACATACGCCTCGATGATCGGGTCGAGGACCTCGTACTGAGGGAGCGAGTCGGAGTCCAGCTGGCCGGGCCGTAGTTCGGCGGACGGCGGCTTCTCGATCGAGGCGAGCGGGATTACCTCGCCCAGCGTGTTGCGGTAGCGCGAGAGCCGCCAGACGAGCGTCTTCGGGACATCCTTGATCACGGCAAAGCCACCCACCATGTCGCCGTAGAGCGTGGCGTAGCCGCAGGCATACTCCGACTTGTTGCCGGTGGTGAGCACCATCGACCGAGGCGTGTGGTTGGAGAGCGCCATCATCAGCAGCCCGCGGATGCGTGACTGCACGTTCTCACCGGCAGTGCCGGCGTCGCCCGGGCCGAACTCGTAGGCGAGCGTGTCGAGCGCGGCCTGGTGCATCGGCTCGATCGCCATCGAGACGAGGCGAATGCCGAGACGCTGCGCGAGGTCGACGGCGTCACTCACCGACCCTTCCGAGGAGTACCGGGACGGAAGCGAGACGCCGGTGACGTGCTCCGCGCCCAGCGCGTCCACGGCCACGGCGCCGACGATCGCGGAGTCGATGCCGCCGGAGAGCGCGACAAACGCGTGCTCGAAGCCGCTCTTGCGGATGTAGTCGCGCGTCCCGACCACCAGCGCCTGGTAGACCTCTGCCAGGTCGTCCGGCGCCGACGTCTCGTCGTGCGTGGCGGGATGCGGGTCGCGGTCGGCGGGCACCTGCGTCACCTCGACACGGGCGACGGGCCAGACGGTGCCGTCCACGCGCATCCGGCGCAGGCGCGCGTCGTGCAACTGCAGGCGGACGGTCTCCTCCACGGGGAGGTCGACGATCACCAGATCCTCTGTCATGGAGGCGCCGCGTGCGATCAACTCGCCGGTCGCATCGACGACGAACGAGTTGCCGTCGAAGACCAGTTCGTCCTGGCCGCCGACCTGGTTCACGTACGCGATCGCCACGGTGTTGTCTGCCGCGCGGGTCGCGATCATCCGCTCACGCGAGCGCGTCTTGCCGAAGTGGTAGGGGGAGGCGTTGATATTCACCACCACCTTGGCACCGGCGATGGCGGCGTCACTCACCGGTCCACCCGGGTACCAGGCGTCCTCGCACACGGTGATGCCGACCTCGACGCCCCCGATGATACAGACGAGGCCCTCCTCGCCTGCCTGGAAGTAGCGCTCCTCGTCGAAGACGCCGTAGTTCGGCAGGCGCTGCTTGTGGTAGCGGGCAACCACGCGACCGCCGTGGAGCACGGCGGCGCTGTTATAGAGATGCTGGTCGAAGGTGAGGCAGCCCACCACCAGCGGCGGGAGGTCGCGCGCCTCCTCCGCCAGGCGCTGCAGGCTGGCCTCTGCATCCGCGATGAACGCGGGCCGCAGCAGTTCGTCCTCAGGCGGGTAGCCGGTGACGGCGAGTTCCGGGAACGCGACCAGGTCCACGTTCGCGGCGGCGGCACGGCGTGCCGCCTCCAGCATGAGCGTCCGGTTGCCCTCGAAGTCCCCGATGGTGGTGTTGACCTGGGCGAGGGCCACGCGGAGCGTCTGCATGGAGCGGTCCGATCGGGGGCTCGGCGGGTGCCGTCGCCCAGTTAGCGTACTTCATACGCAAAGCGTTCAGGCTCGATGGTAGGCAGACGCAGCGGGCGGAGTCAATCACGCGGCGCATGCGCTCGCCGCCGCGCTCCGGCACACTGGGCGCGGAGGCGCGTGTGGCCCGTCTGGAGACCCTCCCTGCCCTTGCGGAGCGCGCCCCCGTCGCCCATGGCGCGATCATCGAGGGCGACTGGTGGCTCGCCTGGAGTTACGACCCGGGGCTGCTCATCCTGGCCGGCCTCACGGTCGCCTGTTACCTCCGCGGCCTACGCCGCTGGCCCGTGCGGACGCACCCGCATCCGTGGTGGCGCACCGCGCTCTTCCTGGCCGGCATGGCCACGCTCGTGCTGGCCGTGGAATCGCCCATCGACCGGCTGGGGGAGCACCACTTCACGGTGCACATGGTCCAGCACGAACTCCTGATGATGGTGGCGGTGCCGCTGATCCTCCTGGGTGCGCCCACCACGCCGATGCTCCGAGGGCTCCCGCGGTGGCTGCGCGCCGCCCTGGTGCGGCCGGTCGCCTCGAACCCGCTCGCCCACCGCATCGGGCGAGTGCTCACCCATCCCGCAGTCGGCATCTCCGCGATCTCGGTGGTGATGTGGTTCTGGCACCTGGCGCCGGGCTGGTACGAGCGGGCGCTGCTGGACGCCCGCATCCACGAACTGGAACACGCCTCCTTCCTCGTCGCCGGGATGCTGTTCTGGTGGAACGTGATCGACCCGCATCCGCTGCGGTCGCGGATCCCGCATCTTGCGCGCATCTTTTATGTCTTTGCCGGCGCCGTCCCGAAGGACGCACTGGCCGCGACGATCGTGTTCTCGGAGGGGATGCTCTACCCCTCGTACCTGACGGCGGCGCCGATCTTCCCGCTCACCTGGCAGCAGGACCAGGCGCTGGGCGGGCTGATCATGTGGATCGGCGGCGACGCGGTGCACGTCGTCGCGGTGATCGCGATCTTCCTCGTCTGGTACCGCCGTATGCGCCTCGAGGACGAGGCTGGCGACGCGAGCCCAGCGCTGCAGCGGCCGTGACGCTGGACGGATTTGCGCAGTCCTCGATTCGTTCTTCATCACATATGTATTGACTCCCTGCGAGGGGCGCGCCTAGCCTCCCGGCATTCCGGCTGGATCTCCACCTTCGTGCTGCGAAGGAGGCAGGGGGAGTTCCAGCCACATAGAGGAGCCGTCTCATGCCAGAGGGAAGCTACTGGACTACGCGTCGGATCAGCAGACGGACCGCCCTGAGGGGTGCCGGTCTCGGCCTCCTCGGGATCACCGGGGCCGCCCTGATCGGCTGTGGTGGTGCCGACGAGGCGGCAACCGCGACCTCAACGGCAGCGCCGGGGGGCACGGTCGCCCCCGGTGGCGGCGCCACGCGCGTCGCCGCGGACCAGGTACGACTGAAGGCGGGCGAGACGTACACGGGGATCTTCCCGACGCCGGCGGAGATGAACCCGGCCGTCAACGCGACACCGGGCGGCACGTATCACTTCCGCATCTTTGACTCGCCGCACATGGACTTCAACCGGATCCTGTCCAGCACGGTCAACACCCCGAACGACCTGACCAAGAACAAGCTCTTCCGGTTGGTGCTGGGCGCGCAGGCGGACGCCGCCGCGATCGCGGTCGAGGGGGATCTGGTCGAGTCGTTCGAGGCGACCCCCGACCTGAAGCAATACACGCTGCACCTACGTAAGGGCGCGAAGTTCCACAACGTCGCACCGACAAACGGCCGCGAGTTCGACTCTGAGGATGTAAAACTCTCGATCGAGCGCTACCAGGCCGGCGGCGTGCAGAAGGACGTCTTCGCGGACGTCACCGGCATCGAGACGCCGGATGCCCACACCGTGGTAGTCAAGCTCAGCCAGCCTCTGGGCGAGTTCCCGCAGATGGCCGCCTCCTGGTCCTACATGGACGCGCGGGAGATGATCGCGGACCTCGATTTCCTCGGAAAGCACGCGATCGGCACGGGGCCGTTCATCCAGGAGAGCTGGGCCGCGAAGGAGGGGCAGGAGTTCGTCCGGCACCCGGACTACTTCGAGGAGGGACGCCCCTACCTGGACCGCGTCAGCGGCCGCGTCTACGACGACGACAACACGCTCCAGGCGGGGTTCATCACCGGTAACGTCTTCAACTACGAAGCCGCAAACGTGGATGTCGCCAACCAGCTCCTTCAGCAGGCGAAGGACGCCGTGCTGTTCATGTACAAGGGCGCGCAGGGCGCCAACGTGAACGGCTTCCACTTCCAGATGAAGAACCCGACCTGGCAGGACGAGCGCGTCCGTCGCGCCTTCTCCATGGCGATCGACCGTCCGGAGTGGGCCGCCGCGAGGTTCGGCATCGACGCCGAGGCGTCGGGGAACGGCTATTCGACCGGCCCGATGGCCTGGAAAGTGTTGCACGACGAGGTGCCGGACCTGACGACCCAGGGGCCGTGGTACCAGTACAACCCGGCGGAGGCTGCCGCGCTACTCACGGCTGCCGGTTACAGCAAAGACAACCAGATCACGACCGAGTTGACGGCCTGGTACGCCCGCAACGACTGGGGCGAGATCATGGTCCCGAACCTGAACCAGATCCCGCAGATCAACGCCACCTTCCGCCAGGTCGACAACCCGACGGCGGTGACGTTGCTCAACGAGCGCAACTTCACGGACATCACGAACATCACGTGGGGCCCGCCGGCGTACGCCGTGGACCAGACCATCTACCCCTGGTACCACTCCAAGGGCGGCCTGAACCACAACAACGTCAACGACGCGGCGATGGACAAGCTCGTCTCTGACCAACGCGTGGAGGCGGACCCGGTCAAGAAGATGGAACTCTGGCGGGAGATCGAGGCCAAGATCTACGACCAGGTCTGGGACGTCTTCACGCCGACGAACTTCCAGCGGCGTGGTCTGTTCCACAACTATGTCATCAACTTCCGTCAGCATGGCCTCGGCGCGCTGACCACCTACTGCACCGCCCAGCTACGGGCGGTATGGCTCGACAACCTGTAGGCAGTACGGACTGCTGAGGGCCGCCTCGGGTCAGACTGAGCGGCCACCCGTGTGAGACACGCCAGCGCTCGGCGAAAGCCGAGCGCTGGCTGCGTCCGGGGGCGGCCGTCGAGCGTGCCCGAGGCGTGCATCAGACGCCCGTCCGGCAGACACTGGTGGTGCCCACCCGACGGACGGAGCCCGCCCGATGGCGCTGACCGCCTCACTTCAACTCGTGACCCACCTCGTCGGCCCCGCCCACCAGGGCATCGAGGGCGACTGGTGGCTCGCGTGGAACTTCGACCCGGTGGTCATCATTCCCGTCGCGCTGGCGGGGTTCTTCTACGCACGCGGCCTGCGCCGCTGGCCGGAGCGGTCCCGTCAGCACTCACGCTGGCGCACGTTCTCCTACTACCTCGGGCTGCTCGTGCTGCTGCTCTCGGTCGAGTCGCCGCTGGATCGCCTGGGCGAGCACCACTTCTCGATGCACATGGTCCAGCACAGCCTGGTGATGATGGTGATCCCGCCGCTGATCCTGCTGGGCGCCCCGACCACGCCGATGCTGCGCGGGCTGCCTCGGTGGGTGCGCCGGCATGCGGTTACACCGATGCTCCGCAGCAACGCGGTGGCGGCCGTGTGGCGCGTCCTGACGTTCCCGGTGGTCGCGGTGGGGGTCTTCACGCTCTCACAGTGGCTCTGGCACCTGATGCCCGGCTGGTACGACACCGCCCTCAACAACGATGCGGTGCACCTGGCCCAGCACTTCTCCTTCTTCGCCGTCTCCGTGCTGTTCTGGTGGAACATCATCGACCCGAAGCCGCTCAAGTCCCGGATCCCGATGGGCTTCCGCATCGTCTACTTCTACGGCGCGATGATCCCGAAGCACATCCTGGCCGCCCTCATCACGTTCTCCCCGGCGCCGCTGTACGAGACGTACACGCGGGTCGCCCTGTTCCTCCCGTGGGGTCCGAAGCAGGACCAGGAGATCGCTGGGCTGATGATGTGGGTCCCCTTCGGCGAGATGATCAACCTCGTCACGGCGGCGATCATCTTCCAGATCTGGTGGCGTCAGTCTGAGCGCCAGCAGCGTGCTGAGGAGCGAGCGCGGGAGGCGCAGCGCACCCTTGAGGCCACCGGCCACGAGGCTGTCGCCTAGCGAACCCCTCGCCCGAGGCCACAGGGCCGCCCGCACGCCCCTACCACCCGCTTCCCGACCCCCGAGGCCCTCGAAGCCCCCAGCGACCGTGGGCGCGGCGCAGACGGCGGCGTAGACGGCCACGCAGACAAGCAGAAGGCCCGTCCAGGTGGACGGGCCTTCGTGTGTCCTCGAACGGGACAGGCTGCGGCTAGTGGCCGCCCGCCTCGGTCGTGATCGCCTCGCGGTCCGGCAGGACGCGGTTATCAGTGTCGTCGTGCGTGAAGAGCGCGAAGATGGCGATCATCAGCGACGCGGCCAGCACGATCCCGATCAGGAACATGCGGGTCATGATCTTGTGCTCGAACTTCAGGTGCATGAACAGCGCCGCGACGATGCCGAACTTCACCGCCGAGAGGCCGAGCAGCAGCGGGATCTCCAGCGACCCGGGCGGGTAGTACGACACCACCAGCTCCAAAGCCGTGATCACGGCCAGGATGATGCCGATCAGCACGTACTGGCGGATCGTGGTGGGCGGGTGCTCCTCGTGGCCGTGGCCTGCGGACGCCTCGTGGCTCATGGCGCTTCTCCTCCGGGTCCGGCTATTCCGGGATCAGGTAGACGATGGTGAAGATGACGATCCAGACGACATCCACGAAGTGCCAGTACAGGCCCGCGGTGTCCACCCAGAGCGCCCGCTCTTTGCCCAGCCCGCTGCGCCGCATGGAGCCCAGCAACAGCGAGGTCAGGTAGAGCACCCCGACGCCCACGTGCACGCCGTGGAAGCCGGTCATCAGGAAGAACGTTGCGCCGAACTGGTTCGTGCCCAGGTTCAGGCCAACGTGGCCGAAGTGACGGAACTCGTAGACCTGGAATCCCAGGAAGGTCGTCCCGAGCAGGATCGTGGCGACCAGCATCCCTCGCATCAGCCCCAGACGACCATGCTGAGCGCCGTAAACGGCCAGCACCATGGTCACCGAAGACATCAGCAGCACGAAGGTGCTGGTGGAGGTCAGCGGGATGTCCAGGATGTCACCCGGGAACGGCCCGACGAGGGACTGCCCCTTGAAGATGAGGTACGTGGAAATCAGGGTGCCGAAGAAGAGGCACTCTGACGCCAGGAAGATCCACATCAGGAGCTTGCGGTTGTCGACCCCCAGGGAGGTCTGATGTCCCGCGTCGTGTGCTGCTGCGGCCATTACCGCCTCCTGCTCGCTCTGTTCTCTCGTGGCTCAACCCCGACCGGTGGTTACTCGGTCGGCTCGAGCGCCCAGCCCCAGATGCCGTAGACCACCACCGCCACGCCGAGCACGGCAACGGCGACGTGCGACAGCCCGCCGATGCCCAGCAGCGCGACGCCCATCGCCACGACCAGCGGCATGTAGGACGGCGGGGGCAGGTGGATGTGCAAGTGCTCCGGCTTCGCCGCCGGCGCAATGCCGTGGTCGCGGTTGTACCAGAGCGGGTCGCGGTCGTGGACCTCCGGGACGACGTCGAAGTTGTGCTCCGGCGGCGGGGAGGAGGTTGCCCACTCCAGCGTGGCGGCATCCCACGGGTTGTCACCAGCGGTCTGCGGCTGCCGCATGGTGCGGAAGAAGTTCACGATGAAGATGGATACGCCCACGATGATGACGTACACGCCAACCGTGGCGACCAGGTTCCACGTCTCCCAGCCCAGGCCTTCGTCGTACGTGTAGATCCGGCGGGGCATACCGGCCAGGCCCAGGAAGTGCATGGGGAAGAAGGTGAGGTTCATACCCACGAAGAGGAGCCAGAACGTCCATTTGCCGGAGGTCTCGTCCAGGAACCGTCCGGTCATCTTCGGGAACCAGTAGAAGATGCCGGAGAAGATGCCCATGATCGCGCCGCCGAACAGCACGTAGTGGATGTGCGCGACGACGAAGTAGCTGTCCTGGTGCTGGCCGTCTACCGCCGGCGAGGCGTGCATGACGCCGGAGATGCCGCCAATGGTGAACAGGAAGATGAACGCCACGGAGAAGTAAGTCGCCGTGGTGAAGCGGATGTTGCCGCCGTACATGGTCCCGAGCCAGTTGAAGATCTTGATGCCGGTCGGGATGCCGATCGCCATGGTGGACGCGGAGAACACGATCTGCGGCACAGTCCCCAGGCCGGTCGTGAACATGTGATGGCTCCACACCGCGAAGCCCAGGACACCGATGGCCGCACCCGCGAACACGATCGCGGAGTAGCCGAAGAGCGGCTTCCGCGACATCACCGGGAGCACCTCGGAGACGATGCCCATGGAGGGCAGGATCAGCACGTAGACCTCCGGGTGACCGAAGAGCCAGAAGATGTGCTGCCAGAGGATCGGGTCACCGCCGGTGTCGGGGGTGAAGAAGTTCGTGCCGAAGTTGCGGTCGAAGTACAGCTGGACCAGCGCCACCGTGATGATCGGCAGCGACAGGATCAGCAGGAACGAGACGACCAGCGTCATCCACATGTAAACGGGGAGACGCATCATCGTCATGCCCGGCGCCCGCATGTTGATGATCGTGACGGCGAAGTTCAGCGAACCCATCAGGGACGACACACCGAGGATCAGCAGCGAGACGGTGTAGAAGTCCAGGTTCTTCCCGGCCGCGTACTCCAGGGAGGTCAGCGGAGCGTACGCGAACCAGCCGCCGTTCGGCGCGCCGCCCAGGAAGAAGGAGGACGTGAGCATGACCGCGCCGGTGAGGTACGTCCAGTAACCCAGCGCGTTCAAGCGGGGGAACGCAACGTCTCGCGCGCCGATCTGCAGCGGGATGAGGTAGTTAAAGAACGAGGCACCCATCGGCATGATCGCCAGGAAGATCATGGTGAGGGCGTGCGTCGTGAACAACTGGTTGAACAGGTCCGCATCGATCACGTTGCCGTTCGGCACCGCGAGCTGCGTCCGCACCAGGGTGGCCTCAATTCCTCCGATGAGGAAGAAGATGAAGCCGGTCACGCCGTACAGGGCGGCGATCTTCTTGTGGTCGACCGTGGTCATCCACTCCCAGATACGGGAACGGTCCTCGGTGTGAGACAGAGTGCCGACAGCCGTGGCCATCTAGCGTCCTCCAACCTTGCGTGCTGGCAATTGCCGCCGCTCGTCGATCGTTTCTTCGCGAACTACCGAGGCCTACTGCAGCGTCTGCAGATAGGCGACCAGCTTGTCGATGGCTTCAGGTGACAGGTTCAGGTTCGGCATGATCGAACCCGGCTTCATGGCGGGCGGGTTGGAGAGCCAGCGCCGCAGTTCGGCCTCGTTGTTCTCCGCCATGCCACCGGCCAGTCGGGTGCGGGAGGCGAAATGCGTCAGGTTCGGACCAACCACGCCCATCGCCAGGGCGTTGCCCTTCACCGTGTGGCAGCCGATGCAGCCGCTGAGGGTGAACTGCTGGGCGCCCTCGGCGGCCAGGCCCTCGGTGGGGGTCGCCGCCTCGGCCAGTTGCCCCTGCACCCAGGCGTCGAAGTCGGCCTGGGTGTGGACGAAGACGCGGAAGCGCATGTTGGCGTGGGAGATGCCACAGAACTCGGCGCACTGGCCCAGGTACTCACCGGGGGTGTTCGGCGTGAACCAGAGCTGGTTGTCGTGGCCGGGGACCATGTCCACCTTGCCGCTGAGCTGCGGCACCCAGAAGGAGTGGATCACGTCCTTGGACTGCAGGATTACGCGGACCGGACGGTCGACGGGCAGGTGCAGGTCGCCGGCGGTGACCACGCCGAGTTCGGGGTAGTCGAACTCGAACCACCACTGGTGGCCGACGGCCTGCACCGTGAGGGACTCCTCAGGCGCCGCACCGGTGGTCTCAGCGATGACCTGGAAGGTCGGGACGGCCATCACCACCACGATCAGCACCGGGATGAAGGTCCACAGGACTTCCAGCTTGGAGTTGCCGTGAAGCTGCAGGGCCTTGCCGCCCTCACGCTCGCGGTAGACGAGCGAGAAGATGAGCGTCAGCGCCATCACGCCCGCGAACACGATGCCCGCGAGGATGAAGATCAGCGTGTAGACGTCCTGCGCCTTCTGGCCGTTCTCGGACATCGCCTGGAAGGTCGTCTGCGGCGTGTTGGCCGAGTCGACGAACGCGATGTAGAGCAAGCCGACGGTCGCAGCAGTAATCACGAGCGATACAACGATGGCGATGATTCGCCCCGCACCAGACCTGCCCACAGCGTCCTCCGTACTCGGCGGCTGTCGCGCCACGCACATGCGTAGCCCGCCCCGCCCTCGTCGCGCGGCTACGGAGAAGTAACACCCGCCCCAAACACGGTCAAGCGAACACCCCTCCTTGGCCCACCATTACACGGGCCTGACGACCCATCGATGCCCCCGGATCAGGCCATTCGAAGAAGCCACTCGTTGAAGTCAGGACGGCCCGGCGCATAGCCTCGTGGGGATGAACCAACCCCTCGCTCGCTGGGTGGCAGGAGCCGCCGGTGCCGTGCTGATCGGCCTGGTGGTGGTGCTGGCCGTGGCAATGCAGCGCGGGGTCGGCCAGGCTGGCGACGGTCGCTCAGACGTGGGCAGCCCGGCGACCCCATTCCAGATCACCCGGTTCGACGGCGAGCCGTTCGACCTGCAGGCCGCCGCCGACCGCCCCGTCTTCATCTACTTCTGGGCTTCATGGTGCTACCCGTGCGAGGAGGAAGCCCCGGTCATCGAGCGGCTCTGGCCGGAGTACCGGGACCGCGGCTACGTGTTCCTGGGTGTGAACATCTGGGATACCCGGGCCGACGCGGAGGCGTTCATCGAGCGGCACGGGCTGTCGTTCCCGCTGGCGGCAGACGCTGACGGCACGGTCTATGTAGAGTACGGAGTGCAGGGGCTTCCCACCGCCTACTTCATCGAGCCCGGGCTCCAGATCCGCTCGCGGTATGACGGTCGCCTGGACGAGGGCACCCTCCGCGACCTGCTCGACGAACTCGCGGGGGACACGGGGGACCGTTCATGACCGACCTGCTCTCCAGCCGCCGGGCACGCCTGATCATGGTGCTGGTGGTGGCCACGGCCGCCATCAGCGTGCTCGCCTTCAAGGCAGCCGGCTCCTCGCTCTCCTACTACCTGACCCCCGCCGAGTACCTGGCCAGTCCGACGCTCGAGGACACCCGCGTGCGGGTCGCCGGGCGGGTCGTGGAAGGCTCCGTGACGGAGGTCGCCGGGCGCCCCGTCGCCTTCGACATCCAGGGCGACGACAACGACCGCGTCTCCGTCCGCTTCGAGGAGGGCGTGGTGCCGAATATGTTCGGCCCGTACGCCCTGGTGGTGGTGGAGGGCACCGGCCGCTCCGGTGGGGTCGTCGAGGCCGACTCGATCATCATCAAGCACGAGGATGAGTTTTTCTCCGACACGCCGCCCTCCGAGTCCATTTCCTCGCACTTCGTCCCGGCTACTGCCACGCCGGAATCCGACTAGAGGCCCCCGGTGAACGTGACGGCGACGCTGGGCGCAGCCGCGCTCCTGACGGCGCTCGCGTGCTCCGTGGTGGCCCTGGGCGCGTCCGTGTACGGCCAGCGCTCCAGGTCGCGCGTGGCGATGCTGGCGGGCCGTCGCGCCATCCTGGCGGCGGCGGCGCTGCTCACCGTCGCGGTCCTCGCGCTCGGCTACGCGCTCGTCGCCAACGACTTCGCCATCGCGCACGTCGCCTCGGTCTCCTCGTCGGAGATGCAGGCACGGATGAAGTGGGCTTCGCTCTACAGCGGGCAGCCGGGGTCGCTGCTGTTCTGGACCTGGTCCATGTCCATGTTCATGGCCGCGTTCGTCCTCATCACCGTCCCGAAGATCTCATGGGGCTCTGCCCACGCCGTCGGCACGCTGGGCGCGGTGCTGGCGGCCTTCCTCGTCGCCCTGGTGTTCTTCGCCTCCCCGTTCCGGCTCAGCCCCGTGCGGCCAGAGGACGGCACTGGCCTGAACCCGCTGCTGGTCGACCCCGGGATGCTCATCCACCCCCCGTTCCTGCTCACCGGCCTGGTCTCCACCGTCATCCCGTTCACCCTGGGCGCCGCGGCCCTGATGTCCGGCCGGCTGGACCAGGCCTGGATCCGCCACGCCCGAGGCTGGGCTCTCGCCTCGTTCCTGGTGCTGAGCATCGGCAACTTCCTCGGCGGGTGGTGGGCCTACACCGTCCTCGGCTGGGGCGGTTACTGGGGCTGGGATCCGGTCGAGAACTCCGCCATCCTCCCCCTGCTCCCGATGACGGCGTTCCTGCACGCCCTGGTGGTCCAGGAGCGGCGAGGGATGCTGAAACTCTGGAACCTGGTGCTGGTGCTGGCGGCGTTCGCGCTGGCGGTCTTCGGTACGTTTAACGTCCGCTCCGGCCTGGTCGCGTCCGTCCACTCGTTCGCCCAGTCGGAGGTCGGCCCGTACTTCCTGCTGCTCGTGGGTCTGGTGGTCGTCGCCTCGATC
>PHBR01000056.1 GCA_002840675.1 Chloroflexi bacterium HGW-Chloroflexi-9
CCGCCTCCACGACCTCCACGTCCCAGCCCGGCAGCGCGAGCGCGGCGGCGACGCGGATCGCCTGCGCCGGGACGGCGTGGCGCGCCGCCGGGTTCGCGATCACGACGGCGCGGCGGCGGATGCGTGACACCTCTGGTGCGGGAGCAACGACGGTCTGCTGCATATGTCCGATGCTACCGGCTGGTGGGCTGTAGGAGGACGCCCGGTAGAATCGATGGGCGTCCGTTATGCAGGAGGTCACGTTGATCGAGATCGTGAAGTTCGACCACATCAGCATGGCCGTGCCCACGCTCGATCCTCAGATCGACTTCCTCACCCGGGTGATGGGCTTCCGCTTCGCCGACAAGTTCGAGAACGACGAGGGCTACTTCGGCGCGAACCTGGAGGTGCCGGGCTCCTCCGGCATCGGGTGGGAGATCCTCGCCCCAAACGGGCCGGACTCCTACCTCCACCGCTTCCTGCAGGGCGCCTCCGGCCCTGGGCTGCACCACGTTGCCATCCAGATCAAGGACGCCGCACAGGCCGCGACCACCATCCGGCTGGAAGGGCACGAGCCCTGGGGATACCAGGTGGCGAACGCGGAGGCCGAGGGCGGCGATGGCCGCGGGATGGCGTACATCCACCCTCGCGGCGGCGGGCATGGCTTCCTGTGGCAGCTCTACGCCGGCGAGCCGTGGCACACGGGCGAACCGTTCGAGGACGAAGGCACGCACAGCCTGGGCATCGTCGCGGTCAACCACCTGGCCCACGCGACGCCGGACCGCGACAGCCTGGCGGCGTGGTACGAGCGCATCTTCGGCTGCACCACGCGCTACCGCTCCACGCACGACGGCTCGAAGGCCGGCTTCCGCACGACAGTGCTCGACACCCCGACGCAGCAGTTGCGCTTCGAGATGATCGAGCCGGTCGGGGAAGGCTCATTCATCCAGCGCTTCCTGGACGAGCGCGGGCCGAACATGCACCACGTCAACGTGCAGGTGCGGGACTTCGGACACGCCCTGGCGGCGCTGCAGCATCACCAGATCCCGGTGTTCGGACAGAACTCGGGCTCGCGCGATGGCGCGGCCTGGAGCGAGGCGTTCATCCACCCGCGCTACACCGGCGGCATGCTCGTGCAATTCTTCTGGGAAGAGCGTCCCGGCATCTGGATGTAGCCCGGACGGCCACCCGCGATCAGGTGCGGCGGACGAGCGGCGCGTGATGCGGGCTGGTCGCCGCCAGCGCCTCGATCGCCCGGCGGTCGCCGTACACGATCAGGCGATCGCCGCGCTCCAGCAGGCTCGACCCGCCCGGCCCGGTCTCGATGCGCCCGCCCGGGCGCTCGATCCCCAGGACGTGCATGCCGCGGTCGGGCGGAAACGCCTCTGCGACGGTGCGACCGGCGAGGCCACCCGCCTCGCCCTCGATCAACAGTTCCGCCACCACGTTCACCTCGTCGACCTCCTGGCGGCTGGCGATGTGGTCGACGAAGTCCAGGAGCATGGGTCGGACGGCGCTGAGCGCCATCCGCCGCCCGCCGATGCGGAACGGCGAGATCACGCGGTTGGCGCCGGCGGACACCATCCGGCGCTCCGCTGAGTCACTCCCTGCTCGGGCGACGATGAAGATGTTCGGGTTGAGGGCGCGGGCGACCAGCACGATGTACGTGTTCTCCACGTCCGAGTCCGCCGCCGCGATCAGCGCCTCCGCCCGTTCCACGCCGGCATCGCGGAGCACCTGCTCCTCCGTAGCGCCCCCCACCACCGCCGGCAAGTGCGGCCATTCGGACGCGGTCAGGGCTTCGGGGTCCTTGTCCACGATCACGAACGGGCTGTTCCGGGCCGCCAGTTCACGGGCGACCTCCGCCCCCACCCGGCCAAACCCGCAGACGATGACGTGGCCGTCCATCTTTCGCACCTTTCCGCGGACCCGGCGGAGCCCCAACTGGTCAGTGACCTGGCCGACCACGACCACCTCCACGAACGTCGTGAGGTCGTAGAAGAGCAGTCCCACCCCGACGAAGATGAAGACCATCGTGAAGATGCGACCGCTGGTGTCCAGCGGATGCACCTCTGAGAACCCCACCGTGGAAAGCGTGGTCACCGCCTGGTAGACGCCGTCCAGCACCCCGAAGCCCTCGACCAGGACGTACCAGGCCGAGCCCACGATGATCACCAGGGCGAGGAGCCCGCTGAGAGTGATGAGTCGACGCACGGGTCGCGGGCCTGCCTCGGCTGGGACTAGCGCGGGTTCATCTTCTTCTTCTTGTGCTGGACGTAGTCCACCAACAAGTACTCGCCCAGGCGGTCCGGGGTCGTGTAGAACACGCGGCCGCCGTTGATCTTCGCGAGCTGGTTCACGAATTCCTTGAGATAGTGGTTCCGGTCCAGCATGAAGGTGTTGATCGTGATGCCCTGCTGGGTCACCCGTTTCACCTGCTTCAGCGTCTCGCGGATCGTCACCGGGCTCGGCGGGTAGGCGAACTGCGAGCGGCCGCGCTCCAGGTGCGCCGTGGGCTCGCCGTCCGAGATCATCAAGATCTGCTTCGACCCGCCGCGGTGCTTCGCCAGCATCTTCTCGGCCAGCATCAACGCGTGGTGCATGTTTGTGCCCAGCACGGACTCGTCCCAGCGGACGTACGGCAACTCCTGCGGCTTCAGTTCCCGCGCGTACGCGGAGAAGCCGATCACGTAGAGCGTGTCCTTCGGGTAGAGCGTGCGGATCAGGTTCTGCAGCGCCAGCGCGACCTTCTTTGCCGCCTGGAACGAACCACGCAGCGCCATGGACCATGATAGGTCCACCATCAGCACGGTCGCCGTCGTCGTGACGATCTCGGTGCGGTAGACCTCGAAGTCCGTCGGGTCGAGGTGGACGGGGGCGCCGCGGCCTTCGCGCTCCAGCGCGTTCATGATCGTGCGCCGCATGTCCAGCTGGAACGGGTCGCCGAACTCGTACGGCTTCGACTCGTCCAGGCGCTCACCGTGGCGGCCGGCCTCCGGCACGGCGTGGTTGCCCAGGCCGTGCTTCTTCAACTGCTTGTAGATCTCGGTGAGCGCGCGCTGGCCGATCATGCGCGTGCCGCGGGGGGTGAGCTTCCACTCGTCGCCCTCGCGCCGCACGTAGCCCGCCTGTTCGAGGACCTCGAGCAGTTTCTTCAACTCCTCGAACTGCTGCGCGGCTTCGTCGCCCAGCAGTTCGCGGAGCTGGTCCAGGTCCACGTGCTCCAGGTCGCCGGTGTACTGGGCGCGCTCCAGGTCGCGCTCCATGTCGTCGATGTCGTGCATCTCGGACATGAGTTCCATGGCGCGCTGGAGATCGATCTCCTCATCACCGCGGAACGGGTAGGAGGTAGGGTCCTCCCGGCGCGGGTTCATGAAGTCCAGGTTCTGCGCGAGCTCGGACAGTTCCGATTCCAGTTCCGGGTCGCCGAGGCGGTCCGAAAGCATGCTCTGCAACTGGTCGCGCTGGTCGCCGGGCATGGACTGCATCAGCGACTGCATCGCCTCCATCTGCGCCTGCATCTGCTCGATCAGTTCGTCCAGCGACTGCGGCGGGTTGTCGCCGAACATGTCGCCGAACTGCTCCATGAAGGAATCGAAGTCCGGCTCCTGCCCGCGCATCTTCTGCGCCAGCATGTCGTTGAGCGCCTTCACCATGTCCTTCATCCGCTGGATGTCCCCTTCGGACATCTCCTGGACCATCTTCTCGACGTCCTTGAAGAACTGGTTCGTCATCGCCTGCTTGAGCTGGTCGACGAGTTCCTGGAACTTGTGCTGCGCCTCCGGGTTGAGGAACTCGTAGTTCTGGAGTTCCTTCATCTGGCCCGGCGCGTCGGGCGGCAACTGGTCCAGGAACTGCTGCTTCCGCTGCGCGATGCGCTGGAGCATCTCCTGGAACTGCTGCTCCGCGGACTGCTCGCCGCCGGCCTGGCCCTGCTCCCCGCCTTCGCCCTGCTCGCCGCCCTGCGGGCTGCCCGAGGGCTGCCCGCCCTGTGGCTGGCCGGACTGCTGGCTGCGCTGAGACTGGCCCGTCTGCGACTGGCCGCGCTGCGAGCGCGGGCCGCGCTGCTGGCCCTGCTGGCCGGGCATGCCCTGCTGATCGGATTCGCCCTCGGCGGTGTCGCCGTCCTCGGCGTCACCGTCGCCGTCGAGGCCGTCCGAACCCTCCGGCTGCTGCCCCTGCTGGCTGGCATCGGGCTGGCCGTCCTGCTGACCTTGCTGCCCCTGCTCGCCGAGCCGCTCGTCGAGGGTGTTGCGCTCCATCTCCAGGATCTCTTCGAGCTGGCGGCGGAGGTCCTCCATCACGCCGCCCATGTCGAACTGATCCAGCCGCTGGCGGCGCATCTGGCGCAGCCGCTGGAGGATGTCGCGCAGACCCTGCATCCGGTCGCCCTGGGGCGTGCGCGTACCGCGCTGCATCAGGTTACGCAGCGCGTGCTGCAGATCGCCGAAGTTCATCAGGTCGTCGGACAGCGCCTCGAGCACGTCGTCCGCGTCCAGCGACGGGATCGTCTGGGTCCCGTCCCATTCGCTGTAGCGAAACGTCATCGGCATCGGGTGCCTCGCTTCATCTCGTCGGCGCCATCCCCGCGGGTTATCCGCGGTAGAGCGACTGACCTCCGAGGCGATCCTTGTTCAGGCGCTTGTTGAGGTGCAGCCCCTCCAGCACGAACTCCACCGCCGAGGCCTGGACCTCCGGGCGCTCGTCCTTCGTCGCCGCGCCCACAACCTCCGCCAGGCCGTCCATGTCGCGCAGGAGCCGCGTGTAGTTGGCGGCCGGCATCGCCTCGCCCGTCTCAACGGAGCGGCCGGTCTTGAACGCCTCCACCACGCGCTCTGCGTCCACGTCACCCAGGGAGCGGTTGAACGTGGAGACAATCGCGCCCTGGATCAGGCGGTCCAGGATCTGCTCGTCCTTGCCGTCCTCCACGGTCTCGAACTCCACCTTGCCCTGCAGGGCGGGGATCACGAACGGGAGGTCGGAGATACGCGGCACCACAACCTTGTCGCCCAGACGGATGGCGCGGCGCATCGCGTTCGCCAGCATCGCCTCGTAGTTCGCGACGGAAGCGCGGACGGAGACACCGGAGCGCTGGCTGACGTCCGGCGAGCGGCGGGCCAGGCGGGAGATCTCCGCAACGATCTCCTTCATGTACTCAGGGACGACGATCTCAAACTCGTCGGTGCGGAGGTGGGTGGTCTCCGCCTCCATGATCGCGATCTCGTTCTCGATGTTCCGCGGGTAGTGCGTGCGGATCTGGGAGCCGTAGCGGTCCTTCAGCGGCGTGATGATGCGGCCGCGGTTGGTGTAGTCCTCCGGGTTGGCGGTCGCGACGACCACCACGTCCAGCGGCAGGCGCACCTTGTGGCCGCGGATCTGGACGTCCCGCTCCTCCATGACGTTGAGGAGGCCCACCTGGATACGCTCCTGTAGGTCAGGGAGTTCGTTCAGCGCGAAGATGCCGCGGTTGGTGCGCGGGATCAGGCCGTAGTGGATGGTGAGTTCGTCCGAGAGGTAGCGGCCCTCGGCCACCTTGATCGGGTCGATCTCGCCGATGAGGTCCGCGATCGTGATGTCCGGCGTGGCGAGTTTCTCGCCGTAGCGCTCGGAGCGGTGCATCCAGGAGATCGGCGCGGCATCGCCGAGGTCCGCGACCAGCGCCTTCCCGGCGGAGGTGATCGGGTGGAACGGGTCTTCCGGGATCTCGCAGCCCGCGAGCACCGGCGTCCATTCGTCCAGGAGCGAGGTGAGCGCGCGGATGATGCGCGACTTCGCCTGGCCGCGTTCGCCCAGCAGGATGATGTCCTGCCCGGAGAGGATCGCGTTCTGCAGCTGCGGGGTCACCGTCTCCTCGTAGCCGACGATGCCCGGGAAGATCTCTTCGCCACTCCGGATCTTCGCGATGAGGTTCTTCCGCATCTCTTCCCGCACAGGCAGGACCTGGATGCCGGACGCCTTCAGCGCTCCGAGGGTGGACGGTCGGTCGTTCGCCAAAGTGAGCCCCCTCCGCAATTACGGGCTGAGTATACGCGCGGGAGCGAACCGCGAGCGTTCTACCGGACGGGCCGGACAAAGAACGGCCCCCGCATCGCTGCGGGGGCCGTTTCACTCGTCAGGAGTCGGTACGGGGCGGCTTAGAAGGCAGCCTCGGCCGCGCCCACCGGCACACGGGTCTGGAGCTGCTCCACCGCGCGGCCCAGGAGCGAGTCCCGGACGACGATGACCTCCGGGAGGTCGAGGAGGTCGCCCAGCGAGACGTTGAGCGCGCCCGCGACGCCGATCAGCGT
The DNA here is from genome assembly GCA_002840675.1 of Chloroflexi bacterium HGW-Chloroflexi-9. Classification (GTDB taxonomy): domain Bacteria; phylum Chloroflexota; class Dehalococcoidia; order UBA2979; family UBA2979; genus W-Chloroflexi-9. The sequence goes on from PHBR01000056.1 coordinate 6,267, forward strand.
CGAGAGTGGCATGTCGCGCTTGCCGTTCTCGTAATTGGAGAGCGAAGCCTGCGTGATCCCCGCGTGGCGCGCCACGTCCGCCTGCGACATCTCGCGGCGGAGGCGCCAATCGCGGATGCGCTGGCCGATGTCGGACCGCATCTCGCGGCGGTCGGCGTCAGTCGTCGTCATCTCGTTGTCCGTCTCTTCCAGGGGCCGCACCGGCCCGGGGGTTGTGGTGGTGGGTGCGTAAGCCGGGGAGTCCCGGCGTTTGTGCGTGCCTGCACAAACGATCATGACGTGCGTTGAGGACAGAAGCAACCCCACGGGGCCCCTGGCCGGGTGAACTTCCGATGAAGATTCGCTTGCAGGGTGTCAGGGAGGCGGGCGCAGCAGTTTTAGGGGAGGATCTCGATCACGACCGACTGGCCAACAACGTGCTGCCAGTCCCAGCCCTCATCGCTGTCGTAGAACCAGATGTCCCGGTGCATGCCGTGGACGGCACTGCCGGTGTCCGCGCAGCGGTACACCCGGTCCAGCGGGTCGCCGATGATCCGGAACTGCTGCCCGAGGTAGGCGTAGTCGCAGGCGGCGGCACCCGGGTAGACGACCGAGCCGTCCCGCATCACGCCACAGAACCCGCCTCCGTCGCCGGGGTGGAGCCCCTTCACGCCCGGCTCGCAGTAGTAGAACGAGAGCGAGGCCGTCGCCCGCTCCCCCGCCGCCAGCGCTGGAGCCACCGCCGGAGCGGGTGCCGCCACCACGGCCTGCGTCGCGGCGGCGACCGGGACGGCCATCTGCGGGATCTCGGCGGTGGCTTCGGCTTCGGCCAGGCGGCTGGCCTCCAGCGCGCGCTCGCTCACGAGCACCACGGACACCGCCTCGCTCGCCACCGTGCGCGTGGGGAGGGTGACAGAGCGGAGTTCAGTGGGTGTGGAGTCGGGAAGCGCGCCGACGATGGAACCGGCGACCGCGGAGGCTGATGTCCCGGCCAACCAGAAAGCGCCCGCCCCGAGGGCAAGCGACAGACCGAAGCCGGCGACCGCAACGAGTGCGCCTCGCAGCATCGACTGCTGCACGGCGCGGATGAATTTCCCCCGCACGACCGGAGTATGTCAGCGCAGGGCGGCCGACAACACCCGCGCGTCCCCCGACTTGTCCACAGGTACGCCTTGCGTGATACGCGCAGCAATCTGCCGTTATAGAGATCGGCTACGAGAGATTCGGTAGACTCTGAGTCTGGTTAGCCGAGCAGTCCTTCACCGCGAAGGTCACCGACGGCGGCGCGGAACGCTTGCACAGTGTCGTGGACTTCCCGTTCACCGTGAGCGCTGGAGACCATGCCCCCGTTGCCCATGAGGTCCACGCCGTGGTTGTACAGCGCCCACCGCAGCGGGCGCATGAGCACCGGGAGGACGCCCTCCGGCTCCTCCGGCGAGTCCCACTCCACGTCGGTCGGATACGGCGCGTCGTAGCCCAGGTTCACGTGCCACATGCTGGAGGCGGTCCACGCGGAACCCGGGACGGACTCAGCGCGGAACAATTCGTTCAGTCCGTGGACCAGCGCCGCGGCAGTGCGGTCCGCCTGCGCGCAGTGGTCGCCCTCCGCGATCAAGCGCAACGCGGCGACGCCAGCGGCCGCTGAAACCGGGTTCGCGTTGAACGTCCCCTGGTGGGAGATCCGCCGTCGCGCGTTCCACTCCGCGTCACCATCCCGCATCTCGATGAAGTCGAGGATCTCGGCGCGTCCCGTGACGCAGCCGCCGGGGAACCCACCGGCGAGGATCTTCGCGAGCGTGGTCAGGTCGGGCAGCACGTCGTACCGCTCGGAGGCGCCGCCGGGCGCCATCCGGAAGCCGGTGATGACCTCGTCCATGATCATCAGCGCGCCCGTCGCCGAGGTCAGCCGGCGCACCTCCCGCAGGAAGTCGGCGGACAGCGGGTGGGTGCCCCAGTGCGCGCCGGTCGGCTCCAGGATCACCGCTGCCGTGTCGCGGGCGCTCAGGGTCGCCTCCAGCGCGACGACGTCGCCCGCCGGCAGGACGGTGAGATTGTCGTAGATCGAGTCCGGGACGCCCACGGAGTGCGGGTGCTCGTCCTCGTCGGTCAGACGGCCGACCAACTGGTCGTTCCAGCCGTGGAAGTGCTCGACGAACTTCACGACGCGCTCACGGCCGGTGTAGGCGCGCGCCAGGCGCAGCGCCATCATCGTGGACTCCGTACCGGAGGAGGTGAACCGCACGCGCTCCGCGCACGGCACCATCTGAATGACCTGCTGGCCCCACTCGATCTCCAGGTTGTGGCTGGCGCCGAAGTGCGTCCCGCGCTCCATGGCCGCCCGCGCCGCCGCCATCACCTCTGGCCGGTTGTGGCCCAGAAGGAGCGCGCCGTGGCCGCCGATGAAGTCGACGTACTCGTTACCGTCCACGTCCCACTTGCGCGGGCCCTGGGCGCGCTGCACGTAGACCGGGAACGGGGTGAAAGCGCGCGCATCGTGCGTGACGCCAGAGGGGAAGACGGTGGCCGCCTGCTCGGCCAGCGTCTTTGAACCGCCATGCATCGCCACATACGTCTCGAGGATCGAGGACATCGGCACGCTCGCCCTTCATACAGCCCGGGCTGCCAGTGTCCGGCCCTGCGCCACGGCTCCGCAACCCGGCCATCCGGCGCGGCGCGTGAAGAAGCGTTGATCGCGCGCCCTTGACGCGGTCGATAGCCTCTACATGCGAACAATCGCAGGAGCGACCATGAGCTGCGGGGCTGAAACCGACCGCGCGATCCGAGAGGCGGGCCTCCGCCGGACCTCGCCGCGCGCTGCCGTCGCGGAGGCGCTGCGCCACTCCGGTGGCCACCGCACCGCCGACGAGGTGCACGCGACGCTGGAGGTGGACGCGGGGCGGCCCGTGATGGCGCGCTCGACCGTTTACCGCGCGCTCGAGGCACTCGAAGCCGCCGGCCTGGTGCAGGCCGTCCGCTCGCCCCAGTCCGATATGCGCTTCGAGTGGGTAGCGGATCGCGCCGACCATCACCATTTCACCTGCGAGGGCTGCGGGAGCGAGTCCGAGGTCGCATTGACCTCGATCCGCGCACTCCAGCGAGAACTCGCCACGTCGTACGGGTTCGATGTCGCCGTGCGCCACCTGGCGCTGCGGGGCCGGTGCGCCGACTGCCGCACGAGTGCGGCGGGAGCGGCCGAATCATGATCCTGAGCGTCGCGGTTGCACTGCCGACCAGTCCGCCCGGCGGGCCGGGGCTCCACATCCCGGACGGGTTCCTGTCCACCCCGATCGCCATCTCCGGATGGGTAGTCACCATCGCCGTGCTCGCGCTCGCGGTACGGATGACGAACCGCTCACTGGACGAGCGCGCGGTGCCGCTGATGGGCGTGATGGCGGCGTTCATTTTCGCCGCGCAGATGATGAACTTCCCGGTCGCGGGCGGCACCTCCGGCCACCTGCTCGGCGGCGCACTCGCCGCGATCCTGCTCGGGCCGTGGGCCGCGATCATCGTGATGACCGCCGTGGTGGGCCTGCAGGCGGTGCTGTTCCAGGACGGCGGCATGGCCGTCATGGGTGTGAACATCTTCAACATGGGCATCCTCACCGCCTTCATCGGCGCCGGCCTGTACGCGGTCGCGAAACCGTTCGCGAGGAGCACCGCACCCATGCTGGTGGTCGCGTTCGTCGCAGCGTGGCTCTCCGTGGAGGCCTCCGCGGTCGCGACCGCGCTACAACTCGCCGCCTCCGACACCTCACCGCTGGATGTCGTGCTCCCGGCGATGGTGGGCGTCCACGCGCTGATCGGCATCGGCGAGGGGCTGATCACCGCTGCGGCGATCGGCTTCGTCGGCGCCACTCGCCCCGACCTCATCCCACGCGCCGCGACGGTTCCGGAGGGCGCCCATGGGACGTAACCGCAGCCTCCTCATCGCGGGCCTGGCGATCGCCTTGGTCGTCGCCGTGTCGTCGGCATGGCTCGCCTCCGGCGACCCCGACGGCCTGGAGCGCGTCGCCGAGGACCACGAGTTCATCGACTTGGCGCAGGACCCGGGCTATGAGGTTCTGTCCGACTACACGATCCCCGGCGTGGAGGACGAGCGGTTATCGACCGCGCTCGCCGGGATCATCGGCGTCGCTGTGGTAGGCGCGCTCAGCCTCGGTGCCGGCATGCTCCTCCGCCGCCGGTCCGCGACCCCGCCCGGCACCCGACGAGGATGACCGAGCCAGACGCAGGTGTCAGGTGAGCCTCGCCGGGGTCGTCGACCGGTACTCGGAGCGGGATAGTCCGGTCCACCGTGCGGACGCCCGCGCGAAGGTGCCGGCCGCGTTCGCCTACATCCTGGTGATCAGCGCCACGCGCGAGGCGGACTGGGCCGCCCTGGGGCTGCTCGCCGTGCCCGTGCTGGCCGTGGTGCTGGCGTCCCGCCTCGGCCCGTGGTTCGTGCTGCGGCGGACGTTCCTGGCGCTGCCGTTCGTGCTCGCGGCGGTGCCGCTCGTGTTCACGCGTCCCGGCGAGACGGTGTTCACGCTGCCGCTCCTGGGCTGGACCGCGAGCGACGAGGGCATCCGCGCCGTCGCGACGATCCTCGGGAAGTCGTGGCTCTCAGTCGTCGTCGCGGTGCTGCTCGTGTCGGCGACGCCGATGGTCGAAATCCTGCGGGCGCTCCGCTGGCTGCGGCTGCCGAGGATCCTGGTGGCGACGATCTTCTTCACTTACCGCTACTTCTTCGTGATCGGGGAGGAGGCGCAGCGGATGCTGCGCGCCCGCGACAGCCGCAGCGCGCGCCTGCCCGGACAGCGCGGCGGCGGCACCGTCCTGTGGCGCGCGAGGATCGTCGGACACATGGCGGGGTCGCTCTTCGTGCGCAGCCTGGAGCGCAGCGAGCGCGTCTACGCCGCGATGCAGGCGCGCGGCTACCGAGGCGACCACATCTTCCTCGCCGACCCGCCGCTGCCGGCCGCCCACCTCGTGGGCGCCTCGGCATTCGTGGCGTGCGCCGTGCTTGTCCAGATCGGGGTGCGCTGGTGACCCGGGCAGACACCCCCGCCCTGGACGTGCAGGACCTCCGCTACGCCTACCCGGACGGGACGCAGGCGCTGCACGGCATCTCGCTGCGGGTGGAGCCGGGGGAGAAGGTCGCCCTCATCGGCCCGAACGGGTCGGGCAAGTCCACGTTCCTGCTGAACCTGAACGGAATCTTCCGGTCGACCGGGGGCAGCGTGCGCGTCTTCGGCGAGACGCTGGACGACCGCACGCTGGGCTCGATCCGCGCGAAGGTGGGCCTGCTCTTCTCCAACCCGGACGACCAGTTGTTCTCGCCGACCGTGCTGGAGGATGTCTCCTACGGCCCGCTGCACATGGGCCTCCCGCGCGACGAGGTGCTGGCACGCGCGCGCGACGCGCTCGCCGCCGTGGGGATGCAGGAGTTCGAGGCGCGTGCGCCCCACCACCTGAGCCTGGGCCAGAAGAAGCGCGTCGCCATCGCCACGGTGCTCTCGATGGGCACGCCGCTGATCGCGCTGGACGAACCGACCGCGAACCTCGATCCGCGCTCACGACGCGAACTGATCGAGTTGCTCGACCGCCTGCGGCTCACCGTGATCGTCGCGACCCACGACCTCGCACTCGTCGCGGACAGCCTGCCGAGGACGGTGGTACTGGACGGCGGGCGCGTGATCGCGGACCGCCCGAGCGTGGACGTGCTGAACGACGCCGACCTGCTGTTCGCGCACGGCCTGGAGCCGCTGTCGCTGCACGGCCACCCGCACGCGTGACGCGGCTGGCCTCGAAGGTGCGAGGCGGCTGCTAGAGCAGCCCTAGAACAGGAGCATCGTCAGGCGGCGGCGGTACTCCAGCGTCGTCGGATCCTCGTCGCCGAGGAGCGAGAACACGTCCAGCGCGCGCAGCCGTCCGCCGTCCTCCGCGTACGCCCGGTCGAACATGACGACCGCGAGGAAGTGCTCCAGCGCCTCCTCCCAGCGTCCCGACGCGGCCTCCACGCAGCCCAGCGCGTAGTGGCCCAGCACGTCATCCTCGTCCGCGGCGAGACGCGCCTGCATCGCCGCCACGTCGACGCCAACGGCGCCCCGCACGAAGCGCAGATAGGCGCGCTGAGCGGTCACCTGCGGCGTGGTCTCGGCTCGGTCGAGCAGCGCCTCCGCGCCGTCCAGGTCCCCGGCGTGGATCAGGATGCCGGCGAGCCCGGCCACGGCGGCGGCGTTCTCCGGTTCGGCCGCGAGCACCGCCTTGAAACCTGCCCGCGCTCCGGCCAGGTCGCCGGCGTCCAGCGCCGCCTCCGCGTCCTGCACAAGCCGGCCGGCCTCGGACGGAGCGAGGCGGTCGAAGAAGGCGCGCACGTCCGACTCCGGCATGGCGCCGAGGAACGAACTGTCCACGCGGCCGCCGCGGAACGCCATCACCGCCGGGATGCTCTGGACCGCGAACGCCTGCGCCACCGCCGGGCTCTCGTCCACGTTCACCTTCACCAGCTGCACCTCCGGGTGCTCGCCGGCGACGCGCTCGATGATCGGGCTCAAGGTCTGGCACGGCCCGCACCACGTCGCCCAGAAGTCCACGACGATCGGGCGCTCGTGCGAGGCATCGATCACCCGCTCCTCGAACGTCTCGTCTGTCGCCTCGATCACCCCGGCTGATGTCATCCCGACCTCCATCACATGCGTCACCACCAGCGTAAGGCCCGCCGCTGGCCGGATCGCGCCCGCCCGGAGATGATCGAGGCATGACAGGCACGCTTGCCGGACGCCTCCTCGTCGCCACCCCGATCCTGGACGACCCGAACTTCGCGAGGACGGTCGTCTACATCTGCTTTCACGACGAGAACGGCGCGTTTGGGCTGGTCCTGAATCGTGCCGAGGAGGCGCGGGCCTCCGACGTGGCGCTGGCATGGGGTGGCTACATCTCACCGCCGGCGGCGCTGTTCGTCGGCGGGCCGGTGCAGCCCAACTCGATCCTCGGACTGGGCCGGGTGGCCGAGGGCGCCCCGCTGGACTGGTGGACGCCGGTCGCCGACCGCGTGGGGCTCGTGAACCTCGCCGTATCGAGCACGGAGGCGGCGCCGCTGATCGAGGCGCTGCGCATCTTCCACGGCTACGCGGGGTGGACGCCGGGACAACTGGAAGGCGAGATCGCGCAGGACGCGTGGTTTGTCGTGAACGCGGAGCCGGATGACCCGTTCACCGAGGACCCCGGCACCCTCTGGCAGCGCGTCCTCCGCCGCCAGCGTGGCCCCCTGGCCATCTACGGCTCCTACCCGCCCGACCCGACGCTGAACTAGTGGCCGTCCAACTCGCACCCGGTGTCTGGTGGCTGGAGCGCACCCGCGGCTGCAACGCCTACCTGGTGCGCGCAGACGACGGCTCGTTCGCCGTCATCGACCCCGGGTTCGGCGCCAACGCCGCCGCGATCATCGAGCAGGCGCGTGCGATCGCCGAGGGCGCGCCGGTGACGCTCGTGCTCCTGACGCACGGGCACGGTGACCACGTGGCGGCGGCGGCGAAGGTCGCGGAGGCGCTCGGTGCCCGCATCGCGATGGGCGAGGGCGACTGCGAGGCCGATGGCGCCGGCGGCTGGCGCGTCGCCCACG
>PHBR01000057.1 GCA_002840675.1 Chloroflexi bacterium HGW-Chloroflexi-9
GAGACCGAGGCCGACCTGGGGCCGGCGATGGAGGTGGCGCGGCGCGAAGCCGCCGCGGCCTTCGGCAACGACGAGGTGTACCTGGAGAAGCTGGTGCGCCGCGCGCGCCACGTCGAGGTGCAGGTGCTCGGCGACACGCACGGGAATCTGGTGCACGCCTTCGAGCGCGACTGCTCGGTGCAGCGGCGCAACCAGAAGGTGGTCGAGCGCGCCCCGGCGCCCTATCTTGCCGACACGCGTCGCGCCGAGCTGTGCGACGCGGCCCTGAAGCTTGCCCGCGCTGCGAAGTACACCCACGCCGGCACGGTGGAGTTCCTCATGGACGCCGACACCGACGCCTTCTATTTCATCGAGGTGAACCCGCGCATCCAGGTCGAGCACACCGTCACCGAGCAGGTGACGGGCATCGACATCGTCAAGGCGCAGATCCGCATCTCCGAGGGGCGGCGCATCGGCGACGAGGACAGCTACGTGCCGCGCCAGGAGGACATCCGCCTGAACGGCCATGCCGTGCAGTGCCGCGTCACCACGGAGGACCCGGAGAACGGCTTCACGCCGGACTACGGCCGCATCGCCGTGTATCGCAGCGCCGCCGGCTTCGGCATCCGCCTCGACGGCGGCACCGCCTATGCCGGCGCGGTGATCACGCCGTACTACGACTCGCTGCTGGTGAAGGTGACGCCGATCGTTGCGATCTACCCGCTACTCGCGATCTGGTTTGGCTTCGGCATTGGCCCGAAAGTGGCGATCGCGGCGCTGATCACGTTCTTCCCGATGCTGGTGAACGCGGTGGTGGGGCTGCGCAGCATCGACCCGCAGGCGCACGACTTCATGCGCGTGCTGCACGCCTCCCGGTGGCAGGTGTTCTGGCGGCTCCGCTTGCCCTCCTCGCTGCCGTACGTGTTCGCGGCGCTGCGGATCAGCGTGCCGCTGTCGTTGGTCGGGGCAGTGGTCGCGGAGTTCCTGTCCGGTTCCTCCGGCATGGGGCAGTTGATCCTGATCGCGAATGGCGACTTCGACACGGCCGGGCTGTTTGGCGCGGCGCTGATCCTGGCGGCGATGGGGGTTTCCCTGACCGCCGCCGTCTCGTATGTTGAGGGCCGCGTGCTGACCTGGCACGACTCCTCGGGCGGATAGTGCCCGCGCTCACGGCGCGGATGCCACCCGACGGAACGACCCACTCGCGCGTGTAGCGCCCGCACGACTGATGTGCGGATGCACGCACCGGACCACCGGGGTGCATCCTCATGCTTCGTCGTGTCTTCCTGTCTGGCTTCCTGCTGCTCGCCGCGTTCACCGTTGCCTGTTCCGGCGACGAGACGCCCGCCACCACGCCCGCGCCCACCGCCTCGGCGGGGACGGCGACCGAGGTGGCGGCGACCCCCACCCCAGAACCACGCACGATCACGTTCATGGCCGGCTTCCGCCCACAGGCGAACCTGCCGTTCGCCGCGGTCTACGTCGCGGAGGCGGAGGGCTTCTTCGCCGAGGAAGGGCTGACGGTCGACATCCAGCACTCCTCCGGGCAGGACGAGCACCTCAAGTTCTTGCTGGAGGGCTCCGTGACCGTCACCACCGGCACCGCCGCGCAGGCGGTGCGGCGCGTGGAGCAGGACCTGCCCGTGGTCGCCGTCGCGCTCTTCGGCCAGCGCGGCGACCAGGGCTACGTCGCGCGGGCGGACGCGGGTATCACCGGCCCGGCCGACTTCGCGGGCAAGTCCGTCGGCTTTAAGGCCGGCGTGGTCCCGGCCGAACTCCTCGCGATGCTCGGCGGCGTCGGGCTGACTCCGGACGACATCGAACTCGTGAGCGTCGGCTTCGACCCGCGCGTGTTCATCGAGGGCCAGGTGGACATCTACCCGGTGTTCCTGAACAACGAGCCGGACACGATCCGAAGCGCTGGCACCGAGATCACGGTCATCGACCCGCACGACTTCGACGTGCCGACGCTGGGCCTCACCTACCTCGTGACGCGCGCGACGCTGGCGGACGGCGACCTCGTGGAACGCTTCCTGCGCGCGACCATGCGGGCGACCGCGTGGATCGAGGCGAACCCGGACGCCGCCGTGGCGATCGTCCTGAAGCACGCCGAGGGCGCAGACGCGGCGCACCAGCGCTTCCTGCTGGACACCGAGCTCGCGAACGCGCGGCGAGGTGACGGTATGGGGCGCGCAACGCTCGACCAGTGGCAGGCGCTCGCCGACCTGCTGCTGCAATACGAGGTCATCACCTCGGAGGTAGACGTAGCGCAGGTGTTCGACGGCGCGGTGATCGACGGGCTCTACGAGCGCGGCGAGATCAAGTAGGGGGAGGCTGCCGGCGGCGCTAGAAGACCGAGATCGTGCCGACGCCGATGACCTTGCCGTCGGCGTGGAGTTCAAACTCCCAGGTACCCGCCTGGATCGGCTGGTCGCCCAGGTAGCCCACCCAGAAGCGGGCACTCTCGCCCTCGGTCCACCGGATCGAGGGCGACGTGTATACGGGCTGGTTGTCCCGGAAGACCACCCACTGCAGCCGGCCGACACTGCCCATGCCGCTCAGGTCGAAGATCGCGATCAACTGCGGTGCCGTCGCGTATGCGCCAATCGAGATGTTGCCCTCGGGCGTCACGGTCGTCGCCCCCGCGACGCCGATGGCCGTGGGTGTGTTCGAGGCCGTGACCGTGCCGCCGATGTTGACGGAGGCGGAGGCGCGACGGGCGCCGTTCACCCAGACCTCCACGCGCCAAAGTCCGCGCGGGATACCGGCGGCGCCGGGCGACTGGATGCGGTCACTGATCAGCCCGTAGCCCGACTGGTCCCACACGAATGATGAGGAGAGCGAGTCCTGGAGGACGCTCTCCAGGTACCAGCGCTCCTCGACGGACGCGCCGGTCGGGGCGCCCACGATCGAGTACTCGTAGTACAGCGCCGCGAGGCCCTCGTTGAAGCGGGTGCCGTAGTCCAGCAGGTCGCGGCCGCCGGTGGAGTCGACCGCATTTCCGGCGAAGGCGGGGCGGCTCACCCAGATCCCATCCGGGGCAACGGTGATGCCGCGGTAAAGCGGGGCGTTGAACGTGGCGGAGGAGGATCGTGCGCGGTCGATGACCGGCGCTAGCAGGTCGCCCGGCCGGACCTGGCCGACCTCGCCGAGCGGGACGTACATCTCCTGCGCGAGCATGCCGACGAGGGCGCCCGACTGGTCGAAGGCGGGGCCGCCCGAAGCACCGGCCGGGAGCCGGGCGTCCACCTTGAACCAGGTTCGCCCCGTCTGGCCCGCCTCGCCGCGCTGCCCGGTGACCGTGGCATTCGTGACGCTCACGGCGTCCGGGCCCTCTGAGCCCCCGGCGTGGCTGAACAGCCGCAGCGGGACCCCCGTGTTGATGCCGGTCGCCTGGCCCGGGACGACGGCAGGAATCTCCAGCGCGCCCACGCTCCCGCCATCGCCCACCCGGCCCACGACGCGGAGCACCGCGATGCCCATGTCCACGTCCGCCGCGGCGACCTCGGCCGCGAAGGTGCGGGTGGCAGGGGCACCGGGGTCGTCGTTGATGGCGATCTCGATGGAGGTGTAGGCGCGCGAACCGTCAGCGCGATATGGCGCGACGACGGCGTAGGAGGTCAGGATCAACCGCTGTTCCGCGTCCACCACCACGCCGGAGCCGTACCGGGCAATCTGCTCAAAGCCCGCGCTCGTGTCGATGCCCAGCACCTGCACGACGGAGCGGGCCAGTTCATGGTCGGGGATGGCCGCAGCGGGCGTCCCGCCGCCCACGTTGAGGCCCGGGGTCACGAGGATAGGGGTGGACTCCGCGGTCGGCGTCGGCGGCGGCGTGCGCGGGTCGTCCGCGTTGCCCGGGATCAGCTCCGCGGCACGGTCGCAACCAACGAGGGCCAGCGCCGAGATCAGCGCCAGCCCCGTGAGAAGCCGTCGGAGGGATCGTGTCAGCCGCATCTGCATGCAACCGTACCTCCCGCGCACCCGGAGTGGCCAGTGACCGGGGAGGCACGGGCGATTGCGTGCGTGGTGCGCGCTAGACTGCGGCGGGGCGCCTGGGAGGCGTCGCAGGGAGGGCCAGATGGACTACGAAGCGATCCTCTACGACGTCCAGGACCGGGTCGCGACGATCACGCTCAACCGTCCGGAACGGATGAACGCGTTCAGCGACGAGTTGCTGAACGAATGGGCGGACGCTATCTGGCGTGCCGCGAAGGACGAGGGCGTCCGCGCGGTGATCGTCACGGGCGCCGGCCGCGCGTTCTGTGCCGGGGCGGATCTGCGCGCCTCTGGCGCGGAGGATCGCGTGCTCATGGCGGACCGCAACGCCGGTGAGCGCCGCAACTCGCTGAGGTACTCGGTGCACCAGGTGCCTCGTGCCGTGCAGTACCTGGACAAGCCATACATCGCCGCGGTCAACGGTGCTGCCGTGGGGGCGGGGATGGACATGGCCTCCCAGGCGGACATCCGTATCGCCTCCGACCAGGCGCGCTTCGCGATGTCGTATGTGAACGTGGGCCTGATCCCCGGCGACGGGGGCGCCTGGATGCTGCCTCGTCTGGTCGGCGTGCAGAAGGCGCTGGAGTTGATCTGGTCGGGCGAGATGCTGACCGCGGCGCAGGCGCTGGAGATTGGCTACGTCATGAAGGTCGTCCCCCATGACGACCTGATGACAGAGGCGCGTGCGTTCGCCATGCGCCTCGCCGAGGGGCCGCCGGTCGCCATGCAACTGGCGAAGCGCCTCGTATACCGCGGCCTTGACCAGTCCTTCGTCGAAGGCCTGGAGGCGGCGCAAGCGGCGATGACGATCGTCCAGTCGACGGAGGACTCACGCGAAGGCCCGAAAGCGTTCCGCGAGAAGCGGAAGCCCGACTTCCAGGGGCGCTGAGCAGTGCTCGGGCGATCTGCTCGGCTCGTTAGCAGTCGCTTCACGAGTTTCTTACCGAGGCTTGACCACTGTCTGTGATGATGCCCTCCTAAGGTCTTCCGATGGAGGATGGTCATGTCAGAACCCTGGGTTCAGAAGGTCGGCATCGGTTCGTTCATCGTGGCGTCCATGCTCGTCGGTGGGGTCGTCACGGCACTGGTTGCCGGGGATGGCGGCGGCACGGGCGCACCGGCCGTGGTTAGCGCGACCGCAGCGACCGAGGGCACCGTCCAGAACAGCGGTGACGCGGCCGCCGCTTCCCTGCCCGACCTGATTGCCGACGTGCGCCGCTCGGTGGTCGTAGTGACCGCCAGTGGCGGCGGGAATGCCACGAGCGGGGGGACCGGCTCGGTCATCGACCGTGATGGCCACATCCTCACGAACTTCCACGTCATCGAAGGCATGTCGAACCTGAAGGTGACGCTGGCGGACGGCACCGCCGCCGTCGCGACCGTTGTCGGCACGGACCCGGGGAGTGACCTGGCCGTCCTGAAGGTTGACCTGCCGTCCCACCTCCTGATCCCGGTGCGCATGGCCGACTCGGATCGCGTCCGCGTGGGTGACGCGGTGTTCGCGATTGGCCACCCGTTCGGCCAGAATTTCACGGTCACCTCTGGCATCATCAGCGCCACCGGTCGGGTCACGGAGTCCGCGTTCACCGGCCGAGGCATTCGCGACGTCCTGCAGGTGGACGCAGCGGTCAACCCGGGCAACTCCGGTGGCCCGCTCTTCACGACCGCCGGCGAGATGGTGGGCGTGAACACCTCGATCGAGAACCCCAACGGCCGTTTCTTCGTCGGCCTGGGCTTCGCGGTCCCGTCTAACACCGTGCTGCGCTTCCTGCCGGCGATGATCGCCGGCGAGACGATCGAGCACCCGCAACTGGGCGTCAGCGTGCAGGCGCTGGACGACGTGAACGCGGCGACCTTCGGGGTCAGCACGTCGCGAGGGCTGTACGTCCTGCAGGTGACCGCGGGCTCGGCTGCGGAGCGTGCGGGCGTCCTGCCCGGTTCCACCGGCTCCGGTCAGGGTGGCGACGTCATCCTCGCGATCAACGGCGAAGCGATGGAGTCGTTCGAAGCGCTGGCCCGCGCCATTGACCGCGCGGAGGTTGGCGATGTCATGTCGCTCCGCGTCCGCCGGGGCGCGGAGGAGATGACGCTGGAGGCGACCCTGCAACCGTGGGACCTGCGATGACTGCTGCCGACTGAGTGAGTCTCCTGGACACGGACGGCCCCGGCAGATGCCGGGGCCGTCCGTGTGTCAGGACTCGTCCGGTGGGGGGAGAGCGAGCGCGCGCCCCGCGACCAGCAGCCAGGCGCGGTCGGCGGCGCGCGCGACCTGCTGGTTCACGCGCCCCAGCAGGTCGCGGTAGATCCGCCCGAGCGCGAACTCCGGGACGATCGCGCTGCCGACCTCGTTCGTGACGAAGATGACCGGCCCGCCGCGGCGGCGCGCGGCCTCCAGCACCGCCGAGGTCTGTGCGTCCAGCGCGTGCTCCAGCGCCTCGACCGCCTCGCCCGAAGGGGAGTCGCCACCGAGGTCGAAGAGGTGGTTCGCCACCCAGAGCGAGAGGCAGTCGACGAGTGCCGCGTCACCGTCGGGCGCGGCGGCGATCGTCTCGGCAAGGGCGCGGGGTGCCTCTACGGTGCGCCAGGTGGACGGACGTTGCGCGCGATGCCGTTCCACGCGGATGCGCAGTTCGTCGTCGCCGGCCTCCATGGTGGCCAGGTAGGTGACGGGCAGGCCGGTGCGGGCGGCGAGGCGTTCGGCGTAGGTCGACTTCCCGCTGCGCGCGCCGCCGGTGACGAAGTCGATCTGTCCCATGGAAGCGGGCCTAGAAGAGCGCTGCCGTCGCCCAGCCGCGTTCGACCGAGGCGATGACCGCAAACCAGACCACGACCTGTGCGACCTCGATCCCCGCGCCGAAGACATCGCCGGTCACGCCGTGGATCAGGCGGGACGCCGCGCCCGCGATCAGCACCGCGGCGACGCCCGCGATGAGGACGAGGACGAGGCCGGCGACGCCAAACGTCGCCCCCGCGACCGCTAGGGCGGTCAGCGTGGCGATGGGGGCGGCGGTGGGCCACAGCCCGGCGTGGATCGAGTGACCGAGGCCGCGCGGACGGGCGGGGTGGAAGAGCGCGCCGACCGGCACGACCGTCCAGCGGGCAAGCACGGGCGCCACGATGAGGGCAGCGGTACGTGCGTCCGGCGGGAGCGAGGAGATCGCGGCCCACTCCGCCAGGAGCACGAGCACCAGTGCCATCACGCCGGCCGGGCCGGTGTTGCCCTCGCTCATCACGCCCAGGCGCTCGGCGCGGTCGCCCTGCACCGCCATGCCGTCCGCGGTGTCGGCGACGCCGTCCAGGTGGAGGCCGCCCGAGACGAGCGCGAGCACGGCGACCAGCAGCGCCGCGGCGGGGGCCGGTGGGAGCAACTCGGCGAGTCCGCGGTCCAGCAGGGCGAGGATGCCGCCGATCAGCAGGCCGATGAGTGGATACCATCCCAGCGCCTGCGCGAACGTGCGGTCCTCGTACGTCTGCACGCGGCGCAGGCGCAGCGGCGTGAGGAACTCGAGGGCGATTGGGATCGCAGCCAGTGTGCGCACGCTCAGGCCTCCGGCTCGATGACCTCGTCGGAGTCGGACACGCCCGCCTCCGCGAACGTCGCCATCTCGTCGAGCAGCCGGCAGGCGGCGACGCAGAGCGACATCCCCAGCGCTGCGCCGCTGCCTTCGCCCAGGCGCATGCCCAGGTCCAGCAGCGGCTCCAGGCGCAGGTGCTCCAGCGTCGCGGCGTGTCCGGGCTCGGCCGAGCGATGTGAGGCGATGAACACCCCCCGTGCGTCCGGCGCGATCGCTTCCGCGATCAGTGCCGCCGCGCCGGAGATCACGCCGTCGATCACCGCCGGCACGCGAGCCGCCGCCGCGCCGAGGTACACGCCGGCCAGGACGCCGATCTCGAAACCGCCGATGCCTGCAAGCATGCCGATGCCGTCCGTCGGGTCGGGTCGGTTCACCTCCAGCGCGCGCTCAATGACCCGCACCTTGCGGTCGTACCGATCGTCGTCGACGCCGGTGCCGCGGCCGGTGACGGCGCGCGGCGGGCGCCCGGTGGCGGTCGCGATGATGGCGGCGGCAGGCGTGGTGTTGCCGATCCCCATCTCACCGAGGGCGACGATGTCGCAGCCGGCGGCGTGTTCTGCCTGGAAGAGCGCGATGCCCTCCGCGATGGCGCGCTCGGCCAGGGCGCGGCTCATCGCCGGACCCTCCGTGATGTCGGCGGTGCCGGGGCCCAGGCGGAGGCGGACCAGGTTGGGGTGGGCGGGTGTTTCGAGGGCGACGCCAGCGTCCACGATGCGGACGCGCGCGCCCGCGTGGGCGGCCAGCACGTTGATCGCGGCGCCGCCCGCCAGGAAGTTGCCCACCATCTGCACGGTGACCTCGGCGGGGTAGGCGGAGACGCCCTGCGCCGTCACACCGTGGTCGCCAGCGGCGACGATCACCACGCGGTGGTCGAGGCGGGGACGCTCCCGTCCCGTGATCCCGGCGATGCGGGTGGCGAGATCCTCCAGCCGTCCGAGCGATCCCGGCGGCTTCGTGAGCTGGCCCTGTCGCGCCTCGGCGCGGGCGATCGCCACGGTGTCCACCGGGCGGATCGAGGCGGCCGTCTCGCGGATCAGGGCGGCGTAGTCGGTCGTGGGCATGGCGGTGTTTCGGCTGGCAGCGGTGTCAGAGGGCCAGTGTAGCCGCCCGACCGGCCTCGGGCTGCGCCCCCGTTGACGGGGGCGCGACGCCATCCGTAGGCTCGCGGCATGACGGACGTGGTGCCCGGTACGACGCGCGCGACCACCGCTGGCGCCCTGGCGTCGACGGCTGTTCGTGCGCGTGGCGTGAGGGTCCCGGCCGGCAGGTAGCAGCAGCACCGCCGGCAGCCGAACGGCCCGTCGTCTGACGGGCCGTCTGCGTTTCTGGCGTGCGGAGCGGGAGGGCAACCGTGCCGATCGAGGGTGAGCTGGTCCGTCTGAGACCGCTGGAGCCGGCGGATGCGGAGCGGTACGTCCAGTGGCTGAACGACCCGGAGGTGACGCGCACGCTGACCGTCCGCTACCCGCTGGGCTCGGAGCCCGAGCGCGCAATCATCGAGCGGATGGCGAAGCACGCCGGCTACCGGGACGTGAACTTCGCAATCGAGGTCCGCGAGACCGGCGAGCACATTGGCACGGTGGGCGTCAGCGACTCCTATCGGGAGAGCCGGTGGGGGACGCTGGGCATCGTGATCGGCGCGAAGGAGCACTGGGGCCGGGGCTACGGGGAGGATGCGCTCCGCGAGATGCTGCGCTTCGCCTTCTGGGAGATGAACCTGGACACCGTCCGGCTGGAGGTCTACGCGAGCAATGCCCGCGCCCGCGACCTCTACGAGCGCGTCGGGTTCGTGACGGAGGGGCGGAAGCGGGCCGCCGTGCTCCGCGGCGGTGAGCAGATCGATGTGGACGTGATGTCGGTGACGCGTGCGGAGTTCGAGGCGCAGTACGGGGCGCCGCCGGACCTGCGGGAGCGGAAGGTACTCCCGTGACCTCCTCGTCGATCACGCTGCCCTCGCTGATCCGGGGCGACCTGGTGCGCCTGGTGCCTGCGGAGTTGTGGATGGCGCCGCGCTTCGCCGCGTGGATGAACGAGCCGGACACCGTGCACCTCATGGGCGGCATCGCGTACCCGATCTCGCTCGCTGCGGAGGAGGACTGGGTGCGCACGCGGCTGGAGCCGTCCTGGGACGATGGTGTGTTTCTGGCGATCGAGGCGATCGACGGCGCGGAGGCGCTCGTCATCGGGACGATCGAACTGCGCCACCTCAACGCGGAGGCGCGGCGTGGGGAGGTCGGCATCCTCATCGGTGAGCCCGAGTACCGCGGGGGTGGCTACGGCACGGAGGCGATGGCGTTGCTGTGCGGGTTCGCCTTCGCCGAACTCGGCCTCCAACGGATCGAACTGAATATGTCCGAGTTCAACACGCGCGCGGTACGGGCCTACGAGAAGGTCGGCTTCGTCTTTGAAGGCCGCCAGCGGCGGCGCACCCACATCGCCGGCCGGTACTACGACGTGCTGCTCATGGGGCTCCTGCGCGAGGAGTTCCGGGGCGCACCATCCCGTGAGCCACGGCCGTGACAGCCGACTCGTACTACCGCGACTGGGCAGACCTCTACGATGAGCACTCCCGCGGCGTCCCCGGTGATGTCGACTTCTATGTCGGCCTCGCGCGACAGGCGAACGGCCTGGTCGTGGAACTGGGCGTCGGTACCGGCCGCATCGCCGTCCCTAGCGCCGTCGCGGGCGCACGCATCCTCGGGATCGACCTCGCACCCACGATGCTGGCGATCGCGCGCCGGCGGGCGGCGGAAGCGGGCGTCGCGGACCGTCTCGAACTGGTCGAGGGCGACATGCGCACGTTCACGGTGACGGAGCCGGCCGCGCTGGTGACGAGCCCGTTCCGCGCGTTCCTCCACAACCTGACGGTGGACGACCAGCTGTCGACCCTGGGGGCGTGCCGGCGGGCGTTGCGGCCTGGCGGCCGGCTGGCGCTGAACGTGTTCCAGCCGGACCCGGTGCTGATCGCACGGGCGCGCTCGCGCAGCCCTTGGACGTGGGAGCCGTGGGGCGGGGCAGACAGCGTGATTCGGGCGCGACACACGCACGATTTGGCGGATCAGGTTGTGACGACGAAGTTACGCCGCCGGGGCCAGCATGGGCGCTGGGTGGACTCGTCCGTCACCCTCCGGTGGGTGCACCGGTTCGAAATGGAGCACCTGTTCGCTCGGGCCGGGCTGGAGGTCGAAGCGCTACATGGCGACTTCGCAGGAGGCCCACTCGTGGATGGCTCCAGAGAGATGGTCTGGATTGCTCGTCGCCCGTAACCGATCCGCTGTTGACAACAAGTTTGTGACAGATGACACGAAAAGGGTTGACAGGCTGATCGTGATGGTTATGCTCTTGTTGTCACAAGCACGAATCTTGCACATACGTAATACTCGTGCTGGTGGCCTGCTTAATCGTCACGCGCTCAGCGCACGGCGACCGGGGGAACCAACGACTGGGGTGAATCCTCCTACGGGAGGACGGGCGTACTGAACCGGCCCGAACCCGACAGCTAACCTCGGAGGCAGTCTGGGTCAGCCCGACCGGCGGGATGCCGGATGCGGACGAAACCAGTATGAGTGAAGGAGGGCCGCCATGATCGTGAGCGCCCCGCCGAAGAAGTGCCCCCGCTGCCAGGGCCTGATGATTATCGAGGACGACTGGTACGGCCAGTTCGGCACGTGCGTGGCCTGTGGCTACGTCCACGAGGCCCAGCGCTGTGACCCGAAGGACCTCGAAGAGGAAGAGCGATTGGCCGCCGGCAAGCAGCGCCGCCGCCAGCCGTCCCACGGCAAGCTCCGCCTCTAGTCCCTTCCGCCCCGCGGAACTCCTTCAGGCGTCGCCGGAATCCGGCGACGCCGTTGGCGTGCCCGCCGGTGCGCCCTATGCTCCCGTCCACGATTCGCTGACGCTCAGGGTGAGCACCCAGCCAGGAGAGAAGGTCCCATGCCATACGTCCGCGTCACGACGATGATCGCACGCACCGGCGAGGAGCAGCGGCTCGAGAAGACCATGCGGGAGCTGTCCGCGTTCTACGCGAAGCAGCCCGGGTACATCCACGGCTACATGCTGATGCCGCACCACGACGCCTCGCCCCGGCGGTTCGGCCGAATCGGCGTGTGGCAGGACGAGAAGTCGGCCACGGATGCTGCGCAACTGGACCACGCGCTGGCGCTCCGCTCCGAGCTCCTGCGGATCCTGGTGGAGGAACTCCACGACGAGTACTCCTTCATCGGGGAACCTGACGCGGTCTAGCGCGTCACCACCGGCCGCCATCCGGGGTTGCGCCGCGCGCCGTCGGCGTCCCCCCGGATGGAATCCGTGCTTTTCGTCCTCGGAAGTAGGGGGTTCCCTCATAGGGAGCCCTTAGGGGTATCCGTAGCATCAGTGGCCAGGCGTCGAGATACGCTCTTACCCCTCTCCCGGAGGCCCCGATGAATGAACGCATGCCCACCGCGCCCATTGTCCGCAGCCGTCCGATGACGCGGAGCGGGCAGCGCATCCGCATCCTGGTCGCCGATGACCATGCGCTGCTACGGCAGGCGCTTCGGATGCTCCTGGAGGCCCAGGACGGCCTGGAAGTGGTGGGCGAGGCGACCAACGGCCGGGACGCCGTGGAGGTCGCCGAGCGGCTCATGCCGGACGTGATCCTCATGGACATGGTTATGCCCGGCCTGAACGGCATCGAGGCGACCCGGCAGATCCTGAAGCGCGCCCCCGGGTGCCGTGTCCTCATCCTGACCGCCTACCTGGAGGATGAGCGTCTGCTCCAGGCGCTGCGCGCCGGTGCGGCCGGCTACGTCGTGAAGAACTCCGACATGGAGGAACTCCTCCTGGCGATCCAGTCCGTGTTCCGCGGCAACACCTACTTCTCCACCTCGGTCTCCGACGAGATCTCGGTGAACGAGGTGATGATGCAGGCGAAGCAGACGGAGGGCCGGGCCGGCTACGACCTGCTCACGCCGCGTGAGCGGGAAGTGCTGCAGTTGATCGCGGAAGGCCTCTCCAACCAGGCGATCGCGGACGAACTGGTGATCAGCGTGAAGACCGTGGAGGCGCACCGCGCCCACATCATGACCAAGCTCCACGCGAAGAACCGCACGGACCTGATCCGCTACGCGATCAAGCGCGGGCTGGTCGGGCTTGACTCGGACGACGCGGGCGAAACGGACTCCGACCGCCGCGCGGTCTAGTCCGGCGGTTTCCGCCCCCCTTCTTGAGGTGAAGGCCCATGAGCGCGCCAGCCGCGGAGCCTGCGGGTGGAGATTTGGTGATTGATGTTCCGTCCGCGACAGTGGTCTGGGAAGATCGCGCCACCGTGAGCGAGCCGTCACAGCCCACCACGCCGCCTTCCGTCCTCGTCGTGGAGGATGAGACGAGCGTGCGCTCCATGCTGGCCCTGGCCATCCGCGCTGCCGGCTTTACCGTGCACCTGGCCGTGGACGGCCAGGATGCGTGCGATCAGTTGGACGCTGGGCTGGCCGTGGACGTGCTGCTGATGGACATCCGGATGCCGCGCATGGGCGGCATCGAGTTGCTGCGCTTCCTCCGTTCCGATCCCCGGTTCGTGGGCCTCCCCGTTATCGCCATGTCCGCCTACAGCGACGAACTGCAGGAGCAGGAGGTTCGCGCCGCCGGCGCTGCCGCCTTCCTGCCGAAGCCGTTCACGATCGCCGATCTGCGCGCCGTGCTGGATGTGATCTCCGGCCCGCCGGCGCGCTGACGCGCGCCCGTCCCCCTCCCCCGCGCGCTGACGCGCGCCCGTCCCCCTCCCCCGCGCGCTGACGCGCGCCCG
>PHBR01000058.1 GCA_002840675.1 Chloroflexi bacterium HGW-Chloroflexi-9
GGTGTGCCCGCGGACCCGGGGAGCGCGGCGCCGAGGTAGTACATCCAGCGCTGTAACTGGGCGGGACCCTGGTCGTTACCGCCGTGCAGCAGCCAGTCCCACGCGTCCTCGCCCAGGATCGGGCGGAGTACCGCCTCCGTGACGTCGATCCGGAAGCATTCGTAGAGCAGCGCCGCCGGGCGGTCGCCCGCGACATTGCCGTCCCACGCAGCGAGCATGGCCCGCGCCCGCTCCGCCTCGGCGGCGCCAGCTGAGAACGGCCCCTGGGTGGCCAGGAACTCGGCCCAGCCGCGCCCGCGGATGGATGTGGTGTCGCCCTGGAAGGCGATGATCTCCTCCGGGGTGAACGTTGGCTGTGAGGTCAGCACCTCGGCAATCCGGGTCGAACGGCCCGGCGTCGTGAACTCATGCGCCAGATAGGGCTCCGTGGCCTCGGTGGGGCGCTGGTTGGCGGTGCCCAGGAAGCCCTCGGGCGGGTTGATCGCCTGGGGGAGATCCTCGAACGGCACATCGCCGATCCAGTCGTGATCGCCCGTCCAGCCGGGCGCTGGGAACTCGCGCGCCTTCGGGGTGGAGCGGATGGGGACGCGTCCCCGGAAGAGGAAGCCAATGTTGCCTTCGATGTCGGCGGAGAGGAGCGCGTTGACCGGCTCCTCCCAGCCACGCTGCGTCTCGTGCAGCGCGGCGACGTCTTGCGCCAGGATCATCGGGCGGAAGGTTTCCCACTGGCGGTTCGGGCGATCGGTCGCCGTGTAGCGCATCGCAATCGCTTCCCCCTCGGCCGGGTCGCCATGCACGATCTCGCCGTTGCGCGTGCGCACCAGGTCGATCGTCTCGGATACCCCGCCCTTGACCTCGATCACGGAGCGCTCGACCTCGGCCTGCGCCCAGCCGGCCTCCGTGCGGTAACGCGTCGGCTCGGCCGGGTCGAACTGTTCGAGCCAGAGGTCCTGGTAGTCCGCCTGCCCGTGGGTGATGTTCCACGCGATGTAGTCCGTCACCCCAAAGTGGGGGAACGCGGGCACCCCCGGGAACGCCGCGCCGGCGACGTTGAAGTCAGGGCACCACACGTGCACCTGCCAGTAGACGTTCGGCACGTCCAGCGGCCGGTGCGAGTCGTTCACGAGCACGGGCTTGCCGGTGGTGGTGCGCGAGCCGTGCACCGCCCATGAGTTCGAACCGCCCTCCGCGCTGCCGAGCGTGCCGAGGTCTGCCGCCATCGCGCGCACCTCCTCGGCGGCGGAGCCGTAGGCGCGCGAGCCAACACCGTTCGGCGGGAGGATCAGGTTGATCCCGGACGGCTCGATCGACTCGAGCAACGCGTAGGTCTCCGGACTCGTACGACGCAGCACTTCGAGGTGCGCAAGTTTGGACAGGCGCTTACCCATGATCGCGTGGCGGACTTTGAAGACCAGGACGGACTGCCACGGCTCCCAGGGCTCCCAGGCCGTTCCCGTCAGGGCGTACTCCGGGGGCAGCGGCTGCCCGGCGATGACGTAGGCGTTCACACCCGCGGCATACGCCTCGAACATCGCGCGCGTCTCCGCGCTCATCTCGGCAACGTCCACCTGCGAGGCCTGTGCCAGGCGGAGGCGGCGAAACATGATGTCGGCGGCGACACCGCCGCGTCCGGCAACTTCGGCCCACCGGCCCGCACCACGGCGGCGGTACCACTCCATCTGCCAGAGGCGATCCTGCGCGCAGGCGTACCCCATGCCAAACCACGCACTCGCCTCGTCCGGGGCGTCGATGTGCGGAATGCCCGCGGCGTCTCGGTGGGCGGTAACGCGAGCCCCGAGACCTTCGACGGTGATGGAGCCATCCGAACGGGGCGCGTGAGCCGCGTAGTCCAGCGCGTCCGCCGGGCGATCAGCCTTGCGTTCGAGGGTCATGGTGCTTCCTCCCCGGATCGGGTGGTCGGATCGGGCGGTCAGCGGCCGGTGAACCTCGGCTCGCGCCGCTCGCGAAACGCGAGTACGCCCTCCGCGGCGTCGTCGGTCTTGAAGAGGCCCGCCACGGAGAGGGAGACGAACGCGTCTGCCTGCTCCAGGTCGTGGTCGCCGCCCATGTAGACGACGTGCTTGGAGGCCGCCATCCCGTGCGGCGGCCCCTCCGCGATCGCGGTCGCGAGCGCCAGCGCCTCCTCCATGAGCCGGTCGCGCGGCACCACCTTCAGGACGAGGCCGAGCGCGAGCGCCTCGGTCGCGTCGATCCGGCGGCCGCTCAGCATCAACTCCAGCGCGCGCTGGTTCCCGAGCGCCTCCCGCAGGAGGGGGCCCGTGCTCATGTCCGCGACCAGGCCGCGCTTGATCTGCGCCACCTGGAAGACCGCGTCGTCCGCCGCGATGCGGAGGTCGGTGGAGAGCGCCAGCCCGAACCCCGCGCCCACGGCATAGCCGTTGATTGCGCCGATGATCGGCACGTCGCACGAATGCATGGCCCGCGCGATCGAGCGCTCCGGGTGCGGGCGGGAGTACGGACCGCCTCGGCGCACCCCGGGCTGGTTGGACGTGGGGAAGGTCGTGACGTCGCCGCCCGCGCAGAAGGCGCGGCCCTCGCCGGTCACGATCGCGGCACGCGCGCCCGTTTCCCCGCTGTTCAGCCGGCGTACCAGTTCATGCATCCCGCTGGAGATGCCGGCGCTCAGCGCGTTCAACTTCTCTGGCCGGTTCAGCCGGGCGATCAGCACCGCCCCCACCTGCTCGAAGGTGACCTGCTGCTCGGTGTCCGTCCGCGTCTCAGTCTCGGCCGTCATCCTGCACCCCGACTCCCGCCGCCATCGAGACGACGTATCACACCCGTCATGACGCGCATCGTAGCGCCGGGGAGACAGGGCGGGGACACGGACGCTCACCTCAGCAGCGTGACCAGCCCCGCGAGAATCACCGGCGGCGCCAGGATCACCACCGCAATCGCGAGCAGCCGCCATCGGTGTTGCCACATGGTCGTCACCTCGCATCCGTGCGTGCGCTGCCGGCGGCACACCCCGCACCGTACGCCTCGGCGGGGGAGCTGGTGACGTCGCCTGCGTCACGGAGTCGAGGTCGACCGTCTCGCGCGCCTCGGCGCCACAGCCGGAGATCAGCAGCCCCAGCGCCACGCCGAGCACGAGCCAACTCCGAGCCATGACACCCCTCGCCCCGCGTCGATCACTGCGACGACGCCCCGAATGTGGCTGGTCGCCGGCATCACGCGCGTCGCGGGACCGCTATCGCGCGGAGACGGGCGCCTTTCGCTGCGGGACGATGTCGGCGAGGGTCGTTGCGTCGAGGGTCGACACGAGGGAGTCACGGGCACGCGCCCACACGTCATGGACCGGGCAGTCGGCGTGAGGCGGTCCCGTCCCGTCCAGCAGGCAGGTCTCCGCGTGCACGCGGCCCTCGGTCACCTCGATCACGTCCAGGAGGGAGAGTTCCGCGAGCGGACGTGCGAGGGCGTAGCCACCGTACCGACCGGCAGCCGCGGTGAGGATGCCGTGATGCACGAGGTTGGAGAGCAGTAGCGACAGGTTCGCGTCCGGAACGCCCAGCGCCTCCGCGATCTCACGCGTCTTCCGACGCCCCTTCCCGTACTCCCCTGCCAGGTAGAGCACCGCACGCAGCGAATAACTCCCGGTGTTCCCCAGTCCGAGATCCATGGTCGACTCCTTGCCGTGGTGACGTGCTCGTTTCTTACGCGTCCTGACGTCGGAACAGCATCACGGCTACCGCGAGCGGGACGGCGGCCCATACCGCGGTGGCGCCTGAGAGCAGGATCGCGCTCCGTCCCGCACCGAACTCAGTGTTCAGGAACGCACCCAGGGGGCCGAGCACCTGGAGGTCGGGCTCCAGGCTGAGCACGGCCAGGATGCGGATCGACTCCACCGGGTTCAGCACCGCCGCCAGCACCAACGCCTCCCCAGACGGGGTCACGGTGAGCGCGATGCCGATGGCGGCCAGCTGGTAGAAGAGCACCAGCACGAACCACGCCAGCATCGCGACCGCGACCGCCTTTGCCCGCCCCTCCGACAGGACAGAGATGAGTACCCCGAGGCTGAGCATGGCGCTGGCGAGGCCGCCTGCCAGCACGATGAAGAGCAGGTAGTGGCCAAAGTCCGAGACCGGGCTAAACAGCGCCATCAGGAACCCGGCGATCCCGAAGCCCAGCATCACCGTCATCCAGATGGCGACGTTCAGCCCCGCGTATTTCGCGAGCAGCAATTGCGTCGCGGTGATCGGCTGCGCAAGGAGCGTCGCGAGGGTGGCACGGTCCCGCTCGCCAGCGATGGCGCCCGCCCCCATCGCCAGCGCGATCAACGGCACCAGCAGCAGGCAGAGGTTGATCAGGCTGGCGGTGGTGCGGTTGAACCCCTGCGCGCCCACGTCACCCTGCTGCTGCACGCCTGCCAGAGCCAGAGCGACCAGCGCGAACGAGATCGCGAACGCCGCCAGCCAGCGGCTCCGCACCGCGTCGCGGAGTTCTTTCATCAACACGGGGATGGCGCTCGTCATGACAGGCCTCCCTCGCCGCCCGCATCGATCGTGCGCGGCAGCGCCGCATCCTCCACGCGGAAGTCCAGCACCTTGATGCCCGCACCGAAGAGCGCGGCGAGCACCTGCGCCTTGCTCGCGGCGAGACAGGTGACGGCCACCCACTCACCCTCGTGCGTGACGGTGCCGGCGAGCGAGGTGATCAGCGGGATCGCCTCGTCGGTGCGCCCGTTCAGGCGCAGGAACATCCGGCTCTGCGGCGAGGCGGCGGCGGTGAACGTGGAGGATGGCCCGAAGAAGGAGGTCTTGCCCTGGTCCAGCACCAGCACCAGGTCCGCCATCGCCGGGACATCTTCCATCCAGTGGGTGGAGAGGATCACGGTGCGTCCGCGCTCCTGCTGCCCGGCAATGAAGTGACGCAGTTCCAGGCGCGCGCCCACGTCCAGCCCGGCGGTCGGCTCGTCCAGCACCAGCAGGGGCGGCTCACCGAGTTGCGCGACCGCGAGCGCGAGTCGCTGGCGCATGCCTCCGGACAGCGCACCGACGGCCTTCGCGGCGTGTTCCGCGAGGCCGACCGCCTCCACGGCCGCCAGGGCCTCCGCCACCGGCACACCGCGGATACGCGCGTAGAAGGTCGCGGTCTCGTGAACCGAGAGGTCATCGTGGAAGGCCGGGTGCTGCGGGAGGTAGCCGATGCGGCGTCGCGCCTGTTGCCCTTGCCGCGAGACGCTGATGCCGTCGACCTCGATGTCGCCCTCAAAGTGGAGCAGGCCCAGGATGCTCTTCAGCAGCGTCGACTTGCCGGCGCCGTTGGAGCCGACCACGGCGAGCACCTTCCCCGCCTCGAGGTCGAAGGTGACACCGTCCAGGACCACGGTCTTGCCGTACCGCTTGCTCACAGACCGCACGCTCAGCATGGTCGCGCCCTCCCGCCCAACGAGCGCACCCCTCCCGCGAAGACGGCCAGCGGGACCGCGATCAGGAGCAGGCTCACCGTGGCGGACATGCGTCCATCCGGGGCATCCGCGCCGGAGACCAGGCTGATCGTCGGCGACATCAGCGGGTGCGGATCGACTGCGCGGGGACTGGGCCGGTAGACCGGGAACCAGCGGGCCGCGAGGTCGAGCGCAGCGCGCGCCGGCGTAAATGCGTAGGCGCGGACCGCCTCGTTGCCCTCCGCCAGTTCGTCGAACATGCCCTCGTAGCGGTACGGTAGGTCGCCCACGCCGTCACCGTTGGCGTCGTAGCCCTGGTAGTCGTCCCAGTAGTTGCCACGACCGTCCAGAGCCCAGAGGTTACGGCGCTCCAGGTTGCCGCCCATGCTCTCCACCTGCAGCAGGTTCCCGACGAACGTGTTCTCGGAGAAGGTGATGTTGGTGGTCGTGAAGAGTTCCAGTGCCACCTGGTTGTAGGCGATCAGGTTTCCGGTCATCGTCACGAACGCCCCGGGGGTGGCGGGTGCGCCATCGATCGTCAGGCCTAGGCGATTGTGGTGGATGCGGTTGTTCGTCAACTCCACGTCGTCCATATCCTTGAAGAGCAACCCGTACCCAGAGGCCGGCGAGCGGTTCTCGGAGAACTCGTTCCCATCGACGATCACGCTCCGCGAGTACATGAGGCTCGCGCCGGCGACGTTGTCGCGGAAGATGTTGTCGCGCAGGACCAGGCCGTGCGCGTACATGGAGTGCAGGCCGTAGCGCAGTTGCGAGACGTGGTTGCCCTGGATCACCGTGTGCATGGCGAAGCCCAGGAAGATCCCGTCCTTCGCTTGCGAGACCGTGTTCCCCTCGATCAGGTTGCCCTCGCTGTACCACACGTAGATCGCGTGGCCGCGCCGCTCCGGCGGCAGCGCGAGGACGCTCGTGACGCTGTTTCCGCGCACGACGTGGCCGTTACTGCTGTCCAGCACGATCCCGTACAGCACGTCCTCCAGCCGGTTCCCCTCGATCGTGGCGCGGTCGGCCTGCACACGGATGCCCGCCGGCTCGCCGGTCACGATGCGCGCGGAGTTGCGGACCACGAAGCCGCGGAGCGTCACGTCCGGCGCGGTGATCTGGACCACGTCGCCGGTGCCGCCGCCATCGATCACCGGGTTGCCCTCCCCCACCAGGACGACGGGCCGGTCGATCACCAGGGCACCGACGTAGGTGCCGGCCGGGATGATCACCGTCCCCCCGGGCGGCGCCGCGGCGACCGCCGCCGCAATCGACGACGTCGGAGGTGTCTCCGCCAGCGCCGCTCGAGGGGAAAGGAACGCCGCCCCGGCCAGGAGGGAGAGGCCGAGCACGGCAATCTGCGCGGGGGTACCGGTGTTCTGCCAGGAGGCGCGCACGAACCGGACCGTCCACGGGCCGGCCGTGATGATGACCGCCGCAAGGATGAACAGCCAGAACCCGCCGGTCACCATGGCGTCGCTGTCGAAGTTCACGATCGTCGTGGCGCCCAGCACCCGCGGGGTGAACGGCTCAAGCCGGATCGGGGCGTCCGGATCCAGGTCATGCCCGTAGCGGTACAGCCACCACTGCAGGTCCAGAAGGAAGCCCACCGGCAGCATCCACACCAGCGCGATGATCGGGAGCCGGAGCATCCACCGGCGGGCGAAGAACGCCCCCAGCAGCAGCACGCCGACCAGGCCGGCAATGGCGAATGGAAAGAGCTTCAATTCCCAGATGCTGGCGGGGTCGATGCGTGGGATGCCTACATAGTGGTTGAGCGCGTTGATCTCCTGAAGGTCGCCCTCCATCCGCGATCCGTAGGCAGTCAGCCGGACACCCTCCGGGTACTGCGGTGCGTTCAGCACCAGGTTCCAGAGCGGCATGAAGGCCGCGACACCGATCAGCACGGCCGCGATGACCGAGGCGCCCGCCCACAGCATGTCGATCTGCCGCGCGCCCCCCGTCACGGCCGGCGCCTCTTCGGTGGCAGCCACAGAAGTGGTCACGCGTGACCTCCCGTCACACAGAACGAGGTCAGCGACGGGAAAGCGAACAGGTCACCGTTCAGGTCGACCGAGGCGCGGTTCGCACCTTCCCGCGCAGCAAACGCGGCCACACCGGAGGCCATGGGCGTGCGGATCTCGGTGGACTTCACGTAGGTCGCGTCGCAGGCCGCCAGCCACGCCTCCGTGCCGTAGTCATGCACGAACAGATTCGTGTCTTCCGCCTCAGCCGGGAACGCCACCAGGTCCTCGGCGAGACAACCGATGTCGTCGAAGTGGCGCTCGCCTCGGTCGGTGCGGGCGGCGGCGAAACGCGGGTCGTCGATGATCATCCCGCAGTGCACACACGACTCCTGGCCATAGCGGATCACGGGGAAGCCGTCGCCCGTCTCCTCGCCACCGAGCAGCGAGACCCCCGCCACGCCGGCGGCGGCAACCGCGCCGGTCGAGCCGAGGAGGACGATGAATTGCCTTCGAGACAGCATGTGACTGCCTCCCTTCCGACGGGTGCGCAGGCGGGCGACACGGCCCGCCCGCCTGCGCGAGGAACGGTCGGACTTACGCCGACACGATGATCCAGCCCTGCATCTCCAGGTGGAGTGCGGAGCAGAACTCGGTGCAGTACATCGCAAACGCGCCTTCAACATCAGCGACGAATTCGATCCGGGCGTACTCGCCGGGGTCGATGCTCATGCTGATGTTGTAGCGAGGCACAGCGAAGCCGTGCGTCGCGTCAGGCGTGACCTCCACGTTCGTGAGGTGCAGCACGAGGCGGTCGCCCTTCTTCACCCGGATGATGTCCGGCTTGAAGTTGGAGCGCTTCACGCTCATGTACACCTCAGTGGTGGTGCCGTTCTGCTCGATGCGTTCGCCGCCATCGGCGATTGCGTGCGGGCTCGGCTGCATCGTGAGCTGGTCCGTGCCCGGCGGGTACACGTCCCACGACTTGATGCGGTCGGCGCGGATCGCCTGCACGTAGTGCGGCTCTGCCATGCCGATCGGCGTGTCGGACAGGACTTCCATCTTCTCGCCGGTGAGGTCGACCAACTGGAAGTTCTGCGGGTTCAGCGTGCCGATGCCCGCGTACCGGTCGATCGACCACTTGTTCAGCGCGATGACGTACTTGCCGGCCGGCTTGACCGTGTCACCCTCCATCGCCACGAGGTGGCCGATGTTGTAGTGGACCGGCACCTTGTCGACGAGCTTGTAGGACTCCTCCGCCGTGAAGTCCGGCGCGCCGAGCGAGTACTTCGCGACGGCACTCTCCAGGAACAGGGAGGTGTAGCCGTAGCCCTTGTCGTCGAACTGCGTGTGTAGCGGGCCTGCGCCCACCTCCACGCGGCCGGAGACCACGGAGTCAAACCGCAGGATCGGGATCCCGTACTGGTCGTGCGCCTCGAAGTCCTGGGCGGCAATCGCCTTCTCGATCATCTCGATGTCGTAGATCGTGACGTGCGGATCGAGCTTGCCGCCGACGACGATGTAGCGCCCGTTGGGGCTCACGTCGGCACCGTGCGGGCTGCGCGGCTCGGGGGCGAGGTAGAGGATGCCCTCTTCGATGGCGACGTCCAGCGGGATCACCCGCATGCCGTTCAGCATCACGGAGCGGGTGCCAACGACCTGCTCCGCCTTCTTCCAGTTCACCATGTGCAGGTAGTCGAAATCGGCCTTGGAGGCGCCCACCTCGATGGGCGGGTTGCCTTCGAGGTTGCCGCCGTACGCCATCTCCGTGTTGTAGGAGCCGATGAACACCCAGCCGAAGCTCAGGAGCTTGCCGGCGTCGGCCAGGTCCTGCGTGTACGGCGGCAGTTCCACCTGGAAGCTCCGCTCGATGTCGAAGCGGCCCGTCTGAGGGTTGATCGCCAGGAAGGTCGAGTAGCCCCGGAACGAGTCCGCGAAGTTCTCCAGCGCGCTCGCCGGGTCAACGCCGTCCCGCAGGGTCGGGGTCTTCGTGGAGATGTGGACGTACTCGCTGTTCGGCGTCACGAAGCAGCCACCGTGCGAGGAGACCAGGTTCGGGACGTCGTAGATCTGCTTCGTCTTGAAGTCGCGCAGGTCGATCATCGCGATGCGGCCGTTGGCGCGGTCCTGGATGTAGACCCAGCGGCCGTCGTACTCGCCGTCCGTCTCGCTGAGCGCCGGGTGGTGGGTGTCCGCCCACGTCAGCGTGGGGCGGGAGGGCGAAACGGGACCGCCCTCGCTGGTGGTGCCGGCCTTGATGACCGCGTCCGACTCCGACCCGTAGCCCCAACCCTGCCAGGACTCCGGGGTGAAGACACCGATGATCTTCAGGATGCGCATGGACGGGACGCCCATGACCATCAACTGGCCCGAGTGGCCGCCGGACGAGAACACGTAGAACTCGTCGAGCTCCGGCCGGCCGCCGGGCACGAACGTCTTGACCGCCTTCGCGATGTCGCCTGGCTCCAGGCCACGCGCTTCCGCGATGGCGGTGATGTCGGATGAGACGCCGGTGACGGCGCCACCGCCCACAGTCTCCCCATCGCCTCCACCGCCGATGATGTTGCCCACCACGCCACCAACTACGAGGCCGGCAGCACCCGCGGCTGTCCCGCTGATGAACTCACGCCTGGTCAATGCCATGGCTTCCCCCTTCTCCTCCGGCACCCACGCGCCGGTGATGAGGCCGCGCCGGCTCAAGCCCGGCGCGGCCTGAACGTGCAGTTACTGGACGGTGATGGTCCCCACCATGTCTGGCAGGTGGAAATCGCACTGGAAGTTCACAACGCCGGTCTTGGTGAACGTGACCTCGAAGTCGTCCTCGCCTCCGGGGTTCACCAACGGGTTGCTGGCGAAGTCCTTGCCCTCCGTCTCGCTGGAGAGGATGTGCATGTTGTGGATCGCCGAACCCTCGTTCTTGACGGTGATCTTCACGGTGGTGTTCACCGGGATGGTCAGATTCGCGGGCGTGAAGACGTTGTCGGTCATGATGATCTCGATCTCTTCACCTTCGGCTGGCGCTGCCCCGCCGCCACCACCGGCGGCGGTTGCGGCCGCCGTCGCCGTCGCCGTCGAGGCGGCTTCGTCATCGCCACCGCTACACGCGCTCGCGCCGACGCCCAG
The DNA here is from genome assembly GCA_002840675.1 of Chloroflexi bacterium HGW-Chloroflexi-9. Taxonomy (GTDB): domain Bacteria; phylum Chloroflexota; class Dehalococcoidia; order UBA2979; family UBA2979; genus W-Chloroflexi-9. The sequence goes on from PHBR01000058.1 coordinate 10,492, forward strand.
CACCACCGCCAGCGTCACCAGTGCACCGCGCCACATTGCTCGCTTCATGAATCCAGTCCTCCTCTGTCGATGCCGGCCCTCCGGGCCTAGCCGAGTCCACCAAGTCGCCGTCACAACACCATTACGTTACTAAGTGACTTGCTTAACGTTCACCGACATACTCATGGGGAGCCTGCGCAGGCGTGAGGGACGTTGGTCCCCTGTTGAGGGGGACGATCTGCGGACCCGCGAGACCGAGGCGCCGCCGTAGGATGCAAGTGCCCGGCGCGGGTGGCTGCCGCACACGCGGATGCCTGGTCTGGGAAGCAGGGGCAAGGCGATGACGGCACCTCAGGACGGGGCGGCGGCCATCCCGGCGCCACGGCGCTATCCCGCCTCAGACGAGTTCCCGACCGGTCCGGGCATCGGCGATGCGTTCCCTGCTGCGGCGCTGCGTGACCAGCACGGTGAGCCCGTACATCTGCCGGACGCCGCGGTCGGCCAGCCGGCCCTGGTCGTCTTCCACCGCTCCGCGCGCTGGTGCGCGTTCTGCCGCACGCAGTTGCTGCACCTCCAGCAGCATCTGCCCGCCTTCGAGGCGGCCGGGGTCGCGCTGTTCGCCGTGTCCTACGACTCCGTGCCGACGCTCGCCGAGTTCGCCGGCGAGCACGGCATCACCTATCCCCTGCTCTCCGACGAGGGGTCACACCTGATCCGACGCCTGGGGATCCTCAACGACCTCGTCCGCCCGGACGAGGATGTCTACGGCATCCCCTACCCGGGCGCGTACGCGCTGTCGGCGTCCGGCCATGTGCTGCGCAAGTACTTCTACCGCCATTACCGGGACCGGCCATCGCCCCTGGGTGTCCTGCGCGAGGCGTTCGCCGCAGAGGTGGACCTGTCCGCCTGCGCGGGTGCGGAGGTGGTTCGGGCCGGGCTGCGCGTGACCGCACGGCTGGCCGACCGTGTGCTGGTCCCCCACCAGCACACGCCGCTTTATGTCCAAGTCGCGCCTGCCGTCGCCTGCGAGGTGCAGGTGACGGGAGAGGGGCTCGAGGTCGGCGAGCCACTTCCGATGACCGCGCCGGGGGGCACCGCGTTCGCCGTGCCGCTCCTGCTCCCGAGCCTGGAGCAAGACGCCATCGACGTGGCGGTGACCGTGACGCCCGTCGGTCAGTCCCCGGTGCACCTCGCCCTCCGCCTGGCGGTGCCCGGCCTGAACCGCTCGACGCCGGCCCGCTGAGCCCCCGGAGGCCCCATGCCACAGCAGATGACCCGCGTCGCGACCGACGATGCCCTGACCACGATTTACCGAATGGGACACGACGAGGGCGAGGACGTGATCGCGGTGCGCGTCGCTGAGCGCCTCGGCGTCACGAACCCCACGATCTCCTCCACGCTTGGACGGCTGGTGCGCGACGGGCTGATCGTTGTTGGCGCGGGGAAGCGCATCTCCCTCACCCCCACCGGCACCACTAGGGCGGAGAGCATGATCAGGCGGCACCGGCTGGCGGAGTGCCTGCTGGTGAACGCACTGGGACTCGAGTGGTGGCGCGCGTACGAGGAGGCGCACCTGCTGGAGCACGCGATCTCCGCGGTGACGGAGCCGCTGATCCAGTCATTCCTGGGCCGCCCCACGCATTCCCCGTTCGGCTATCCCATCCCCGGGAATGCGCCCTGCGAGCCCCTCCCCGCCGAGACGCTCATGGACGTGACGGCGGGGACCACCGTGACGCTCGATCGCGTATTCGAGGAGTCACAGGACCTCCTGCAGTTCTTCCAGGAAGCCGGCATCCGCGCGGGCGTGAGTTGCACCGTCGTGGAACACGCCCCGGCGCGTGGCACGGTGACGGTGTCCATCGGCGGGCGCGAAGCGGTGATGGGGCTCCAGCCCGCCTCGCGCGTCTGGATCACGCGCGCCACCGACTGCTGATCCGCCGGGCACGGGCCGCACCCGCCCCGCCTCGCACCGAAACCTCCCCCAAGCGCGCGAGCCTGCCACGGCCCGGGCGGGCCTGTCCCACCGGCGAGCCCACGCCTATCGGCAGGTCGCGCCGTTTCAACATCGGGGGAATTCTTCGAGAGCCCTTCAGAAAGGACTGATGCGTCCGATAACTAAGGAGAACCGGCTTAGTGGGAGGGGATCCGCCATGCCGCGGTTGGCGAAACCATTGTCTGCGTTCAGCCGCATCAGCCTGATGCCGTCCAACATCACGTCGATCACGACCAAGAAGGGCGGTAAGGCTGGCTCGGGGGTACTGAAGCCAGCGCCGATAGCCCAGGGCGGGGCGACCTCGGGAATCTTCGGGAAAGCAAAGGCGGGGCCAGCCGGCAAGCACGCGCCGAAGTTGCCACCGGCCGTGCCTGCGACCGTCAGCTCCGCCACAGGAGGCTCGACGACGGTGACCGGCAATGCGTCCAGCACCGGTAACGCGGACTCGGACAACACCGGCGCCTCCCATGAGGACGACGACAACGTCAGCGCCTCCCATGAGGACGACGGCAACACTAGCGCTGGGAACGCGTCGAGCGAGAACTCAGGCAACGCCAGCACCGTTGCCGGCAACGGCAACGCCGGCAACGGCAACGCCGGCAACGGCAACGCCGGCAACGGCAACGCCGGCAACGGCAACGCCGGCAACGGCAACG
>PHBR01000059.1 GCA_002840675.1 Chloroflexi bacterium HGW-Chloroflexi-9
CCACCGCGATCAAGGCGGTGCGCCCCGGCGTGCGCGTGGTCGGCGTGCAGACCGCGGTGATGCCGGGCATCGTCGCCTCGCTCCGCTCAGGCGCCCCCGTCGCCGTCGAGGCGGCGCGCACCGTCGCGGACGGCACCGCCGTCGCCGGCCCCTCGGCGCTCACGTTCGACCTCATCCAGCGGCACGTCGACCACGTCATCACCGTGCCGGAGGAGGCGATCGCGAGGGCGATCGTGCTGCTCATCGAGCGCTCACGGCTGGTGGTGGAGGGCGCGGGCACCCTCGGCGTCGCCGCGGTGATGTCGGGCGCGCTCGCCGCTGTCGTCCCGTCTCCGGGCAAGACGGCGCTCGTCCTCTCTGGCGGCAACATCGATGTCACCGCCCTCGGCCGGATCGTCGCGCGCGGCCTGCTGCTGGAGGGCCGCCAGCGCACGCTCACGGTGGCGGCGGCGAACGTGCCGGGCGAGCTCGCTCGCATCACCCGCGCGATGGCGGAGGCTGGCGCGAACGTGATCGAGGTTCGCCACGAGATCGTGACCCCCGACCTCCCGCTCGGCGTCGCGCGCCTCACCTTCCGCCTCGAAGTCACCGGCGCGGAGGCGTTCGAAGCACTCCTCGACATGCTGGAGGCGCACGGCCTCCGCGAAGGCGTCGCCACCGACCTCGCCACTCCGGCCGCGGCTGCCGCCGCCTGGTAGTCGCTGGCCGCGACCGGAGTGGGCTGGCGCCGGGCGGAACGGGCGCGCACACGGGAAGCCCTCGGACGGAATGAGGTGCGAGGGCGCTTCGGGGCGTGGTCTGACTGAGGTGGCGGTTCGACAGGCTCACCGCGAACCGAATCGGGAATCGGAATCGGAGCAGGGCTCGCGTGGGCTCCGGGCTCGGTCCCGTGCGTCCCGGCGAGCGGCTGCGCCCCCCTCCCCGCGCAGGGGAGGGGCCGCCCCGTCGGACACCTCGATGCTCACGTGCACTCGCCTAAGGGCGGCCGAGCAGCTGGTCGACCGGGGCGAAGTCATCGCGCAGCGCCCTCGCACCGTCCGCGAAGTCACGAGCGCGATCGCCCGACCACACCACGTCGCCATCGTCCGGGCGCGCGTCCGCCAGAGCTTGCAGCGCCGCCGCATCGAGCGGCGCCTGCGAGCCGACGAGGACGAAGTTCCCCCCGCCCTCGCCGAGCAGGTGGCGGAGCGGCGCGATCACGGCCACGTGCTCGAACACCTCGAGGAACGTCGCCGCCTCTGCCTTCGCGAAGCCCAGGGGCGGGTAGTCGATCACGTTCACCACGTATACGCCGCCCGGCGTCAGCACGCGGTCGACCTCGCGCATGAACTCGCGCGTCGTCAGGTGCCACGGCACGCTCAGCCCGCCGAAGGCATCGCCCACCACGAAGTCCGCCGAGTCCGAGGGCTGGTCCGGCAGCGCCAGCCGCGCATCGCCGACCTCGACGCGTAGGTCGGGCGAGGGCACCAGTCCCAGTTCGCGCTTCACGAGGTCCACGAGCGCACCGTCGATCTCGAAGACGGTGGAGGTGGAGCCGGGCCGCACGGCCGGCACGTACCGGGGCAGGGTGAAGCCGCCTCCGCCGATGAAGATGCCGTGGAGCGGCCCCTGCGGCAGCAGCGTGAGCACGTCGGCGACGCCCCGCGCGTAGCGGAACTCGAGGTGGGTCGGGTCCTCCAGGTCGACGTAGGAGTGGCGGAGCGTGTCCAGCCACAGCAGGCGCCCGCTGGGGCGGTCCTCGTCCCGTTCGATGGAGGCGCAGAAGTAGTTGGTCTGCCACTGGCACGGCCCGTCCGCCATGCCCAGGCTGGCGGTGGCGGCGAGTGTGAGGAGCACGCCACCGATGAGCGTGGCGCCGGGCAGCGTGCGCCGGAGCATCGGCAGGCCGGAGAGCACCAGCAGCGCGCCCAGCCCGAGCACCAGCGGGCGCGTCGGGACGGCGGCGACGAAGACGAAGCCGGTCAGGAACGTGCCGGCGAGCGCGCCCCAGGTGCTGACGGCGGAGAGCGAGCCGACGACCCTCCCGGTCTCGTCGAGTGACCTCAGCCGCAGCTTCACGACCAGCGGGGGGATCGCGGAGAGCAGGAAAGAGGGCAGGAAGAACGCGCAGGTGGTCAGCGCGACGATCTCCATCGGCCCGCCGGCGCGCATCCACGGCCCCAGGCCATCGACGATCGTCGGCACGGCGAGCGCGAGCACGCCCGGGGCGATGAGGGCGGGCCCGAGCAGCGCGCGGGGGTCAGTGCGGTCGGCGACGCGGCCGCCCGTCCACGAGCCGCCGGCGATTCCGGCCAGCACCACGCCGATGATGCCGGTGAACGTCTCCAGCGTGACCCCGATGTACGGCGCCATGAGCCGCCCCGCGAGGATCTCAAGGACCAGCACGGCGGCGGAGGAGTAGAAGACGAGCGCCCGGGCAAGCAGGAGTGACATCGCCCGCCAGTGTCCCACCCGCCCGCCACGAGCGGCAGGGGACGCCTCGCAGTGGCTCGTGGCGCCTCGCGGCGGTGATGGGGCGGTGACGCTCTGTGCGGTAGCGTTTGCAGATTACTGACCGCGCATGTGACAAGGATCCTGATGTTCCGACGCTCCCTGATCGCTCTTGGAATCGGGGTCGCCCTCGTCGCGACTGCGTGCAGCAGCGACGACACCGACGGCACCGCCACGCCGATAGCGACCGAGACCGCGACGGTGGTTGCCACGGCCGCGCCCGCGGAGACCGCATCGGCCACCGCGCCCGCGCCGGCGAGCCACCTGGACGCCTCATATGAGATCGAGGGCCAGGTCGTCACCCTCGTCGGCGGCCTGGCCGAGGTGGAAGCCGCCCCGGGCTCCGCCTCGAAAGTCACCACGCGCGTCTTCGGTAACGAGGCGATGGGCGACCTCAACGGTGACGGCAAGGAGGACATCGCGTTCCTCCTCACGCAGGACGGCGGCGGCAGCGGCACGTTCTTCTACGTGGTCGTCGCCCTCAAGACGGACGATGGGTACACGGGCACCAACGCCGTGCTGCTCGGCGACCGGGTCGCCCCGCAGACCACCGAGATCCGCGGCAGCGAGTTGATCGTGAACTTCGCCGAACGCGCCCCGGGTGAGCCGATGACGACGCCGCCCTCCATCGGTGTCTCGAAGTACCTCAAGGTGGTGGACGGCGAACTCGTGGAGACCACCCCGGGCGCGTGACCGCGGGCCGACGGGGCAGCGGGGGGATTCCTTCGTACCCTCGGCCGCCGGACGTTCGTCGGTGAGCGTCGACGGTGGTGGGGCGCAGTATGGAACGGCGGACGGCGACCCGGGAGTGGTAGGGAGAGACGATGATGCTGCGAATGTTCCGAGGTGTGTGGCGAGGCGGTCTACTGGCGGGCGCCATCTTGCTGGTGACCGCGACGGCGGCCAGCGCGCAGACGCCGGGTAACGGCTTCGGCCCGGGGCCCTTCAACGATGCGCCTCCCGCTGGCGGGGGTGTTGGACTGATGGTGACCGACCGCATCCAGGACCGCGACCAGTTGCTCAGTAACCTCCGCCTCCAGGAGTGCGACCCCCGCTTCCTGGGCGTCACCTCCGGGGGACTGTGGCACATGTACACCCCCGGTGCGCCCGACTGGGTGAACCGGAACTTCCCGACCGAACTCGCGGCCGGGTCACCGTTCTACGTCGCGTGCTCCGGGGCGCGCCCGGACATCCGTCTCGACGAATCGGACAGCGGGACCGCCGTCACGGTGGACGTTGGCGACCGCGTCCGGGTGGTGCTGGAGTCCAACGCGTCCACCGGCTTCACGTGGGTGGTGGCGTCAGCCCCTGCGGCTGCCGTGCTGGTGCCGGTGGGAGAGCCGTTCTACGTCGCCTCCACGTCTGGTCTGGTCGGGGCGGCCGGCTACCAGGTCTTCGACTACCAGGCCGTCGCGGCCGGGTCGACCTCCGTGGCTCTCTCGTACCTGCGGACGTTCGAGTCGGTACCGCCGGCCAGCACCTGGTCGGTCGGCGTGACCGTCCGGTAGCCCCCGTCAGTCGTAGAAGTGGGCCGCCGCCTCCGCCTCCAGCGTGCGTTTCGTCGCCTCGTCCATCGGCTCGAGGGAGGCGGCGGTGGCCACGTTTTCCGCGATGCGGGAGGGGTACCGCGCGCCCGGGATGGCGACGGTGACACCCGGGTTGGAGAGGACATAACGCAGGAGGTTGGCCGGGGTTAGCAGCCCGTCGTACCCCTCCGCGAGGCGGCGGCGCATGTTGCTGGTGCGGCCGGAGCCCCCGACCGGGCGCATCACGATCACGCCCAGGTCCTGCTCCACCGCCAGGTCGATGAGCGGCGCGGTCTCCGTGAAGAACGCCGAGTACTCCAGCATTACGGCGGAGAACGCGCCGCTTGTGATGATCTCGTGGGCCAGGGCGGTGTTGTGGGTCGAGACACCGATGTGGTCGATGAGGCCGCGGTACTGCGCGATCTGGAGGCCCTCCAGCGCGCCGTCCGGGGCCATCACCTCCGCCCACGCCTCCGGGGTGGAGATGTCGTGCAACTGGTAGAGGGCGATGCGCTCCACGCCGAGGATGCTGAGCGAGCGGTCGACATCGCGCTGCGCGCCGTCCGCCGTGTGTCGGAACGTCTTGCTCGCCAGGTACACGTCCGCACCGTCCCGGGCGCGGAGCACCTGGCCCAGCAGAAACTCGGAGCCCTCGTACTCACGTGCGGTGTCGATGAAGTTGATACCGGCGTCCAGCGCCGCCTCGATGGTTGCGGCAGCCTCCGGCGAGTGCGGCGTGTCCATCGCCCCGAGCCCCAGCTCGGTCACCATCAACCCGGTCCGCCCGAGGCGTCGTGTCCGTAATTCCGTCACGAGGTCCTCCGCTCCGCTCGCATCAACAGGCTACCTCGAAGCGCCGGGAACCGATCCGCTCGCGTGTGCGTCATGATGGGGTAACCGCCACCTGAAAGGGGGCTGCTGCCATGCGCCGATCACTCCTTGCCCTGTTCGGGGCGCTCCTGATCGTTTCCGTCCTGCCCTCGGTCGCGGCGGCCGCGCCGGAGCCGCTGATCAGCGGCAACCCGCCGCGTGGCGGCGGCGTGGGCACGGTGTTCGTGACCCGCGAGGCGACGCCCGATCAGGTCGTGGCCGGCATCGCGCTGCTCGGCTGTGAGGCGTCGGTCCTCGCGACCACCGAGGCCGGCGACTGGCGGTTGTACGTCCCCGGCGCGCCCGCGTTTGTGAACGCGCGCTTCCCCGCGCTGGGCACCGGCGACCCGCTGGTGGTGCGCTGCGCGGAACCGCGCACCTTCCGGGTGAAGGTGTACGAGTACGCGTGTGCCGCTGGTCAGACCTTTACCGCGCACGTCGAACAGGTGCCCGGGAGCCGGGTCATCCTCGAGCTGGACGGTCGCGTGCTGTCGCTGACTCAGCGCATGTCCGGCTCCGGCATCCGTTACGCCACCGCGGACGACGCCGTCTGGTACCTCGCGAAGGGCGACGACGCGACGATCGAGGAAGACGGGGTGGCGACCTACGTCGACTGTGTCGGCGCGCTTGCGGTGCCGCCCGCTGCGGAGGTGCTCGCCGCGAACGCCTGGACCTGGCTGGGGACGACGCAGGGTGCGGTGAGCGTCACGCCGAACACGGTCGGCGATACGCGCCTGACGTTTGGCCAGGACGGCAGCCTGGGTGTTGGCACGGACTGCAACTCCTACTTTGGCGTGTATAACGCCGGCGAGACGTCCATGTGGCTGGACGTGCAGGGCGGGACGTTGATGTTCTGCCCGGACGAGACGACCACCGAGGTGGAGGTTCTCCAGGCGCTCGCACAGGTGACCTCCTACGCACTCGATGGCGCGGACCTCACCCTGTACCTCCCCGGCGGCCAGATGAACTTCACCGCCCCCCAGTAAGCCCGCTCCTGGGAATCCCGCCCTGGGGACGCACAACAGCCCGCCAACCGGCGGGCTGTTGTGCACTCGCGGCTCGCCTGATGCGCGCCTGTGACGCCGTCGCGCGCCCTCGGTGATAGGGTGCAGGCATGTCATTCAAACGTGGCGCCCGTCTTGACCCGAGCCAGGTGCGTGACGTCCGAGGTCGCCGTGGCGCCGGAATGGCGATCGGTGGCGGACTCGGCGGCCTCGTGCTGCTGATCGTCGTCATGTTGCTCGGGGGGGATCCCGGGGACATTCCGCCCGACGCCCTCGGGGGCGCCCCCGGAGGGCAGTCCGCCGTCCCGGCCACTGACCTCGCGGCGGAGTGCCAGACCGGCGCCGACGCGAACGAGCGGGAGGACTGCCGCATCGTCGGCTTCGTGAACAGCGTGCAGGCGTACTGGTCCGCCACGCTCCAGGACTACGAGGCCGCGCCGACCACGCTCTTCACCGGTTCCGTCGCCACCGCCTGCGGCAACGCGACCAGCGCCGTGGGGCCGTTCTACTGCCCGGCCGACCAGACTGTGTACATCGACCTCGAGTTCTTCGATGTGCTCACCACGCAGTTCGGCGCGGCAGGCGGCCCGTTCGCGCAGGCGTATGTGATCGCGCATGAATACGGCCACCACGTCCAGAATCTGCAGGGCACGCTCACCTCGACCGGTCGGGACGAGGGTGCTGAAGGTGACGCGGTGCGCGTCGAGCTGCAGGCGGACTGCTTCGCCGGGGTGTGGGCCGGCAACGCCGTCGCGACCGGCTTCCTCGAACCGCTCACGCGGGAGGACATCGCGCAGGCGCTCGACGCCGCGGCGGCGGTCGGTGACGACCGCATCCAGGAGCGGATCGAGGGCCGGGTCACGCCCGAGTCATGGACGCACGGCTCCTCGGAGCAGCGCCAGGAGTGGTTCACGACAGGCCTCGAGCGGCGCACGCCCTCGGCCTGTGACACCTTCAGCGGCGGCCTCTAGGAGCGACACCGCCGCCGCGGCTCCCGGTGCTAACTCTCTCCCTAGCGTCAACGTAAGAGCGGGAGTAACGTCGGATCTTCCTCCCGGATCGGGACGACAGAGCCGAGGATGACCGTGGCCGAGGGTAACGCGCAGTCGAAAACGGAAGCAGGGTCGACCGGCCGGACAGGCCCCACCGGTCCGAGTGGCCGGGGCGGGCCGCTGGGGTGGCTCGGTCGGACCTTCGAGTCCCTGCGTGACGCGAACTTCCGCCAGCTCTACTTCGGCAACATCATGCAGTTCGGTTCGATGCAGATGCAGTTGGTCGTCCGCGGCTGGCTGGTCTTCCACCTCACCGGGTCGTTCGCCGCGCTGGGCACCATGGCCCTCGCCAACGCCATCCCGGGCCTGCTGTTCTCCCCCGTCGGCGGCGTGGTCGCCGACCGCGCGCCGAAGAAGACCGTCATCCAGATGGCCCAGTTCTACAACGTCCTGAACGCCGCCGCCCTGGCGTTGCTGGCGGGAGGATTCCTGGGGCTCCACCTCGCCTTCTGGCACCTGTTTCTGAGTGCGTTCCTGCAGGGCGGCGTGAACTCGATCATGATGCCGTCCCGGCAGTCGATCATCTCGGACCTCGTCGGTCCCGAGCGGCTGATGAACGCGATCGGGATCAACGCCTCCGGGCAAACGCTGATGCAACTCCTGGGCCCGGGCGTGGCGGGCTTCATGATCGCGGTGCTCAGCCCGGCCTCGGTCTTCTGGGCGATGGCCCTGATGTACTTCCTCGCGATGCTGTTCACGATGCGGCTGCCGAAGTACCCGCTCTACTCCTTCGCCAACACCGCCGCCGGCGCGGCGGCCCGTGCCGGGCGGCGCGGCCGTCGAGGCAGCACATGGCATGACCTGGCCGACGGCATGAAATACGTCGCGAGGGACCCCACGATCCGGCTGCTGATCGTCGTCAACTTCCTCATCGTCGTGGTCGCGATGCCGTACACGATGCTGATGCCCGGCTTCGTGCGGACAGTGCTGTGCGTGGAGCCTGCCTGCAGCGCCTCGCACAGCGGCTTCATCCAGGGCACCCTGCAGAGCGTGCAGGGGATCGGCGCCCTCGTCGGCGCGGTCGTCGTCGCCTCGGCCGCCTCGAAGGGTCGAGGGCGGATGATGATCATGTGGGGGGCAATGCTCGGCGTCGGGCTGGTCGCCTTCTCCATCTCCCGCAACTACTGGATCACCATGGCGATCATGACCGTCATCGGCGCTGCGCAGGCGGGTCGCATGGCGATCGGCCAGGTGCTGATCCAGACCTACTCGCAGGAGGAGTACCGCGGCCGCGTGATGGCGGTCTGGTTCATGCAGTTCAGCCTGGTGCAGTTCGGCACCTTTGTCGTCAGCATCCTGGCGGAGTTCTTCGGCCCGCAATGGGCGATCGGTGGGCTCGCCGCCGTGCTGGTCGTCGCGATGGGGCTGTGCGCCGCGTTCATGCCGAGGATCAGGAACCTCGACTAGCGGCTCCAGGGCCTACGCAGGTGCCAGCGCCGGGTGTCCTGCGGGGCGCCGGTCTGCAGGGCACCGGTCTCCGCCTCGGCTGACGCAGCGTGAGCCGCGCGCTCGCGGCGCCAGCCGTCCAGTGCGATCGCCACGATGACTACCGGGGTGAGCGCCTTGCGGAGCGGTCGAGGGAGCAGGACGCCGGCCGCGATCTGGTGAGTCCGGCTCGATCCACCTCGAACGAGCAGTGCCACGCCGATCGCCACGCGGACCGCGAGCAGGATCACGCTGAGCCTCCGTTGCGGGCGCGAGGGCCTCCGCCGCGCGTATTCCGCCGCTTGAGCGCGCGACGCGCGGCGACGACCACGCCGATGGTGTAGACACCGAGGGCGGCGACGAGGGTGGCGGCACTGCCGAATGGGCTCATGTCCGGATCTTACGCTACATAAGGGCGAGAGGTGCCGAGTCGCCTCGGTTGCGAACCTTCATCAGCGGCCTCCGCGTGCACGGGTAGTGCGTCGCGCGTAAGTGCTACGGTGCGCCCTCGCCCCGTTCGACGCCCGAGGAGCCACGCCATGACCCCGACCCGCGCGATCGTCGACTTCGTGCTCGGCACCGAGGACGTGCCCGACTGGGTGCTGCACGAGGCGAAGCGCAAACTCGTGAACGTCCTGGCCATCTCCATCTCCGCCTCGCAGCACGCCTCGTCGGTGATGCTGACCGAGTGGGCGCGCGCAGAGGGTGCCTCGCCGAGGGCGAGCGTGTTCGGCAGCGACCTGCGCACGAGCCCCTCGATCGCCGCGCAGGTGAACGGCTTCCTCGCCCACCTCCAGGACTACGACGACACCCACTTCCCCACGGTCCTGCACCCGAGCGCGCCCGTGTGGCCGGCCGTGCTCGCCGCTGCCGAGGAGCGCGGCGCGACCGGCCGCGACACGCTGCTCGCCTTCGCGCTCGGCGAGGAGGCTGCGTGTCGCATCGCCATGTCGGTGCACCCGTGGCACTACGACGCCGGCTGGCACATCACCGGCACCGTCGGCGTGTTCGGCGCCGCCGCCGGCGCGGGGCGGTTGCTCGGCCTCGACGCGGGCCGGCTCACGTACGCGCTCGGGCTGGCCGGGACGCAGGCCGCCGGCGTCCGCGAGGTCTTCGGGAGCGACGGCAAGCCGTTCCACGCCGCACGTGCCGCCAGCGCCGGCTACCAGGCTGCCGCGCTCGCGCAGACTGGCTTCACCGCGAGCGACGACATCCTCGGCGGGCGGCGCGGCTTCTGGGCCGTGCTCTCACCGGACGGCCACAACGAGGCGGCGCTGCGGGACGGCCTGGGGGTGGAGTGGGAACTGCGCAACAACGGCCTGAAGCCGTACGCCAACGGCGTCGTCTCCCACCCGATCCAGGACGCCGTGATCCGCCTCCGCAACGAGCACGGCATCCGCCCCGACGATGTGCTGGCGATCGATGCGCGCGTCTGTCCGCTCGTGGTCGAGCTGATGAATCGCGCGGAGCCGCGTCGAGGCCTGGAAGGGAAGTTCTCGTTCCAGCACTGCGCCGCCGCGGCGCTCGTCGACGGCGCCGGCCACGACGCGCAGTTCACCGACGCGAAGATCATGGACCCCGTGATCGCAGCCGTCCGTGCCCGCGTCTCCGCGACGATCGACCCGGCCCTGCCGGAGCACGAGGCCTATGTGACGATCCGCCTCGCGGACGGCCGGAGCGTCAGCACCCACGTGGAGCACGCCTCCGGCTCCCCCGCGAACCCGCTCTCGGACGCCGTCCTGGACGAGAAGTTCCGCGCGCTCGTGACCCCGGTGATCGGCGCCCCACGCGCCGCCACGCTCCTCGCTGCCGCCCGCACCCTCGACACCGCCCCGGACGTGCATGGCCTCCTCGCGCTTACGCGGTGAGTGGGAGGTGGGGGCAGGGGATGGGGCAGCGGGGGTCCTCCGACGCACTCGGGATGGCTGACCAGCGTCCCCTCGACGAGCCCCGCTCAGCGGACCACGAACACCGCCGTGACGCCAAAGCCGGCGGCAAACGTGTTGTTGAACCCGTTGTTCACGAACGCGGACGAACCGGTCGCCAGGGTGGAGTAGGACCGCCAGGTGCCGTTGGAGTCCTGCACCCAGACGGAAGTACCACCGGACGCGACGACAGCCGTGACCAGCTGCGCGATGGTGCCGCCCTCGAACACGGCGGAACCAACGTTCCCCGTGCCGAAGCTCGGGGCGGCAGCGAACGTGCCCGTCCCGGTTCCCGATCCCGGGGGCGCCGCCGGAGCCCGCGTCGAGAGCGCCAGCGCCGCCACCGGGCCCATCCCTGCGGTCGCTGCGATGCCGCCCAGCAGGTTGGTCGGCAGAGCGATCTGCACCGAAACTGCCTGCGGGTTCAGAGCCACCACGCCGCTCCCGCCGTAGTCACCACTCACCTGCGCCGCGCCAAACGCCACCGTCTGCACGTCCCCGTTGTACGTGCCACCGGCCGTCACCATCGACGTCCCCAGGTCGTAAGAGCCGCTCCCGGCGAACGCGACGGACCCGGTATCGGGCGTCGCCAGCGCCGCTGAGCCGTCCACGGTGTAGGAGGTCGCGGAGAAGGTCCCGGTCACGTTGAACGATCCAGTCGTCTGAAACGCCGGGACGCCGGTCGCGCTCACCTGCGCCGTGTATGAGCCGGAACTGATGAACGTGCCGGTCAGGCTCAGGACATCGAAGGACGTTGCAGTCGCGGACGCGGAGAAGTCCGCCGACACCTCGTAACTCCCGGACGGCGGCAGCGTATTGCCCTCCGCGGCCGTGACCGTAGCCGAGTAGCTCCCACTCACCGAGACGCTCCCCGAAGCCAGGACCGCGTCGCCGACCTGTTGCGCCTCCGCACCCTGATCGGGCGCGAGCAGCGCGACGACCACCAGGGCAGCCACTATCACTCGTCGACGGACTCTCATGATGCGAACCTCCGTAGTGTGAACGGCGCGGCCGCGAGTCACTCGCGGTCCCACAACACCCTCGCGCATCCCGCGCGCCGCACTCCCGGAGCCTGTCCGGTCGCACCGCCAGCCTACGCCTCCCCTGTCCCCGTTCGTCCGATCCCTTCTTCCCCAGGACGGGGTAAGCGTGATCGAACGCGCCGGGCGTTGTTCCTGCATCGTCGGCGGGGCGTTTCGTGCAGGGCCTGCTCGCGCCATGCGATGAGGGGTGTTCGTGGTGTCGGGGGAGGGGGTCGAACCCTCACGCTCTTCCGAGCCGCGGGGTTTAAGAGCGGCGCAGGTAGTCCACGGACGTGTCGGGGGCGTCCGCGTGAATCTACGCGGCGCCCTCGATCGTCCGCACAAGGCTGCCGGGAGCCACGCTTGGCTCCCGGTGTGGCTCCCGGTGTGGCTCCCGGTGTGGCTCCCGAATTGGCTCCTTCGGCTGGCGCCCTACCCGGCCCGCCTCTCCAGTTCGTTCACTACGGGCACCGGCAACTCTGGCCTTGCAGCTCTGGCCGATCTGGTGCCTGGGTAGTCGCTTCTGTACGCATGTCCATGCGGGAAACGACTACGCAAAATGCCGACGCGTGTGGTTCAGCTCCCAACGGGACTCTCAGCACGGTGAGTCGAGGCACTGCCGCGGTTCATCCGCCCCTCGAGAGAGGCGTTACGGGACATCACCTGATGCCACCTCGGGCTAGGCGAGCCTCGTGAATCACCATGGCTGCCGAAAAATCGTCTGGCTCTGCCGGTGCCCGCATACAGAAACGACGCCCGAGCCGGGTCGCCGCACCGCGCCCCTGGGGCGGTTTTAGGCAGAATGTAGACCGGGTGAGTTATCTGACCGAGAACGAACGTGGCGTCGGCGTAGCCCTTGGCCGCCATGTATATTCGCGCGTGGGCGGCTGGAGATCGGATCGCTTACCCGTGCCACGCCGCATCGCACCGTTGTTCACGCATCTCGACCTCCGGTGGCGGTTGCTGATCGGCGTGGGCCTCTTCTTTCTCCCGGTGCTGGTGGTGCAGGCGTGGAACGCTGGCGAGGAGCGGGCACGCGCCGTCGAGGACGCGCAGCAGCAGGCGCTGAGCCTCGCGCAGGTGGCAGAGGCGAACTACTCGCAGGTGATCCTTGCAGGTGAGTCCGCCCTCGACGCCCTGGTCAAAGCGCCGCCCATCCAGGCGCGGTCGGGTGATGAATGCAACGACCTCCTCCGGCTGGTCGGGAAGGCGCACCCCGCCTTCGTCGCGTTCTCAGTGGCGGACGTGGAGGGCAACGTCACCTGTTCGGGGGAACCTGACCGGATCGGCCTGAGCGTCGCCGCTCGCGAGTATCTGCACCGGGCGCTGCTCACCGGCGACACCGTGAGTAGTGGGTTCCTCCTCAGCCGGGCGACGGGGCTGCCGACCGCGATCCTCGCCAAGCCCATCAGTGGGGAAGAGGAGATCATCGGCGTCCTCATCCTGGCGCTCGACCTCGGCTGGTTCTCGGAAGTGTTCGGCGGGCTCGATCTCCCGCCGGGGAGTTCGCTGCAGCTCAGAGGGCCCGCGGGCGAAGACCTGTTCCATCTCACTGACGGACGCGCGGATGGTGGCGAGGCAGTAACGGCGCAGCAGACGCTCCGAGGGACCGCGACCACTGATGGCGTGGACGGATTCGTGTCCGTCTCGATCCCGCGCTCCGAGGCGATCGGCGGGGCGAACACCCGTGTCATTCGTGGTCGTCACGGCGACCGTCCAGTCGCCGCTCAACCGGCTCGTGGGATTCACGCGCCGGCTCTCCGGTGGCGACTTCGAAGCGCGTGCCACCACGAGCCCCACGGACGCCCCGGAGGTTGTCCAGCTCGCGGCCGCGATGAACGTCAGCGCGGAGGCGCTGAGCCTGTTCGAGCAAAGCCTCATGGAACTGGCAACCGTGGATGCCCTCACCGGGCTCCCGAACCGCACCGGCTTCGTCCAGGCGGCGAGCGCCCTGTTTGAGGAGGCGCGCGTTGCGGGGGAGCCCGTGACGGTCGGCGTGGTCGGAATCCGCGCCTTCACGGCCATCAACGCGTCGCTCGGGTTCGACGTGGGTGACCGCGTCTTGCAGGTGGTCGGCCAACGGGTGCAGGGCGCCCTTGATGAGGACGCGGTGGTCGCCCGGCTCAGCGGCGACTCATTCGTCGTCGCTCAGCGCGTGCGAGAGGAGGGAGGAGACCTGCTGGCACTGGCGCTGCGACTGCATCACGTCCTGGCCGCACCACTGGTGGTCGCTCCGACGGTGTTGCGGGTCCGCACCTACATCGGTGTTTCCGAGTTCCCCTCCGATGGAGATAGCTCGGACCTCCTGATCCGCCGCGCCGAACTCGCGTCGCGTCGCGCCCGGGATGGGGCGCAGCGAGGGGCGCGCTTCGATCTGGAGCGCGACCAGCCCGACCGGGAGCATCTGCAGCTGCTCGGCGAACTCCACGGCGCGCTGGAGCGGTCGGAGCTGGAGGTGCACTACCAGCCGAAGGTGGCGCTGCCGTCCGGTGATCTCTCGGGGGCGGAGGCGCTCGTCCGGTGGCGGCTCAATGGCGAGTACGTCTCGCCCGCGCGGTTCATCCCGATCGCGGAGCAGGCGGGGATGATCCCGGACGTCACGCGGGCGGTCCTCTCGGCCGTCGTGCAGCAGCTTGCCGACTGGCGCCGCGCCGGCCTCGACGTGCACACGTCCGTCAACATTTCGGTCCTGGACCTTGCGGACGAGGAGTTCATCCCCCTCGTCGCGGGCCTGCTCGAGCTGTGGAATGTGCCGCCGGAGCTGCTCGAACTCGAGATCACCGAGACGGCCCTGCAGCGGGAAGCGGGCGCCGCTCAGGTCGCGGCTGAGCGGCTGAGCGCGATGGGTATCGCGCTCTCGGTCGATGACTTCGGCGTCGGCTTCGCACCGCTGACCTATCTCACGGCGTTCCCGCTTCGTGCCATCAAGCTGGACCGCTCCTTCGTCTCCGACCTGGCCACGAGTGAACGGTCCCGGACCGTCGTGGCAGCGACGATCGTGATGGCACACGGGCTTGGGCTTGAGGTCGTTGCAGAGGGCGTCGAGACGCACGACGTCGCCGCCATCCTCCGAGGGTTTGGGTGCGACCACGCGCAGGGGTACGGGTTCGCCCACCCGGGGCCGGCCGCCGAGCTCGCCCGGTACGCCACCGAGCCCACACCGTCCGCGTGGCGGCCCCCAGGTGGGGCGCCAACGTGACGGCACGTGTCCTCCCCCGCCGCACCGTCCTCGCCTGGGGGCTCTGTGCCGCGGCGGCCATGCTCCTTCCCGGGTGTGGCGGATCGGAGCCCGACACCCTCGCCGGCCTTCGCGAGGCCGGCCGCGTCCGCGTGGGCTTCGCCGACGAACCGCCGTACGCGTACCTCGACGCCGAGGGGCGCCTGGTGGGGTCCGAGGTGGCGGTGGCATCGACGATCTTCGGCCGGCTCGGGATCGCCGAACTCGTGCCGGTCAAGGTGGCGTTCGATGACCTGATCCCGGCGCTCGAAGATGGACGGGTCGACGCGATCGTCGCCGGCATGTTCATCACGCCCGACCGCTGTGCGCGGGTGGCATTCTCCGAGCCGACCTACGCCGCGCCCGCGGTCCTCGCCGTCCCCGCCGGCAACCCGCGCGGCTTCACCCGCTACCGCGACCTTCGCGAGGCGGGGGGTGTTGTCGGTGTCCTCGCTGGTTCGGTCGAAGCGCAGCACGCCCGCGGTGCCGGTATTCCGGACGACCACATCGTGGAGGCGGCGGAACCGGTGGACCTCGTCGCGCTGCTGAGCACCGGTGCGGTCGACGCGTTCGCGCTGAGCTCGCTCTCGGTGCGGAGCCTCCAGGCAGCGTCCGGCGGCGCGCCGTTCGAGGTGACCGACCCGTTCATCCCGCTGGTTGACGGCCGCCCCGCGGTCGGCGCCGGCGGGTTCGCGTTCCGGCGCGGGGACGATGGCCTGCGGACGGCCGTCAACGCCGAGCTTGCACGGCTGCGCCAGGAGGGCAGCCTTGAGGCGCTCGTCGAGCCATACGGCCTGCGCGCGCGCGAGCTGGTCCCGGCGGCGAGCCTCACGGCTGACGAGCTCTGCGCGGTGACACGGTAGGCTGCCAGGCGACCAGGGGCCCGGACCAGCGCGGGGATCAGCAGCACCGCGAGAGTCGGCGAACAGCGGGATGCGCGCGGTGGTCCGGTGAATCTACGAGAATGCATGGCGAGAGCGTGCTGACCGGCCGCGCGGGATTCCCAGCGCAGAGGGTCGCCGGTTTGAATCCGGTCTCCCGCTCCATATCCGCATGCAACGAGAAGCCCGTCGTCAGGCGGGCTTCTTCATGCGGCCTCGGGTGACACCACTGCCGATGCCGCCAGGGGCGGGTGGTCACCGCGTCGGGTGAGCGTCCCGGGAGCGCCGTGAGGGGGATGCCGGTCAAGGAGTCGCGGGCGTCCCGGCGCCTCCGGACTACGGTGTTCAACCGCCTGCTGACCGGCCCATGGGCGAAATGAACCGGCCCGCGGAGTGCGGGGTCTCTGCGCGACCACGCAGCAGGAGGTCAAGCAGCGGGATCACGCCCAGCACGAATCCCAGCAACCCCGCGGGTGCAGCCGTTGCGATGACGACATCGGGCAGGGCCACGAAGGCGCCGATCACCCTCGTGGCAACCGAGTACTGGATCAGCCAGAACGCCAGGCTCAAGCCGGCTACGCCCCGCAATGCTCGGTGCTCAAACAGAGGCAGCGCGCGCGATCCGAAGCCGATGATCAGGTTGGTGAGGAACCCTGCGCCCACCGCGTGGAGTTCCGGCTGACCCGGGAAGCGTCCGTTCGCTCCGGCGAACGCGCCGGCCATCAGGAGGACGGCTGCGACGACCAGCCACCCGTAGGCGACGGTGACGTACCGCTGTAATCCGCTCAGGGACGTTGTTCCCGGCTCTAGGACCCGCAGTCCGATTGTGAAGGTCAGCAGTGCTGCTCCAATCAGCAGGTGCGCCATCCCACGGGCTGCGCCCTCGCCCGCGTCCATCTGTGCCAGGAGCAGGAGCACGAGGCCGGCGACGAGCAGCAGTAGCGCGAGCCGGTCCAGCGGGTCATGGCGGGGCCGGAGCCTGAACAGGCCCGCAACGGCTCGCCCCGATACCCCGAAGACGA
>PHBR01000060.1 GCA_002840675.1 Chloroflexi bacterium HGW-Chloroflexi-9
GTGCCGGCAAGCTGCCCGCGCTCCCCGGGGTGCTGCGCGGCGACCTGAGTATCGTCGGGCCGCGGCCGCTCCCGGCGTCCTCCGCGGGCACGCGCGACCCGTGGCGGCGGCGGCTGCTGCTGATGTCGCCGGGCCTGACCGGCCCGTGGGACCTCGCGCGGTCGGAGGTGGAGTCCAGCCTGCTGGACGACCTGGCCTACATCCGCACGTACACCGTCTGGGCCGACATCCGGCTGATGCTGCGGTCGTTGCGTCGTACCGTCATGAGGGAGTCCGCCGTCCCGGCGATGCGCGAACTGCCCGGCACACCACGCGTCCACGGCGGATAGGGACGAGGAGCACTCCACTGCGTATCGAGGACTTCATCGCCGGTGCCCGCATCGGCCTCGACCACATCGACGTGGCGCTGACGAGGCGCGTGGCGAAGGAGTTCGTCGCCGCCGCGCAGCGTGGTGCGAACGTGTACGTGGTCGGAAACGGCGGTTCGGCGGCGATGGCGAGCCACTTCACCAACGACCTGACGAAGGGCGCCGGCGTCTCCGGGCAGCCGGCGATCCGCGCGTTCTGCCTGAATGACAACGTCCCGCTGCTGACCGCGTGGTCGAACGATGATGCCTTCGAGGTCGCGATCCAGCGCCAGGTGGAAGACCTCGGGCGGGCCGGCGACCTCCTGGTCGTGATCAGCACCAGCGGCCGGTCGCCGAACCTGGTGAACGCGGCACGCGCCGGTCGCGAGCGGGACATGCGCGTGGTCGCCATGACCTGCCGCACGCCCAGCCCGTTGTCCGCGCTGGCAGACGACTGGCTACCCGTCGAGACCGACTCGGTACCCCTCGCGGAGGCGCTCTTCGACCTCCTGTGCCACGCGATGGCGTGGGACGCGAAGGCGATCCGGGAGGGCGAGGATCCGCGCTAGGCCCTCGTCACTACCGCGCGGGGACGGTGCGGTTCACGCCGGGCCTGATGCGGTAGATCCGTTCCACGAAGTACGGATTGTCCAGCTGAATCTCCCGGACGACCTCGAAGTCACGTTCCAGCAGGATCGCCGGGATCAACTGGTCCAGTTTGCCCTGGCCGTTTTCGCGGACCACGATCCAGCGAACGTATGCAGCCGGGTCGGCGAGCGCGTCCTCCCACGTGGGTGATACCTGTGAGATGCCTTCGTGGATCACCTGGTCCAGGTGCAGGTGGATCGCCGGCAGCATCTGCGCGTGATCCCGGAACGCCATCAGCACGTCTCCCCCGTCGTACACCTCGTCGAAGGCGCGCGCCGTCGCCTCGAAGTGCCGGTAGCCCGATTGCGTCGCGTCACGCACGGTGATGACGGGCTGCGGCGACAGCATGAACATGCCGAACTGCAGCCCGAGGGCGGCCAGTGCCGCCAGCGCCGGTAGCCGGCCGAACGACCCCAGCACGCCGATGGCGACCGCCGCGGCGGGGATCGCGATCACGCCGTAGCGGGCGTTCAGGAGCGTGTATCCCTCGTACACCCGGTCGTGCCTCAGCACCGAGCCGCCGCTGTAGATCGAGTAGAAAAAGAACGCAGCCGACACCGCCGGCAGCAGCATCGCGATCCACACCACAGGACGCCTGCCGACGAAGACGAACACCGCGAAACCAACGGCCGCCGTGGCTGCGGCCAGGTAGCCGATGTTGTCGAGGATCGTCCAGCCTAGGACGCGCGTGGTGTTGCTGAGGTTGCCGGCCAGGTTCAGGCCGATCGCCTGCTCAAGCACGGCTTGCTCGTTGTTCCGGAGGAATGCATCCGGCTGGTCGAAGATGAGCCAGTTGTAGACGATGAACAGGAAGACCGGGAACACCGCCAGCGACACGAACGCGAGGAGTTCACCCTCCATCCGTGTCTGCCAGAACGGCGTTGGCTTCTCCCTCTGGATACGGGAGAGCACCATGAAGGCGGCGCCGGCAGGGACGAAGAACCACGCCTCGTATCGGATCATCGCACCGGCGCCCACGCACAGGCCGGCCAGCGTGAGGGCGCGCGCTTTCGATGGGTCGCGTGTCCACAGCACGAGGTAGTACCAGGCCGCCATCGTCAGCGCCGCGAACGGCGTCTCGGACATGGGCGTGCCGGCCATGAACATGAAGTTGGGCGAGAGCACCAGCGCGACCGCCGCGACGAACGCGCCACCCATCGAGCGGGTGAGGACGAAGACGAAGCGGTGTGTGTAGAAGAGGCAGACCGCGAGCGAGAGCGTGCTCACCAGGATGCCAGCGGCGCCAGACCGGTAGGCCCAGTCGATCCAGACCAGTGGGAGCATCGCCGCGGGGTGCAGCGGCAGCCATGTGTTGCCGAACTGCGTGAAGCCGGGCTGCTTGTTGTCGATGACCGACCGAGCAATCGTCAGGCGCGCGCGTCCGTCCGCCCACACCCAGTCCAGGTCTGCCCAGATCACGATCGCCAGGTTCACGAACGCCACGGCCAGCGCCAGCGCAAAGATCCAGCGGGACGCCTTCAGCGAGGGCACGATCACCGGCAGGTCCCAGGAGCGCCGCGGCCAGTCCGTGAGCCAGCGACGGCCCAGGCCTCGGAAGGCCGCCTCGAGGCCGAGCGGCCCGCGGCGCTCGTAAGTTCCGGCTCGCTGCAGCGGAGAGCGGCTCATCGGCGGTCCCGACGACGCGCGGAGCCGTGCCGGCGTCGGATCGCCCACAGAGCCCGCGGCTGCTCGATGAAGTAGCCGGGCGTCATGCGGACGGTGGAACCGTCCACGTGTTCGAAGACAACGGGGAGCTCGCGCACGGCGAACCCCTGGCGCATCGCGACCACCAGGAACTCCACGTCGAAGTTCCACCGGTCGATCGTGAGGCGGGGCACCACGCCATCCCGGACGTCCCGCCTCATCACCTTGAACGGGCACTGCGTGTCGCGGAACGGCAGGCCGACGATCGCCTCCTGCATGAAGCGGAAGAGGCGGCTTCCGGCCCGGCGGAACAGCGGCTGCGACCCGCGCACCTCCGTGCCGTCCTCCTGGATCCGCGTGCCGGTCACCACGTCCGCACCACCCTCGATCAGGCGCAGCGCGCCCTCGAGGTAGGCGGGGTCGACAGAGAGGTCCGCGTCGAACAGCGCGATGAGGTCGCCGCTGGCCGCGAGCATGCCCGTGCGGAGCGAGGCGGCCTTGCCCCGGTTACGTTCGTGCCGTTCGAGGCGGAAGACGGGGCCGCCGCCGACGGCTGACGCCTCGCGGACGAGGTCGGGCGTCCGGTCGCGGCTGCCGTCGTCCACGATCACCACCTCCGTGATGCCGAGGCGCGGTGCTGCCTCGCGCAGGCGGGCGAGCGTGCGCCCGAGGCGCAGCTCCTCGTCCTTCGCCGGGATCACGACGGAGATGGTGCGGCTCACGAGGGGCGGCCCGGCGCCAGGGCCGCCTCGGCCGGCGGGAAGACGAAGCGCCGGTAGCCGGCGTAATTCCAGACGACCAGGATCCCCATCGCGACCACCTTCGAGGCGTTGAGCATGAGCGAGGTGTCCGCCTCCAGCAGCCAGCGGATCAACAGCAGGTTCCCGTTGTAGAGCACCAGGCCGAACGCCGTGAACACGCTGTACCGGATCGCGCTCCGGCGCGTCATCGGTACACCGAAGGAGAAGCGCGCGTTCAGCGTGTAGTTGACCACCATCGCGCAGGCGAAGGCGACCGTGTTGGCCACCAGCAGGAATGCGACATCGCGACCGCCGCCGAGCAGGAGGAGGTTGAAGACCCCGAAGTCCACCGCTCCCGAGACGGCGCCGACGAGGGCGACCCGGATGAACCGGCCGCGCAGCAGCCCGCCAACCCGTCCGCCACGCCTCACGGCTGCCCGATCCCGGCCATGCACGCCTCCCGACCGCTGTACTCCAGCGGCCCCGGGTATTGTCGCCGCTCACTGCGGATCGCGGCACCTCCGCAGCCGGGCTGCTCGGTAGACTCTCGGTGAACGGCATGCCGCTCCGGTCCGGGACCGTGGAGGGCTGACCACGGCGGAGGCCGCATGGACCGACGGACGGCGGCGTTGTGGCGGGCGGTGCGCCCCCTGCAATGGCAGAAGAACCTATTGCTGGTCGCCGCTGCCGTGTTCTCCGTGGACGAGCACTGGGACGCCTCGGACGCGGCCGACTGGCGCCGCGTGGCCGTGCGCATGCTGGTGGGCGTGCTGGCGTTCTGTGCCGCCTCCTCCGCGGTCTACCTCTTCAACGACGTTCACGACGTGGACTCCGACCGCGCTCATCCGAGGAAGCGCGACCGCCCGGTGGCGTCCGGGGCGTTGAGCCCCGGCTTCGCCCGTCGCGCCGCGGTGCTCCTGACGCTAGCGGCGATCGCGGTGGGCCTCGCGCTCGGCCCGGCGTTCGTGGGCGTGCTGCTCGCCTACCTTGCGCTGTCGGCCGCCTACACGGCGGCGTTCCGCGCGGTCGCCGGCGTCGAGGCGGTCGCGATCGCGGCCGGCTTCGGTCTGCGCGCGGCCGCCGGCGCGGCGGCGATCGAGGTACCGGTGTCCGGCTGGCTGATCGGGCTCTCCACGCTCGGCGCACTGTTTGTAGTGTGGTTGAAGCGCGAGCAGGAGATCGCCACGCTGGGAGAGGTGGCCCCGATCCACCGGGGCGTGCTGCGGCGCTACCGGCCGGGCTTCTTCGCGGTCGCGGTGCCGTTCACGGGCTGGTGGATCGTCGGGGTGTTCGCGGCCTACGCCGTGCGGCCTGATGCGCCGGGACAGGGTGCGCTCCTGCTCGCACTCCTCCCCGTCGTGCTGGGACTCTGGCGGTTCGCGATCCTCGCGAGGTGTGCCGGCGCGCGCCCGGTCGACGAACTCGTCGTGCGCGACGCGCCGCTCTTCGCTGCCGTAGCGGCGTTCATCGTGACGTCGTTCGTGGTGCTCGCGCTTGGCCGCTGAGGCGGCGCGCCAGGGCTACTCGCCCTTGCGCTGCTCCCGCAGGAACCGCTCCAGGTCGTCCAGGATCTCCGGGGTCGGCGGGAGGTCGCCGCGCACGTCCTCGGAAGCGCCGGGGGGCAGGGCGGGGCGGGAGGAGTCGTACTGCTCCTCCAGCTGGCGGACGTACGCCGCCGCCTCGTCCGACTCCGCGACCACCTGGCGCACCTGCTCGTCGAACTGCTCGGTCTCCTCGGCCAGCGACTGCACCGAGGTGGTCGTCCCCAGCGCGCGGTCCAGTAGCCGCACGAACGAGGCGGCGATGTGCGGGTTGGGGCCGATCGTCAGGTAGTGCGGCGCCATCGCCCAGAGGCTGGCGTTCTTCCAGCCCTGCGCGCGCAACTGCAGGTTCAGGACGCCGACGATGCCGGTCTGCCCCTGGTATCGGGACGCCGGGGCCTTGAGGCCGAAGAGCGTCTCGAAGTCCTCGTGCGAAGCGGAGAGGGAGACGGGCAGCGGCCGCGTGTGTGGCACCCCGGCCGGCTGCGCGCCCAGCGTCACGCTGGTGGTGGAGCCGGTCTCGCGGGCGACCTCCAGGATCGCCTCACAGAAGGTGCGCCAGCGCAGGTGCGGCTCCGCGCCGGACATCAGCAGGATATCGCGCGTCGCGCCGGGCGGCGAGGCGAGGTAGATGCGGTTCTGCGGCCAGTCCAGCACGCGCTCACCGTGCTCCAGGCGGACACGGGGCCGCTGGACGGTGAAGTCGTAGAACCGCTCCGGGTCGATCTCCGCGAACGGCGTCGCCACCCACTCGCGGACCAGGAAGTCCACCGCGTGCGTCGCGGCGCCCGGGGCGTCCGTGAAGCCCGAGAAGGCGCCGATGAGCAACGGGTCGCGCAGCGGACGGATCTCGTCCAGCGCGCGGATCGCCTCGTGCATCGCGTGGTCCCTCCCGGGTGAACGTTGGTGGCCGTGTCGACGGATCGTACGCCCTCGGACATACCGGGGGCGTGGACGCACCGGCGTGGCTACATCTGCGAGAAGCCGGAGCCGGGCCGGTCGATGCCGGTACCCTTGCCGTCCGTGATCCAGCCGAACTCCTGCAAGATCTGCTGACTGTACGTGACGCGGCCGGTGACCTTGTCGACGGGCTCGGAGGCCAGCAGCAACGCGGCACGCGCCATCATCAGCGGCGGCTCGCCCTTCGGGTCGTCCAGGCCGTCCACCAGGTGGTGGAAGACGGTGCCCGGCGTGGGCACCACCTGCGAGGGCGAGAAGCACGCCACGGTAATGCCGTGCTCGTAGACCTCCTGCGCCAGGCCCTGCGTCATCCGCTCCAGTGCCGCCTTGGAGGCGCCGTACATGGTGCCGCCGGTCACCCGAGCACCCGGGTAGGGGCCGCGGCCGGGGCCAATCGCCGCGCCCGAGGAGATGTTGATAATCGCGCCGGTCTTCCGCTCGATCATCGAGGGCAGGACGGCCTTCGACATCATGAACGGGCCGTGCACGTTCACCGCAAACGAGCGCATCCAGCGGCTGGCCGGGTAGTCCACGATCGGGATGTAG
Source organism: Chloroflexi bacterium HGW-Chloroflexi-9 (assembly GCA_002840675.1). Lineage (GTDB taxonomy): Bacteria > Chloroflexota > Dehalococcoidia > UBA2979 > UBA2979 > W-Chloroflexi-9. The sequence goes on from PHBR01000060.1 coordinate 6,427, forward strand.
TAGTTCAACGCGGCGTTGTTCACGAGGATGTCGACGGGGCCGAAGGCGGCGTTCGCCTCCTCCACCAGCCGGTTCACGTCGTCCTCCTCGGAGACGTTCGCGGTGACGGCGACCGCCTGTCCTCCGTTGGCGACGATGTTCTGGACGGTGCGCTCCAGCGAGCCCTCCAGTTGGTGGTCGCCCTCCTTGAGGGTGCGCGCGGCACAGACCACCTTCGCGCCCTCAGCGGCGAAGAGTTCCGCGATCGCCTGGCCGATGCCGCGGCTGCCGCCGGTCACGATGGCGACCCGGCCGTCGAGCTTGCCCATGACGCACCCCTTCTCGAACCCGTTGTGAGCGGCGGGAGTGTATGCCCTGCGCCGCGGGCGGTGCCATCCGCGCGGAGCCCCGCGCCATAACGAAACGCCCCCTTGCGGGGGCGCTCGGTCGGTTCAGATTGGCTGGGGATCGAGGACTCGAACCTCGACTGACACATCCAGAGTGTGCTGTCCTACCATTAGACGAATCCCCAGCGGACTCACGACAGGGTACCGCAACCTCTCGATTGGGTCATCCTGCGCGGACGACTCCCGCCGCCGAGCGCAGCCGCTCCGCGCACGCCTCCTGCCCGATGATCTCCATCGACTCGAAGAGCGGCGGCGACACCTTCCGCCCGGTGACGGCGAGCCGCACGAGGGTGAATAGGTCCCCGGCCTTCGCGCCGATCTCGTCCGCCAGCGCCCGCAGTCGCGCCTCCATCGGCGCCGCCTCGAACGGGTCGAGGGCCTCGATGGCGCCGGCGACGGCGTCCAGTGCGGCACCGGCCGCCTCGCCCTGGCCGGCCCACTTCTTCGTGAGGAATTCGCCGGCCGGTGGCGTCTCGACGCTCCCGGTCCAGAAGAAGTCGACGAGCGGCGTCACCTCCGCCAGCGTCTGGATGCGCTCCTGGATGAGGGGCGTCACCGCCTCTACCAGCACCCGGTCCAGCGGGCGCGGCACGTCGCCGGGCAGCTCGCGCTCCAGGCGGCGTGCGATCGCCTCGGACAGTTCGCGCAGCGGCATCTGGCGCAGGTAGACGCCGTTCAGCCAGTTCAGCTTCTCGGTGTCGAAGGTGGCAGGCGCGAGGCTCACGTCGGCGATGTCGAAGATCTCGATGAGGCGCTCGCGGCTGAACACGGTCTCGTCGCCGTGGCCCCAGCCGGTGATGCACAGGAAGTTCAGCAGCGCGTCCGGCAGGTAGCCCGCGTCCGCGTACTCCAGCACGGAAGTGGCCCCGTGCCGCTTCGAGAGCTTGCCGCCACCCGGCGCCAGGATCACCGGCCCGTGCACGAACACCGGGCGCGGGTAGCCGAGCGCGTCGAAGAGCAAGACGTGGCGGGGGAGGGAGGGTATCCACTCCTCGCCACGCGTGACGTGCGTGATCTGCATCGCGAAGTCGTCCACGGGGTGGGCCAGGTGGTAGGTCGGGAAGCCATCCGACTTCAGGATCACGAAATCGTCCAGCGTGGCGTTCTCCACCGTGATCGCGCCGCGCAGCAGGTCGTGCGCCGTCGTGCTGCCTTCGCGCGGGGTGGCGAAGCGGATCACGTGCGGCTCACCCGAGGCGGCACGGCGCGCGGCCTCCTCCGGTGGGATCGTGCGGCACTTGCCCTCGTACCCGGTCGGCCGCTTCTCCGCCTGCTGGCGGGAGCGGAGTGCATCCAGCTCCTCCGAGGAGCAGAAGCACGGGTAGGCGTTGCCCTGCGCGACGAGGCGGTCCGCTGCCTCGCGGTAGCCCTCTAGCCGCTGCGACTGGAAGTAGGGTGCGTATGGCCCGCCGATGTCCGGCCCTTCGTCCCAGTCCAGCCCCAGCCAGTTCAGCGACTCCAGGATGCGCTCGACGGCACCGGGGATCAGGCGGGTCTGGTCCGTGTCCTCGATGCGCACGAGGAACTGGCCACCGGTGTGGCGGGCGTAGAGCCACGACCAGATCGCCATACGGATATTGCCGACGTGCGGGTCGCCGGTGGGGCTCGGCGCGTAACGTACGCGGACGGGGGTGGGCGCCGTCACGAGAGGGCTCCGATCTCCGGGCACGGCGTCACGGGGTGCTTCGCCCGCAACTGCCGGATCGCCCGCTTCATGTCGCGTGGCACCGGCGCCTCGAACAGACGCCACGCACCGTTGGAGGCGAGCGTGAAGCCGAGCCGCCATGCGTGCAATGCCTGCCGCCCGATCAGCGGCGACTCCTGCCCGTAGAGGGTGTCCCCGACCACCGGGTAGCCGATCGCGGCGAGGTGCACGCGGATCTGGTGGGTGCGGCCGGTGAAGATGTCCACCAGCAGCAGCGCCGCCTCGTCACCGTACTGCTCCAGCACCCGGTACTCCGAGCGCGCCGACTGGCCCTTCTCGACCACGGCGCGCCGCCGGGGGTCCTCCGGGTCGGCGCCGAGCGGTGCGTCCACGATCCCGCGCGACGGCTCCACGCGGCCCTCGACGAGCGCCAGGTAGGTCTTGCTGGTCTCGCGGTTGCGCCACTGCTCCTTGAGCGCGGCCTGCGACTCCTCCGACTTCGCGAGCGCGATCACGCCGGAGGTGTCGCGGTCCAGGCGGTGGACGATCCCACCGCGGTCGGAGTCGTCGATTTCCGCTACTTCCGGGTAGCGCGCGCGGACGGCATTGATCAGGGTGACTTCCTGCACGCCCTCGCGCGGGTGCACGACGAGGCCTGGCTGCTTGTCGAGCACGAGCGTCTCTTCGTCCTCGTAAAGGATGGAGAGCGGCACGTCCGCGGCGGCCACGTCCATGTCCCGGAGCGTCGGCTCCTCCACGGCGACGGCGACGCCCCGTCCGACGGTGACGCCGGGCTTCAGGATCGCGGCACCGTCGACCTCCACCTTGCCGGCCTCGATCAGGCGGCGCACCTGCGATCGCGAGAGCGCCGGCATGTGCGCGGTCACCGCAAGGTCCAGGCGCGCTTCCTCGGGCACGACGAAACGGGTGACCGGCGTCATCCGGCGCGCTCTGCGCCCGCCTCCGCCTCGATGTGAGTGGCGGAGGCCGTCGCGTGCTTCTCGGAGGGCTCAAGGAAGGAGAGGACCGCCATCAGGATGACGCCGAGGACGATGGCGGAGTCGGCGAGGTTGAAGAGTGGGTAGTGGGTCGGGTCGATGAAGTCGGTCACCGCGCCCAGGCGTACTCGGTCGATCAGGTTCCCGATCGCGCCGCCCAGGATCATGCTCAGCGACACGGGGTACCAGCGGCTGTGGCCGGGCAGCGACAGCAGGTAGAAGGTGATCGCGCCGATCGCGACCAGCGGGGCGATCACCAGAAAGTCACCGGCGCCCTGCAGGATCCCGAACGCCGCGCCCGTGTTCCGGACGTGGCCGATGCGGATCAACTCCCAGCCCTCCGGCCAGGTTTCGCCGACCGCGAGGTTCGCGCGCACAAGCGCCTTCGTGGCCTGGTCGAGCGCGACGATCACCGCCGCGAGCGCCAGAAAGCCCCGCAGCCGGCCGGCGGCGCGCAGCCGGAAGGACCGCCGAGTGGCGGTCGATGACGGGTGCTCAGGGCGCTCAGTGTCGGCTGACATGGTCACTCCATCGTACGTCCCCAGGCGGGCTGGGTCGTCGGAGGCGGCGGCTGGCCCGGTGTTACACTCGACCGGTCGAACCCCTCGCACACCACGGTCAGGAGGGCGTCCGTGTCGCTCTTCCGTTCCGACCCCCGTTCGCAAGAAGCGCGACCTGACGGTCGCCGGCGGCTGCCTCCGGGGCAGCGCCTGACGGACGGCTGGCCCGTCCTTCACTACGGCAACATCCCGAAGATCGACCTCTCCGAGTGGCGTCTGCACATTTTTGGCCTCGTCGAGGAGGAGAAGGTGCTGACGTGGGAGGAGTTCAACGCGCTACCGCAGACGAACTCGCTCTCCGACATCCACTGCGTCACCACGTGGAGCAAGTTCGACAACCACTGGGACGGCGTCCGCTTCATCGACCTGCAGGCGCTGGTGAAGGTGAAGCCGGAGGCCGGACACGTCGTGTTCCACTCCTATGGTGGCTACACGACTAACGTCCCGCTGCCCGAACTCCAGGGCCCGGAGAACATGCTGGTGCACACGCACAACGGTGAGCCGCTCACGCCCGAGCACGGCTGGCCGCTCCGCGGGCTGGTGCCGAACCTCTACTTCTGGAAGAGCGCGAAGTGGATCCGCGGCATCGAGTTCGTCGCGCAGGACCGGCCCGGCTTCTGGGAGATGTACGGCTACCACATGCACGGCGACCCCTGGACCGAGGAACGCTACGGCTAGCGCCCGCTCGGTCAGCCTCCCGACCGCAAACATGAAGAAGCCCGGCCGCAACGCCGGGCTTCTTCGTTTAACCGCGTTCCCGCCTGACGGCGGGGTGGCGGGTGTGTCCTGTGCGGCCTAGATGAAGACGCGCGAGCCCTTCGTCCGGACGTTCCCGGCGCGGACGGCCTCGGCGGCCACGGCCTCAGAGACGCGGGTGACCACTTCCTCGTTGAAGACGGACGGGAGGATGTAGTCCTCCGTCAGCAGGTCGTCCGGGATCGTCTCCGCGATGGCGCGGGCAGCCACGATCTTCATCTCCTCCGTGATCTGCCGGGCGCCGGAGTCCAGCGCGCCCCGGAACAGGCCCGGGAAGCAGAGCACGTTGTTGATCTGGTTGGGGAAGTCGGAGCGGCCGGTCGCGATGACGCGGGCCTTACCCGTGATCTCGTCCGGCATGACTTCAGGGACCGGGTTCGCCAGCGCGAAGACGATCGCGTCGCTCGCCATCTTGTCCACCCATGACGGGTTGAGCAGGTTCGGGCCGGAGAGGCCCAGGAACATGTCCGCGCCTTCCAGGGCCTCCTCGAGCGTGCCGTCGAAGCCCTCCGGGTTGGTGTGCTCGGCGAACCAGTCCTTGGCGGTGTTCATGTGCTGCTTGCGACCGCGGTAGACCGCGCCTTCCCGGTCGAAGCCGATCACGTTCTTCACGCCGAAGTTCATCATGATCTTGGAGCAGGCAACGCCGGCGGCGCCCACGCCCAGGACGCAGACTTTCAGATCCTCCGGGCGCTTCTTCACGATCTTCAGGCTGTTGATCAGCGCCGCCAGCACCACCACCGCGGTGCCGTGCTGGTCGTCGTGGAAGACCGGGATGGTCATCTCAGCGCGCAGCCGGTCCTCGATCTCGAAGCAGCGCGGAGCAGAGATGTCCTCCAGCAGGATCGCACCGAAGCCCGGCGCGATCGCCTTCACGATGCTGATGATCTCTTCGGTGTCCTTGGTGTCCAGGCAGATTGGCCACGCGTCGATGTCCGCGAAGGACTTGAAGAGCATCGACTTGCCCTCCATCACCGGCAGCGCGGCGTGGGGGCCGATGTCGCCGAGTCCGAGGACTGCCGTGCCATCCGTCACGATCGCCACCGCGTTCGGCTTGATCGTCAGCGACCAGACCGCATCCGGGTTGTCGTAGATCTGCATCGAGACGCGTCCGACGCCGGGGGTGTAGACGTGGGAAAGTTCCGCGTTGGTGCGGATGTGCACCTTGTTCGCGATCTCGATCTTGCCGCGGCGGTGCAACTGGAACGTGCGGTCGGAGGCGTGCTGGACCTCCACCCCGTCGACCGCTTCCACCGCGCTGACGAGTTCGTGCGCCTGCTCCTGGTCGGCACACAGGATGATGAAGTCGCGGACGATGAAGTCCGGGTTCACATCCGCGATGTCGATGTCGAGGATCTGCGCGCCGCGGTCACCCAGGATGGTGGAGACGCGCCCGTGCATACCGGGGCGGTTCTGGATGCGGAGCCGGAGCAACAACTGGTATCCGGCACCCGGGTTCGTACGGTCCGGGTACTGCTTGATATTCCGCTCGGCGCGGTCGGTGATCATGACGACACTCCCTGGACAGGCTGCGGAGACCCTGACTATACGCCTCGGCCTTGAACGCAACAGCCCTGCCAGACTCGGGCACGGGCCGAGCGAGCAGGGTGGATGCGAGGGTGCTTCAGCGTCTCCAACGGAGCATACGCGCTGGCGCCACTTGTCGACACCTGCCGTCCGCCATGTTCCCGGAGGGCCGGTGTTCCTGACTGTGGGCAGGGTGTGCAGAGGTTCGCTCAGAGTCGGGGCGAACCGACCGAGGGCGGGCCGCTCGCCCGTGTTAGACTGAGCCTCCCGCCGGGGGTGGAACCACTTATCCACATACCGGCCGTGCCGCGGCAGCGCGCGTCCGGTACCGCACCTGGACTGACGAGGCGATGCCGCATGCGAATCCCGATCCCCACCCGTAACCGTGTCCGCAGCGTTGCCCGCGATGTCGCGCGTGACGGCCGCCGTCGCGCGGACGCCCTGATCGAGGCGATTCCGGCCTCCACCATGGAGGATGCCCGCCACGCGGTGGAGGATTTGCGCGAGCAGGTGGAGCCACTCGTGGACCGCGCCCTGCGCCGCCGCCGGTCGCGCCGCAGCCCGCTCCGCTTCGCCCTCGCCCTGGCGGTCGCCGCCGGGCTCGCCGCGCTCGCGTACTTCCTCTGGAAGCGCGACGGTGAGCAGCCGGCCTACCTCATCGAGGAGCCC
>PHBR01000061.1 GCA_002840675.1 Chloroflexi bacterium HGW-Chloroflexi-9
CGACCGTTGGAGCCGGGGTCGGCGCTGCCGTCGGGGCGACGGTTGGCGCAACCGTGGGCGCCGCCGTCGGTTCCGCGGTCGGCTCGGCGGTCGGTTCAGCCGTCGGCTCCGCAGTCGGCTCAGCCGTGGGCGCCTCGGTCGCGTCCGGCGTCGGCGTCGCGGTCGGCGCCGCTTCGTCGCCGACACGCAGGGCCAGTTCCTGCGCGATAAACATCACGCCGTCGGAGACCACCAAGCGAATCGTGTAAGCCCCCGGCTCACCGGGCGCACGCCAGACGACCGTGCCGGGTGCCGCCTCCGAGGTGAAGCAGGCGCCCTGCCCCTCCAGCGTGCCGCCTTCCGCCTGCCAGCACGGCACGAGGTACGCGCCAAACGGGCGCATCAGCGTGACCACGCCCTCGGCCAGGTACTCGGCGACCGGCTCCCAGATGTCCGCGAGCGCCTCGTCGTTGCTGCTCGCCTCGATCGCGACGCCACCGAGGCCCATGCGGCTCGCGAGGTCCAGGCGGAACGCGACCGAGTAACGGTTCGTGACCCAGACGGTGCGGTCCGTTGTCGAACCGGTGACGCGGAAGGAGACGGAACGGGCGGTCTCGTCCCAGGTGAGCACGCCGCCCGAGGCGGCATCGCCGAGGCTCGCGGCGCGGAGCGTGACCGGGCTGCCCGGCCCGATCGCCTCCACGCGACGGTCGATGGTGCTGGCGACCGCCAGCGCGTCACGCGTGCTCATCGCCGTGAAGCGGCCGGCGGACAGCTCCGTGGAGCGGCGGTCAACGATCAGGCTGATGCGAGAGAGGAGCGCCCCGTCCTGGGCGGCCAGGCCGGCCTCCAGCTGCGAGAAGACCAGCACGGGGTCGGCGGGCACGCGGAGCCAGAGCGCGTCGGCCTGCGCCAGCAGGGCGGCCCAGTCGTACGCGCCGGTGTCGGCGGACGCCGGAGCGGGCACGGCCAGCACCAGCGCCATGCCCTCCGCCTTCGTGCGGGTCGCCAGCGCGGTCACGAATGCCGTGTAGCGGTCGCGGTCGGCTGCGGGAAGCGTGGCGTAGTCCACGTAGATGCCACCGGCGCCCCGGGTGCGCGCGGCCTCCACGAGCGCGGCGATGTGCCCGGTGGTCGCCTCCGAAGAACCCAGGATGCCCTGGATCAGCGCGGTCTCGCCCGCATCCGTGACGCCAAAGAGGACGCGCGCGTCGCCGGCAACGGCAACGGTGGGCGCCAGTGCGTCATCCGCGGCCACGATCTCGCCACTCACGCCATCCGTGCCGGCAGGCGCGGGGCGCGCCGCCACCACCGCGATGATCGAGGCTGCCCCGGCGCGGGGGTCTGGGGTCGCGCCCGACTCCACGATCAGGGCAAGCGACCCCGCCAGCGCCGTCCGGCGCAGCACCGCGAGTGACACCGAGGTGGCCGGGATGGAGCCGGTCACCGTGGTGCCGTCCGGGCCCAGATCCACGGGACTCAGCCGCGACCAGGTCTGGCCGTCCCAGGCGTAGTACGCGAGGCTCCCGACCTCCACGTCCACGGAGGTGAGTTTCACCTCGACGGAGAGGGGGCCCGGCGAGTCCGCGGGGACGTTGATCTCGTACAGCTTGCTGAGCGCGGCCATGCCTTCCGGCACGGAGGGCGCCTCGCCCCGCTCACGCGCCGTGATCGCGTCGTCGTCACCACCGCCACCGATCACCCGGACCGGCGACCACGGGAGCACGAGCGCGATGATCACGAGGCCGAGCACCACGATCACCGCCAGCACGCGCAGCAGCCCGGCGTCGCTGTCGTAGCCGCCGTTGCCGCCGCCAACCGGGCGCAAGCCGCGGCCGGGGGGCTGGTCGTCGTCGTCACCGAAGACCACGGGCGCAAAGAGCGGCGGGTCGGGCCGCACGGGGTTCGGGCGGCGCTCGTCGTTGTCGTTCATGCCGATCCTTTCGCTCAGGGCGCGCCGGGAACGGCGAACCGTGGGCGGACGGTGACCTCCAGGGCTTGTTCGCCCCGGAGGATGGTCAGTTGGGCCTCGTCGCCGGTCGGCACGGCTGCGAGAAGATTCACGAATGGCCGTTCAACATCGATCGGCACGCCGTTGACGGCCAGCACGATGTCGCCGGCAGCGATCCCGGCTTCCGCGGCCGGGCTGTTCGCTTCAACCCCAATAATCGCTGCCCCGCGCGTAACAGGCAGCCCCATCGCACTCGCCCGTTCGTCGTCGATCGGGATGTGATGCCGGCCGACACGTTCGATGCCGATCCGGGGGCGCGGGTTCACGCCCGTGGTCAATACAGCCTCTACGAACGGACGCAGCGCGTCCATCGACTGCGCCAGCGAGACCCCGGTCACGGCCTGATCGGTCCCGACGCGCCGGATGACGCTGCTCACGAGCCCGACCACCTCGCCGCGGGAGTTGATCATCGGCCCGCCCGAGTCGCCGTGGTTCACGGTGGCGTCCGTCTGCAGCATCTGGCGCAGCACCACGCCGTCCTTCGGGAAGTCCAGGCCGGCCGCGGAGAGCACGCCGACCTTCACCTGGTTCGTGAAGTCGAAGACCCCGCCGGAGACCACGGCCACCGGGTCACCCGGGAGCAGCCCCTCCGGGGACCCGAGGCGGGCGACCCGCAGCCCGGTGCCGTCGATGCGGAGCAGCGCCACGTCCTGGAACGGGGAATCGTCAGCCAGCGCGGTTGCCGGGCGCTCCTCGCCGGTCGCGAGGATCACCGTGACCGCCCCGGCGCCCTCCACCACGTGGTAGTTCGTCATCACGATGCCGTCGCCGACGACGACGCCGGAGCCGTAACTGCCGGTCTCCTGCGCGAACACGGTGACGACCGAGGGGAGGACGGTCTGGATGCCGGCGCGCAGGCCCTCCTCGGGCGTGAGGGTGGCCGCTGCCGCCGCCGTGGCGGTAGCCGTGGGCGCCGGTGCCGAGTCCTCGTCCAGCCTCGTAGACACGAGCGCGCCGGCCACGCCGCCGCCAAGGGCGACCGCCAACACGAACGCGCCGATCAGGGCAACACGGAGGGGCGTAGTCGAGGTGATGCAGACGCTCCCGGCGAGCCTCCCGAGGCTCGCGACCCGCCGCGACGAGTTTACACCGGGCCACCGATGCCAGGGCGAACGCATGTTCCGGCAGGGTTTGCGGACGCCGCCTGCCGCGGGGTATGCTGTCCGCTTGGAAGCGGGGCCGCCATTGGCGGGTCCGCGTTGTTGATCTATCGACCGTTCATCGCAGGCCGGCCCATCAGAGGCCGGCCGAAACGTACGAGGGAACTGACCATGCCCGAGGAGCCGGTACTCCTGACCAAGGGCGGCTATCAGCGGCTCGTGGACGAACTCCACGAGCTGAAGACCGTCAAGCGCGCCGAGGTGGCCGCGCTCATCCGCGACGCCCAGGAGCTGGGCCCGGACCAGCTGGACGCGCAGTACGAAGACGCCAAGAACCAGCAGGCGTTCCTGGAAGGCCGCATCGCCGAGATCGAGCGATCGCTGGAGAACGCCGTCCTCATCGATGAGGAAGCCGCGCACAAGTCCAAGACCGTGCAGGTCGGCTCGTCGGTCACCGTGAAGGGCGCGGACGGCAAGAGCCGTAAGTACCAGTTGGTCGGCCCGACCGAGGCGGACCCCACCCAGGGGCGCATCTCGCACAAGTCGCCGGTCGGCCGCTCCCTGCTGGGCAAGAAGCGCGGCGACGAGGTGGTCATCCAGACCCCCCGTGGTGAGACCAGCCTGACCGTCACCTCGATCTCCTAGCCGCACGCCGACGACCTTCACGGACGGGGCCGATCGATTCGGCCCCGTCCGCGTTTCCGGGGCACCCCACGGCGCACATACCGCGCGGATATGCGAACGTGGAGCCCGTCACGCACAGCCTGCGGAGGATCGATGCCGTCCGAGCACGAACTGATCCAGCAGCGCCTCGAGAAGCGCGAACGCCTGCTGCGCCTCGCTGACCCCTACCCCGCGCGCGTCCAGCGCACCCACACCGCCCTGGAAGCCCTGGGGGGGTTTGAGGTGGCCGGGGGCGTGGACAACGCTATTGACGTCACGATCGTGGGACGCGTCACCGCGCAGCGCGTGATGGGGAAGGCCGCCTTCCTGGACCTGCGGGACGGCAGCGGCCGCATCCAGTTGCACTTCCGCCGCGACGCGCTCGCGGATTATGACAACCTCGACCTCGTCGACCTCGGCGACTTCCTGGAGGTCAGCGGCAGCGTCTTCCGCACGCGCACTGGCGAGGTCACGGTCGCGGTGGCCTCATGGCGCGTCATCACCAAGGCGCTGCGCCCGCTCCCGGAGAAGTGGCATGGCCTCACGGACACGGAGGCGCGCTACCGCCAGCGCTACCTGGACCTAATCGCGAACGAACGCTCGCGCGAGGTCGCACGGGCGCGCTCGATCATCGTCTCCGCCGTCCGCCAGTTCTTCCTGAACCGCGGGTTCCTGGAGGTGGAGACGCCGGTCCTGCAGGAGCACGCCGGCGGCGCCGCCGCCCGGCCGTTCACCACCCACCACAACGCCCTGGACCGCGACCTCGTCCTGCGCATCTCCCTCGAGTTGCACCTGAAGCGGCTGCTCGTGGGCGGCTTCGAGAAGGTTTTCGAGATCGGACGCGTATTCCGCAACGAGGGCGTGTCGTATCGCCACAACCCGGAGTTCACACTCCTCGAGTCGTACGAGGCGTACGCCGACTACCACGATGTCGCCGCGATGGTGGAGGAGTTGCTGGGCTTCGTCGCCGTGCAGGCGCACGGCACGACCGAGTTCCACCACGGCGAGGTGGCACTGTCACTGAAGGCGCCGTTCGCGCGCACGACCTACCACGGCGCACTCCTCGAACACGCCGGCATCGACTACCGGCAGTACCCGACGACCGAGGCGCTGCGCGAGGTCGCGCGTTCCCGGAACGTGCCGGTCGCGGACGGTGCCTCCTGGGCGACGATCCTGGACGCGCTCATGTCCACGTTCGTGGAGCCGAAGTTGATCCAGCCGACGTTCATCTTCGACTACCCGACGGCGCTCTCGCCGCTGGCGAAGAAGAAGGTGGACGACGAGGACACCGTGGAACGCTTCGAGCTGTTCGCGCTCGGGTACGAGATCGCGAACGCCTACAGCGAACTGAACGACCCGGTCGACCAGCGCGAGCGCATGGAGGCGCAGGCCGCGAAGCAGACCGAGGGCGACGAGGAGGCGGAGGTCGCGGACGAGGACTTCCTGGTCGCGATCGAGCACGGCATGCCGCCCGCAGGCGGCCTGGGCATCGGCATGGACCGCCTCGTGCAGTTGATCATGGGCGAGCACTCGCTGCGTGAGGTGATCCTGTTCCCGACGATGCGCGACCGGGGCGACGAATGACGAACCACCTGCCCGGCTACGACACGCCGAAGGCAGTCCGTGACGGCCTGCAGCGGCTGCGCGACGACATCCACATCCACGCCGCCCCGGCCGAGGTGCGCGCCCGCCTGGCCAATCCGACCACCTACGACGAATGGCTCGCGCCACACGTCCGCGACTTCAGCGCCGACACGGAGGGCATGCAGTTCGCGCTCGCCGTCCCCGGCCGCACGGAGCCGGTGCGCCTGCGCCGCCAGCCGCTCGCGGACGTCTACCTCGTCGCGTACGTCCGCGATGGCGACAGCGCCGTGGAGTCGCTCACCTGGGCGCTGCACGCGGAGGGTGCGACGGAGGTCCATGTGACGGTGGAACTGGCCTACCGCGCCGCCGGCGGGATCGCGGGCGTCCTCGAGCCGCTCGTCCACCGGCCGCACCGGCTACAGGCGCTGCGCGACTCGCTCTGGAACTTCAAGCAGCGGGTCGAAGCCGACCGCCGCGTCCCGGCGGACGCCGCGCAGGCCTGACCGTGGCCCCCACCTCGCGCGCCATCGACGCGGTCATCTTCGACCTCGACGGCGTGCTGGCCGACACCGAGATCGTCTGGTTCGAGGCGATCCGGGCGATGCTCGCGCCGGCCCCGTTCACCTGGGAGCAGAACGAGCACCTCGTCGGCTCTTCCTCGGCGTTCACGACCGAGTGGATCCGCACGACCTACGGTCGCCCGGAGTCGCCGGACGTGCTGGCGCACATGATCAGCGAGGCCGTGAACGAGATGATCGAGTCGATCGACCTCGCCGCGATGGAGGGGGCCGCCGACCTGATCGAGGGGCTGCACGGGCGCGGCCTGCTGGTCGCGGTGGCGTCGCAGTCCTCGCCCCGGTGGGTGGAGCGCACGCTCACGCGGATCGGGCTCCTACCGGCGTTCGAGTTCTTTGTGACCGCGAGCGAGGTGGCCCGCCCGAAGCCGGCGCCGGACATCTACCTCCACGCCGCCGAGCGCATCGGCGTGGCTCCGGAGCGCTGCCTGGCGATCGAGGACTCCGCCCACGGGGTGGAGGCGGCGCACGCCGCCGGTTTCACCGCCGTGCAGGTGCGCCACGGCGTCGCCCCCGCCCCGCCGCAGGCGCGCGCACACGCCATCATCGAGGGCCTCCACGCCTTCGACTTCGGCTGGCTGGAGCGGCCGCCCCGCTGAGTGAGCGCGGTAGGCGCAGGACGCGGCGCTTGTTACGCTCCCGCCCTCACCCATCCACGGTCGCCCATCCTCGGTCGCATAGCCCTCGGAGCGCCTGCCCTGCACCGCCACTTCACCGTCACCGGCTACGTCTCCCATGCGGGCCGCACGGCGCTGCACTGGCACCGCTTCGGGATGTGGCTGCCGCCGGGCGGGCACATCGAGGCTGACGAAGACCCGGTACAGGCCGTCCTGCGCGAGGTGCGCGAGGAGACCGGGCTGGAGGTCGAAATCATCGGCACCCGCCCCTTCGCGTACGCCCACCCGCAGCAACTGGCCGCGCCCGTCACCATCGGCGTGTACGACATCGAGCGGGACGGCACGCTGGACGAGCCGCACCAGCACCTGGACCTGATCTACTTCACGCGGCCCACCTCGGACGCACCGGTGCTCCCGGAGGACGGCCTCGCCTGGACGTGGGTGGACGAGGCGACGCTGCGGGGCGGCGCAGCGCCCACCCCACCGGGGGGCGCGCCCACGGCGCGGATCGCAGACGATGTGCGGGAACAGGGGCTCGCCGCCATCGAGGCGGCGCGACGTGCAGCCTCGATGCGGGCATAGGCGGAGGACGCGGGTGCTCTCGATCCAGACGATCCGGGAACGCACGGATGACGTGCGACGCATGCTGTCCGAGCGCCGTACCTCGGCGCCCCTCGACGCGATCCTCGACACAGACGACCGTCGCCGCGCGCTCCTCATTCAGGTGGAGCGCGGGCGCGCCGAGCGCAACGACGCCGGTAAGCGCATCGGCGCGGCGAAGTCGCCGGAGGAGCGCATGCAACTGATCGAGGCACAGCGCGCCGTCGCCGGCGAACTGGACCGGCTGGAGGCCGACCTCAAGGAACTCGATGGCGCGCTCGAGGCGCTGCTCCTGCAGATGCCGAACATCCCGCACGCCGACGTGCCGCTTGGTGGCGAAGAGGATGCGGTCATCATCATCGAGGGTGATGGGACGGCCGGGTGGGAGCGCCACCTGGACGTGCCGCTGCCGGTGAAGGACGCTCCGCTGCCCGAGACGGACCCGACGCGCCTCCCGCACTGGGAGATCGGCGAGCGCTCCGGCCTCATCGACTTCGAGCGGGGCACGAAGCTGTCTGGCTCGTCCTTCTACATCCTGAAGGGCGACGGCGCGCGCCTCCAGCGCGCCCTCATCGCGTGGATGCTCGACCTGCACCGTGAGCAGGGCTACACGGAGGTCTACACGCCGTTCCTCGTGCGTGAGGCGATGCTCGTGGGCACCGGCCAGTTGCCGAAGTTCGCGGACACCATGTTCCACGCGGAGGGCACTGACCTTTGGCTGGTCCCCACCGCCGAGGTACCGGTGACGAACATGTACCGCGACGAGATCATGGACGGCGCGACGCTCCCGATCCGCCACACCGCGTACACCCCGTGCTTCCGCCACGAGCAGTTCAGCGCCGGCCGCGAGGTGCGCGGCATCAAGCGCGGCTGGCAGTTCGACAAGGTGGAGATGGTCCTCTTCACGGACGAAGACGACTCCTGGCGCGCGCACGAGCAACTGCTGGAGGACGCGCTGGCCGTGGTGCGCGCGCTCGGGCTGCGCTACCGCGTGATCCGGCTCGCCTCCGGCGACCTCACGTTCGCCTCCGCCATGACCTATGACATCGAGGTCTGGGCACCCGGCGCGGGCGAGTGGCTGGAGGTCTCCTCCGTCTCCAACTTCCTGGACTTCCAGGCGCGGCGCGCCAACCTGCGCTACCGCGGCGACGACGGTAGAGTCCGCCACCTGCACACCCTGAACGGCTCCGGCGTCGCGCTTCCACGCACCGTTGCCGCGCTGCTGGAGTGCGGCCGCCTCGAGGACGACAGCATCGAGGTGCCCCCGGTCCTGCGCCCGTACCTCGGCGGGCAGGCGGCGCTGCTGCCCAGCCGGTAGCCCTCCCCGCGGTTGACGCGCGCCCCACGGTGACTATTGTGCGGGCCAGCACGATCGTGATGAGCGGCACCGAGGGCACCTATGGCGGCAGCAAACGTGACGGCGCGCGCCGACGTGGTCTACGGACGCGGCAGCGGGCGTGACCTGCTCTGCGACGTGTACGCGCCGGCGTTATCGGGGACACCTCGACCAGCAGCGATCATGTTCCACGGCGGCGGATGGCAGCGGGGCAGCCGCACCACGCTGCGCGAGCGCGCGATGGAACTCGCGGCGTACGGCGTCGTCGTCGTCGCGGCCGAGTATCGACTGACCGGCGAGGCCCCGTGGCCCGGCCACATCCACGACGCGAAGGCCGTCCTCCGCTGGATGCGCGCAAACGCGGCCGACCTGGGCGTGCACCCCGACCAGATCGCGCTCATCGGCTTCTCCGCCGGCGCGCAGCTCGCACTCCTGGCCGCCGGCACCCCGGGCCACCCCGCCTTCAGCGGCGACGGTGGCCACCCCGAGGCGTCCGAGGTGGTGAACGCGGTCGTCGGCTTCTTCCCCCCGATCCGCTTCGTCCCTGGCGCCGAACGCACCAACGAAGGCATGCCGGCCAGCGCCGGCGACTCGATCGGCCTCGGACTGTCGGAGGAGGACCTGCGGCTCGCGAGCCCGCTCACGCACGTGGGACCGGCGTACCCGCCGACGCTGCTGCTGCACGGCACGGCGGACGAGGTGATCGCGTACCGCTCGTCGACGACGTTCTTCGACGCGCTGCGCGCGGCGGGCGTGCGCGCCGACCTCCGGCTCTACGACGGGCTGCGCCACGAGTTCGTACGCATGGACGGCGTCATGCAGCTCTGCATGGCGGACGTGGCGCTGTTCCTCCAGCGCGCGATGGTGGACCCGGCCCGGTTCGATGTGCCGCAGTCGGTGCTGTTCGGACAGCCCGCCACGACAGAAGGAGCATCGCGATGAAGTTCGGCATCTTCGACCACATCGAGCGGCGCGATGATGCCGGCATCGCCCAGCAGTACGAGGAGCGCCTGCAACTGATGGCGCAGGCAGACGAGGCGGGGATCTACTCCTACCACGTCGCCCAGCACCACCATTCGCCGCTCTGCCTGGCGCCGAACCAGTCCGTGCTGCTGGCGGCGGCGGCGCAGCGCACGAAGCGGATGCGGTTCGGGCCGCTTGTGTTCGTGCTGCCGCTGCACCACCCGATCCGCCTCATCGAAGAGATCTGCATGGTCGACCAGTTGAGCGGCGGCCGCCTCGACCTCGGCGTCGGGCCGGGGACCGGGGGTGGCACCGAACTGGCGATGTGGGGCGAGAATCCGGACGACAACCACGAGCGGTTCGAGGAGGCGCTGGACATGCTCCGTCGCGGCCTCCAATCGGAGTTCTTCAGCTACCACGGCAAGTTCATGGACGTCACGGACCTGTGGATGGAGCTCCGCCCGTTCCAGAAGCCACACCCGCCGCTGTGGTGGGCCGGCAACCCGGAGTCCGCCGCGCAGCGCGGCGCGAACTTCATCGCCAATGGCTCAATCGCGCAGGTCGCGACGGTGACGAAGATCTACCGCGAGGCATGGGAGCGCGCCCGTGCCACGGACGGCCCGGAGATCTACCGCCCGGCGCAACCGCTGTACGGTGGCACGCGACGCATCTACATCGCCCCCACGGACGAGGAGGCGCGCGAGCGCGGCATCGCCGCGTATCACTCGTACCTCTCCCACTTCGCGAAGCCAGCGCCGGAGGGCGGCGACGCCACCACCGGCGCGGCGGGCGCCTTCAACGAGCGCGTGCGCCAGTCCGAGTGGTTCCAGAAGCAGCAGGGCGGCGAGGTGCCGCAGGGCACCCGTCCCAACACCGTGCTGACGATGCGCATCACGCCCGAGCAGGCGATCGACGCGGAGGCGCTGCTCGTCGGGTCGCCTCGGACGATCCGCGAGTACGTGGAGCGGTACTGCGCGGAGAGCGGCGCGAACTACTTCGTCGGCTCGTTCCAGTGGGGCAACCTCACCCACGAGGAGGCGACGCGGTCGCTCGGCTACTTCGCGAGCGAGGTCATGCCGGGGCTGATGGACTGACCGAGGAGCCGCGACTGCCGACCGTATCTCGAACTCCGCGAGGGCGACCTATGGTGACTGCGTCTGGCCTGCCGGGGGTGCCACTAGAGCGCTTGACACGGTAGAACGGTCGTTCTATCTTCCTCTCGTTCCGAACGAACGCCCGTTCTGATGACAACCCGGGCGTCTCTCGTGCGGACGGGGGTGCCAGATGATGCTCGCAATCATGCTCGGGGTGATCGTTGGGGTGGCCGGGACGGCGCTCGTGCGGCAGTGGCTGCAGGGCGACCTCGTGAGTCACACGTACGTGCGGGAGCCGTTGCGCCCCGCCGAGTTCCCCCGGCTCGCGCCGTCGAAGCGTCCGTACGCCACCTTCGGCCGCCGCGCCGCCTAGCGCGCGCCCGGCCGGCACCGGGGCCGGAAGCGGCCCGCTAGACTGCCACGCGTGGCCCACGAACTGCTGCTCGCTCGCCTGCTCCGGGACGCCCTCGACGAGTTCGAGCGGGCGGCAGCGCACGTCCCCGCCCCCGGCCGAGGCGGCGCGCTGGGTCCGCTGAGCACCAGTGGCTGGGTCGTCGGCCACGTCGCCGCCATCCAGGACCGCTGGCTCACCTTCGCGGACGCGGACGGTGCGCCGGACGAGTGGTGTGACGTCTGGGTTGCTCGCCAGCGCACCGAAGTCCCCTACGGCCAGTTAGTCACCTCCATCGAGGAGGCGCTGGACGCGTTCCGCCGCGTGCGGAAGCGCGCGTTCAGATTCCTCGACGACCTCGACCCGGCGCGGTTGCGCGTGCCGGCGAACCTGGCCGGCACGGAGTGGGCGGACAGCGGGGCGACGGCCGGCTACCAGGTCGCCAGGAGCATCGCCCACGCCTTCGTACACGCCGGCGACCTCACGGTGATCGCGTCGCTCGCCGGCGCGGGCGACCTCGGACTCCCCGGCGCGCTCAGCCGCACCCACGAAAGGCTGGAGGAGGACGACCCGTCCGCACCGATGGTGGCCGCGCTGCTGCGCGATGCGTATGTCGAACTCGGGCGCGCCTTCCAGGCGCTGCCGCTGCCGTCCGCGCAGGGCGAGATCGCCACGCTCAACCCCGGCTCGTACATCGTCGTGCACGCGCTCGCGCGCGAGGACCGGTACTGGAACGTCAGGGCGCAGGGACACGAGCCGGACGCGCTGCTCGCGACGTACGACGGCCGCGCGCCGGCCCGTCCGTACCCCCTGGAGGCCGTCGCCGCATCGCTCGACGCGACCACGGCGCGCGCCTCGTCGTGGCTCGCCGGCCTCGACGCCGCGGCGCTGGCGACGCCGATCGCCGCGGGGCGGACGGAGAGTCCCATCGGCGTCCAGGTGGCGAGGAGCGCGGCGCACCTCTTCTCACACGCGGGAGAACTGCAGTCGATCGCCTCGCTGTCCGGCGGCGCCGACCTCTCGCTCCCGGGTGCGCTCGCGTACACGCTCGAGGCGACGCGATGAGCGAGCCGCCCGCCCCGAAGATCGCGCTCGGCAGCGTGCGTGCGCTCCCGGAGGTGGAGTGGCCGCGCCTGCTGGTCACGCGCGGCTGGCCGGCCGGCATCGACCGTCGCGTGATCGACCAGTGGGAGCCGGACCTCGCCCCGAGCCTCGAACTGGCCGAGGCGCGTGCCAGCGGAGCGCTGGACGACGCGGCGTTCGAGGCACGCTACCGGGAGGAACTGGCCGCGCGCCGGAAGCTCGTGGCGTGGGCCGCGCGCATGGCAAACGGCACCGGCGTGGTGCTGCTGGGTGAGGCCACCGAGGACGACGCCTGCCACCGCTCCATACTGGCCGAGGTGATCCGAGCACATGCCGCGCCGTCAACGTGACAGCCTCCTCCCGGCCGCCGACCGGACGCTGATCGAGGCGGTCCGGGATGGGCTGCGCGCGGCGGCCGACCCGGCAAAGGCGCCGCAGATGCAGGCGTACATGAAGTCCGCCATGCCGTACTACGGGGTGCAGACGCCGCAGGCGAGACACTCGCCGTCGCGGCAGTCCGGCGTGAGCTCGCCATGGCGGCCGCGCCGGAGCTCGTCCGCCAGGAATCCTTGACTGAGACGCGCGTCGACCGCAGCGTCCCACGGGGGCGGGCCGGAGTGCGGCGCGGGCTCCCCGAGGACGACGCCGAGGCTCCGAGCGGCATCCTGCCAGGCCTCGAGACGGAAGTGCTCGGTCCACCCGTCGAAGCGCGCGCCCCGCCGCCAGGCCGCCT
>PHBR01000062.1 GCA_002840675.1 Chloroflexi bacterium HGW-Chloroflexi-9
GCGCTGCCGTCCGGGCGCTCGGATTGCGGGTGCACGCGGAGGCAACCGGCGGAGGGCACGGGCGCACCGTCCGTGTCTCCGTGGCAGACGGTTCGATGATGATCAGTTCGCCAGGCACGCCTTCTGTGGCGGCCTGAGGAGGAGTACGACGGATGGCAACGATCCTGATCGCTGATGACGCCGCGTTCATGCGGATGAAAATCGCAGCCCTCATCAAGGGGCTGGGGCACACGGTCGTGGAGGCGTCCGATGGCGTGGAGGCCGTCGCCCGGTACCGCGAGAACCGGCCAGACGCCGTCCTGCTTGATATCACCATGCCGAACATGGACGGGCTGGAAGCCCTCAAGGAGATCATGGCGGGAGACCCCACGGCTCGGGTGGCCATGGTCACCGCGATGGGCCAGAAACAGGTCGTCATGGAAGCAATCAAGACCGGGGCAAAGGACTTCGTGGTGAAACCCTTCAACGCGGACCTGATTGAGACGGCGTTGCTGCGACTGGTCTCGGGCGACCGGTGACATCCTCCGCGGTGCGCACGGCAGGCGACGTCATGACGAGGCCGACGCGCGTTCTGCTCGTGGACGACTCGGCAACCATACGGGTCACGCTCCGGCGCGCCCTGGAGGCGACTGGCCGTGTGGAGGTTGTCGGGGTCGCGGAAGATGGCATTCATGCGCTCCAGATGCTGCATGCGCTCCACCCGGACGTGGTCACGCTGGACGTGGAGATGCCACGCCTGGGAGGCCTGGAGACGCTGCAGCGCCTGATGGTGGAGCGTCCGACACCCGTGGTCATGCTGAGCAGCCACACGACGGAGGGTGCCGACACCACGATTCAGGCCCTGGAATTGGGCGCGGTCGACTTCATCGAGAAGCCGTCATTCGCTGATCTGCGTGCCGGTGCGGCGGGGCTCATCGTCGAGAAACTGCGGGCAGCCTCGCGGGCCCGCCTTGCGCCGGCCCGTGGGATCAGACCCCGCGGGACCACTGCGCCGGCTCTTGGGGGCTGGGCCGAACGCGTTGTCGTCATCGGTGCGTCCACCGGCGGCCCGCAAGCGGTGCGAGAGGTGCTCACGAACCTCCCCGTCGACTTCGGACTGCCGGTCGTGGTCGTGCAGCACATGCCACCGACGTTTACGCGGTCCCTCGCGGATCGCCTCAACGCCCTCGGGCCACTCCACGTGCATGAAGCGGAAGCCGGGATGCCGATGCAGCCGGGGCACGTGCTGCTGGCGCCGGGGGGCTTCCACATGGCGTTCGACCCTCGTCGGAGCGTCGTGCTCACCGAGGCGCCGCCGGAGCACGGGGTGCGTCCTGCGGTCAACGTGACCATGGAATCGATCGCCCTGCTTCCGGACGCAAATCCGATCGGCGTCATCCTGACCGGCATGGGACGGGATGGCGTCCGAGGTTGCGCCCTGCTGCGCGCCGCCGGTGGGACGATCATCACCGAAGCCCAGTCCAGTTGCGTCGTGTACGGGATGCCCAGGGCCGTCGCTGACGCCGGTCTCTCGGACGAGGTCGTTCCCCTGGACGAGGTAGCGCACAGCATTGTCCGGCACGCGCGCATCGCGGGGGGGAGAAGTGGTCATGGATGACTCGACCTACGCCCGACTACAGGATCAGTTGCAGCGGCTGCTCGGCCTGGACCTGACGGCCTACAAGCAACAGCAGATGCGCCGGCGCATCACGACCTTTGTCCAGCGCGAAGCCGGCGGTGACACCTCGGCGTTCCTTATGCAGCTGCAGAAGGACGCTGCACTGCTCGCGGCCACGCGCGACATGCTGACGATCAACGTCACGGACTTCTTCCGCGACGAATCGCAATGGGACCTGCTGGCGCGCGACATCCTCCCGGCGCTGACGGTGGGTCGACGCGGTCTCCGGGTCTGGAGTGCCGGGTGCTCGCGCGGCCAGGAGCCGTTAAGTCTGGCAATCGCGCTTGACCGGGCTGGCGTCCTCGCCTCGTCGCGCATCCTCGCGACGGACTTCGACCGGGAGGTGCTGGCGAAGGCGAAACTCGGTGGCCCGTACTCCCGGGAGGAGATGCGTGGCGTACCGCCGGCTGACCTCGCGACGTACTTCCATGAGACGCCGGCCGGCATGACCGCGACTCGTCGGCTGCTCGGCCCGATCCGCTTCGCGGAGGTGAACCTGCTGCGGGATCAGTTCGAGAGAAGCTTCGACCTGATCGTATGCCGCAACGTGATGATCTACTTCGAGAACCACGTCAAGAGCGATCTCGTGCGTCGGTTCAGGGAGGCGCTTGCACCGGAGGGGCTGCTGTTCATTGGCGCGACCGAGGCGTTGCTCGGCAGCGACCTCGCGGGGTTCCAGCGGGTCGGTGGGAACTTCTACCGTCGTGTCTCGGAGCACCGGCAGAACGTCGCATGATTTCGGGGCTGTTCTGTCGCAGCACCCCCAGGGAACACCCGGGTGGGATCGTGGGATCGAGCATCTGAGCGGCCTCGGGCCGCTGGGCGACCGTACGGGGACGGATGGCATCGCGCCTGACGCCACTTCCAGCGCACGGTCCTGGGCTCCAAGACCTTCCAAGGCCGCCGGGAAGATCGAGGCGATGCCAGTCGGGCTCGAGCGCGACGACCTCACGGTGGACGAGGTCGCACTCGCCTGGATCCCGACCTCCTGAGTGGCGCTATCCCCCGTCGCCTGGTGACTTACGGGAGCGCTGGTGCGAGTAGCGCGCACAGCACCGGTGACGGCGCAAGCCCCAGTTCACGCGTGAGCCGTGCGCGGAACTCCGTGAACACGCGGATGGCTTCGCTCCGGTTCCCGGCTGCGAGGTGAACACGAATCAGCGCCGCGCAGGCGCTTTCGCGTAGCGGTTCGGACTGCAGCACAGCGGCGGCGGCTCCTACCGCGCTCGCGAACCGGCCGGCTCGGGTGAGGTGTACCGATAACGCATCGAGCGCGTGTAGCCGCAGTTGCCGCCACGCTTCGGCCTCCATGATCGCCCAGTCCTCCTGCCAGCCCGGGAGCAGGTCAAGCGTCAGCGCCTGTAGTGACTGGCTCGCCTCCTGCTGGAGGTCCGTCCACGGGAGCGGCCGCTCCGTGTCCAGGAGGCGCTGGGCGAATGCACGAGCATCCCGCAGGTCCACGGACACGTCCGGCGTCAGCGCCAGGTCGGCGCCGGCGGTGACGATCGCGTGGCGCACATCCGGATCTAGACGCGACAGCGCCGAGCGCAGGCTCGCGAGGCCCTGTGCCTCGGGAGCATCCGGCCGGAGCATGGTGGCCACGACACCGCGCGAAACGGGGCGATCCCGCAGCGCGAGCAGTGTGATCAGGCGTTGCGCTTCTCCTCGGCCGGCGAGCAGCGTCCACCCACCTGCCCGGAGTTCGAAGCCGTCGAGGATCGATAGATGGAACCGCTGAGCCGTCACGGACGCGCCGCCCTGGCGGGGGGCGCTCCCGGTGGCAAATCTCACTCCCGACACCATCAGGTGCCTCCCGGTCTCAGGCATCGCGCCTGTCCGGGGCAACAGTAAGCCGGACCACCGTCCTCCCGGATGGCCGTTGGGCAGGGCATCGATATGACCAACGTCCCGAGTGTTCGACGGGCGATGCGATTTCGACAGGCCCGCGGGGATGTCGTTCGTCAGGTAGTCGTCAGACGACCATCGGAACAGGGCCCGCGATGGCGGCAGGCCTCTCGCGTTACCCTCGCAGCACGTCGATCGCGCCCCAGGCGGCGACCGCGGCGGTGACGGCCAGGACCAGCATCGACACGCGACCGAACCACGCCTCCGTGAGCCGCGCGCGGACGAAGCGTCCGAGGGCGACCCCCATGGCAGCGACCGGGAGCGCGACCAACGTGGTGCGGATCACGTGGCCGGTGAAGACGCCGCTGGGGATCGTCATGGCGGTGGCGGGGATGCCGACCCAGAAGAAGTAGGCGGTCAGGGCGCCGCGGATCCGATCCGCGCCGCCACCGATCCAGTGCTGGTACAGCACGATTGGTGGTCCGCCCATGGACACGGCTCCCCGGATCACGCCGCCCATGACGCCTACGATCCCCTGCCGGACCACTGGCTCCGGGCGCGCCTCGTGCGGGTGGCCGTTGCCCGTGGCGAGCGTGACGACGGCGCTCACGAAGACGGACGTGGCGACCAGCAGCCGGAGCAGCGTCTCGTCCGCCCGCACGAGGATCAGCACGCCCAGGGGTGTCCCGAGCAGCGCGCCGACCACGAGCGGTGCGATCGCCCTCGGAGAGGTGCGCTTGCGCTGCTCCGCGTAGATCCCGCCGGCGATGATCGTGCCCAGCAGGAGCGACATGGCGACCGCGTCCCGGGTCGGCACGACCAGGGCCGCGAACGGGACGAAGACCAGCCCGAACCCGAAGCCGACCCCCGCCTGCGTGAGGGTGCCGGCGAGTGCGATGAGCACGAGCAGGGTGGTATCCATCGGCGGAGGATAGGCGTCAGGTGGCTAGAGGGCTGTAGAACGGCGAAGGCGCGTCGGGGAGGGGTCTCCCGACGCGCCTTCAATGCCCCAGACGTGTCTCGCGCGTACTGCCGGTAACGCTCGTGAACGCCCTGTCGGAGGGGGTGTAGATCAGAAGCCGGGTGTGGCTTCTTTCTGAAAAGCATCATCGTTGTCTGCGGTGCGACCTTCCTGACGCAGATGTGGTAGAAAACCTCCTACTACATCGAAGGGTGACGCCGTTGGCAGCCTCGGATCCCGTCCAGCGCGTCCGTCAGGTGATCCGGGATCTGCCCCCAGGGGAGACCTGGCATACGCCGTACCAGGAGGCGGTCCGCGCCGCCCATGTGGCCTCCGACCTCGCCACCGCCGCGCGCCTCACCACCGTCGCTGCCGTGTGCCACATCGCTGCCGGCCAGTACCGCGAAGCGCTCGCCGAGGTCGATTTCGGGCTGCGGCTGGCACCGGACATCCCGGCGGTGCGCGCAGAACTGCTGCGGGCCCGTGCCAGCGTGGAGGTCTTCGGCGCGGAACCGGAGACGGCGCTCCGGACGCTGGACGAGATTTCCCTGGTGGACCCGGCCCCGTCTGACCTCGGCCGGCTCGAACAACTTGTGCACCGGCGGGTGGCGCAGTGCGTGCTGCTGGAGGCGCAGGCACCCGGCGGCCTGGCGGAGGCGCTGCACGCGGTGGAGCGCGCCGGCCAGTCCACGCTCGCTGCGACCTCGATCCCCCGGCTGATCCCGGCGCTCGTCGCCTTCGGGAATCTCGATGCCGGCCGGCCGTGGGTGGAGACGCTGGCGGCGCAGGCGGAGGTGCTGCGCAGCCGCTGGCACCGCCTGGAGGCGCGGGTGCTGGAGGAGGCGCTCTACGCGCCGCGTGGGCGCATCCATCAGGCGATCGAGTGGCCGGAGCACCCGCTGGGCTTCGACTATTTCGCCGCCTGGATCGCTGCGGGCATCTCCTCCTACCAGGCGGTGGTCACCGGCGGGCGGGCGCCCCGCCCGCTCTCCGGGCTGGTGAACCGCCTCCAGTCCGTGGTCCCGCCCGGGTTCCGCAGCGGGCCGGAGGGGTTCCAGGCCGCCGTCGGGGCGCACCTCGACCGCCGCGTGCCGGCAGAAGCGGAGCCGCCCGCCCGCGTCACGCTCTTCACGGCCAGCAGCACGCTGGCGATGGCGGAGGCGGTGGCACTGGCCGGGTCGCAGAGCCAGGCTGTGACGTGGGCGCGCTGGTTCGAGGAGTCGTGGCCAGAGGCCGTGGCCACCACGCTCGCCTGGCCGGCGCTGGTGCTCCGTGTGCGGGCGCTGCTGGAGGTGCGCTCGGGCGACGTGAACACCGGTGTGCGGCTGCTCCGCGCCGCCGTGCGGTGGGCGGACGGTCACGGCTACCCGGTGGAAGCTGCGATCGCGCGCATCCAGCTCGCCGAGATGCTGGCCCACACGCCGATGACCACCGCGCGGCGCGAGTGGGAGGAGTTGCGCCGCGCCGGGCGCCTGGGCGGCCGTGCGGTGGGTATCGATGCGTCCGCCGCGGCACACGCGGTGGTGGAGGCGGCGTCGCTCGGGCGGTTCGATAGCGTCCGACCGGCGCTGACCCCGCGCGAGGCGGAGGTCCTGCATCTCCTGGCGGAGGGGCGGTCGTATCGGACCGCGGCGGAGGCGCTGGGGCTGGAGTGGCGCACGGTGCAGGTACATGCGCGGAACATCTACCAGAAGCTCGGGGTGCACTCGAAGGTGGAGGCCGTGCTGGCGGCGCGGGACGCCGGGCTGATCTAGGCACCCCGGGATCGGCAGCGCCTGAACAATCTTGTCAGTGCCGTTGACTCACTTTTGCGCGCTCGATAGCGTGACACCCATGAACTACACCGTGCGTGCCGCCGCCCGCGCCACCGGCGTCTCCGAGGGACGACTGCGGACGTGGGAGCGGCGCTACGGCATCCCTCGCCCGGCGCGGTCGACGACCGGACGCCGCCTCTACGACGACGAAGACATCGCCCTGATCCGCCGCCTGGTCGCGCTGACCGAGGCCGGCGTGTCCGCCGCCGAGGCGGCCGAGGCGGTGCTCGCCGAGTCACGTTCCGGCGTCATCCCCTCGGAACCCGCGTCGCCGGCGCCCGTGGTGGAGGACGACCCAGCCGTCGGGCTGCTCGTGGCGGCGGCGCACGCGCTGGACGAGGTGGCCGTGAGCGAGGCGCTGGCCGCCGCGGTGGCGCGTCACGCCTGGCCGGAGGTCTTCGACCGTGTGTTGTTCCCGGTGCTGCGCCGGACTGGCGATGCCTGGGAGCGCGGTGAGCTCCTCCCCGCGCACGAACACTTCCTGTCCGAGCTGCTCCGCCGGGAGGCGTTTGCGGAAATCGCGCGGACACCGCTGGTCGCGTCCGGCCCGGTGGTGGTGCTGGCGTGCCCGCCGGCAGAACGTCACGACCTCGGGCTGCTCGGCCTCTGGCTGGCGCTGCGCCGGCTCGGGATGCACGTCGTCTACCTCGGCACGGACGTCCCGCGCGACGCGCTGCTCGCGACGATCGAGCAACTCCGTCCGGCGGCGGTAGTGCTGGTGGCGGTGGCGTTCACCTCGCGCGCGGAACTGGGGATCACGGCCCGCGCGGTGGCGACCTCGCGACACTCGCCGCGCGTCTACCTGGGCGGGTCCGCGCTGGACGCGCCGGAGGGCGTGTCCGAACTCATGGGGGTGCGGCTGCCGCCCTCGATCGGGCAGGCGGCTGCAGTCGTGGCTGGCGGGCCGGCGCGAGCCTAACCCGTGGCGCCGTGGATGGATTCCCCGCCGATGACCAGGATGTCGCCGGTGCGGATCGTCTCCGTGCCGGACGGGTACACCGTCACCCGCTCGCCCCGTGCCAGCAGCAGCAGCGTCACCTGGAAGTTCCGGTCCAGGATGGCTCGCTTCACCGTCTGGCCCACGATCTCGGGCGGCACTGACACCCGGTTGACCGCGTAGCCTTCCACGACATCGAGCGAGTCCGTCACATCGGAAGAGGTCCAGGAGTGGGCCAGGCGAAGGCCGGTGTCATGCTCCGGGTAGACCACGCGGTCCGCGCCCACCCGCTCCAGGATCTCGCCATGGGTGGCGTTCCGCGCCTTCACGATCACGCGCTTCAGGCCTAGCCGCTTCAGCAGCAGCGTGGTCAGGATGCTCGTCTCCAGGTCGCTGCTAATGCCGACCACCGCCGCGTCAAACTCGGCAAGGCCGAGGCGAACCAGTGTCTCCTCGTCGGTCGCTTCCGCCTGGACCACATGAGAGAGCGCCGCCGAGAGCCCCTGGACGGTCTCCATGTTGGTGTCCACGCCGAGGACCTCGTGGCCGAGGCGGACGAGCTCGGTGGCGACGGCGCTGCCAAAGCGACCCAGGCCGATGACCGCGACTTGCTGCTTCATGCGTAGCCCTCCACTGCGGTCATCCGATATTCAACTCGGCCTCGGCGTACCGGAGCCGGTTCGGGCGGCCCAGCCGCTCCGCGAGCGCGAGCGCGATCGTCAGCGGGCCGACACGCCCGATGAACATGGTCACGATGATGATCAACTGTCCCGCCTCATTGAGCGAGCCGGTGATGCCGGTCGAGAGGCCGCACGTCGCGAACGCCGACACCGCCTCGAACATGATGTCGATGAACTCTCCATCGTGGGCGATGGAGAGCAGGAACGTGGAGGTGAAGACGATCGCGACGGACAACAGCGCCACCGACAGCGCGCGGTTGATCTGGCGCCACGGGATCTCGCGGCCAAAGGCGTTCACATGCTCGTCGCCACGGACGGAGGCGATGATCGCGAAGCCCAGCGCGCTGAACGTCGTCAATTTGATGCCGCCGGCCGTGGAGCCGGACGCGCCGCCGATGAACATGAGGCCCATCAGCACCAGGAGCGTCTCCGGCTCCTTGTCGTTCAACGCGAACGCCGTGAACCCAGAGGTGCGCGCGTAGATCGACTCGGCCGCGGCCGCGAAGAATGCGACCGGCGGTGACAGTGTGCCGAGCGAGTCGTCCCGGAAGCCCTCGCGGAGGAATATCTCGAGTGTCCCCAGCGCGACCAGCACGCCGGAGGTGGCGATGACCAGCTTTGTGTTGAGGTGCAGCCGCATCCACCTGCGGGCCGTCTTCAGATCCCACCACACGGCATAGCCGGTGCCGCCGGCGACCGTCAGCGCCGCGAGCGTCCACAGCACGAGGGGGTTGTTCGCGTAGCCGGTGACGCTCCGACCGCCGCCCTCAATATCGAACCCGGCGTTGTTGAACGCCGACACCGAGGTAAACAGGCCGCGCCAGACCTCGGAGCCGCCCAGCCGCCCGGCGCTGATAGCGAAGCCGCCGGTCAGCACCACGAACCCGATCACCTCGAGGGCGATGGTCACGAGGATGATGCGCCGGATCACGACCTTCACCGACTCGACGCCGAGACTCCCGGCGCTCTGGCCCGCGATCGTGCGCTGCCCCATGGAGACGCGCCGCCCGAAGACAAGGAGGAGCAGCGTGGCGCTGGTCATGAACCCGAGGCCGCCGAGCTGGATCAGGGCCACGATCACGACCTGCCCGAAGGGCGACCAGAAGTCGCGCGTGTCGATTACGACCAGGCCGGTCACGCAGACGGCGGAGGTCGCGGTGAACAGGGACCGCAGCAGACCGGCGCTGCCTTCTGGCCTCGAAGAGATCGGGAGCATCAACAGCACGGTGCCCACCGCGATCAACGCGAGGAAGCCCACGAGGAGAATGAGCACGCCGGGGTGCTTCGGCCGCACGATGCGGAGCCGGCGTACCTGGATGACATGGCTGCGCCGCCGCCCGCGGCGGACGCGCACGTTGCCGATCTGGTCGCCGCGCTGCTGGATGCCTCCCGAATGCACGGGCCCTCCGCTGCGCGCGACGGCGCGCTCTGGAGAACCATTCTGCGCGGTGGCGTGGTGGCGGTCTACGGAGGCTCGCCTACGCGGCCAGGGCGCTCCGGAACCGCTCCACACGGGCCAGCACCGCCTCGGCGCCGCCCAGGTCGAACACGACCGGGTCGAACGCCTCTCCGTCCAGAGGAGCGTCGGGTGGGGGACGCACGCCGTCGCCGATGCCGAGCGATTCCGCGACCTCCCGGGCCCGCAGCACGACCCAACCCAGGGCGCTCTCCCCGCCATGGTGGTGGCCGGCGATCGCCTCCACCATCTGGTCCGGAAAGCCCCACTGGCGGCCGATGGACGCACCCCACTCCACGTGGGTCAGGCCGAACACACGGCGCTCCGCAAGGTCGGTGTCGATGCCATACTGCGCGGCCCGCACGACGCCGGCGTACTTCGTGGGGTGCTGTGCCGCCATCGCGAGGCGGCCGATGTCGTGCAGCAGGCCGGCCGTGAATGCCTCGGTGCCGCGAACCTGTCCCCAGGAGAGCGTGTCCGCCAGAACCGCGACGGCGACCAGGTGCCGCCAGAGTTCCGGCTCGTCGATGTTGGAGCCGCGGAGGCCAACGAACGCGCGCGAGAGCGCGACGCTGATGATCAGCCGCCGCGCCTCCGTCACGCCGAGCCGCACGATGGCGTCGCGGGGGGTGGAGACGCGGGAGAGCGGAGAGGAGACGGCGGAGTTCGCGACGCGCAGGAGGGAGCCCGTCAGTGACGGGTCCGTCTCGGCGAGGGTCGCCAGTTCGTGCACGCTCGGGTCCAGGTCGCGCAGCAGCGCGAACGCCTGCAGATGCGCGACCGGGAGCGTGGGTACATCAAGTTCGGGCATCCGTGCCTCCGGTCGTGGGGATCCTGCCGTGATCATCGGCAGGGTCGCGGCGCCGGAGAGCGCGCGGAAGAGGAAAGGTACGGTGAAGATGACGAACGTGAAGGCGGCTCGCTAGGGCCGCAGCGCCTCAGCCAGCAGTTCCACGAAGTGCCGCGGCCGCCGCCCGCTCAGGTGCTCCACCTGCTCGCGGCAGGAGATGCCCGTCACCAGGATGTCCGTCGCGGCCGAGGCAGCGTGGACCGCCGGCAGCAGCGACCGCTCGGCCATCGCGCGTGACACGTCATAATGCTCCGCTTCGTAGCCGAACGACCCGGCCATCCCGCAGCATGCGGAGTCCACGAGGCTGACCGACAGCCCCTCGACCAGCCCCAGCGCGGCCAGCGCCGGCTCCATCCCGTTCGCGGCCTTCTCGTGGCAGTGCCCGTGCAGCAGGGTGGTGCGGTCCAGGCGGGCGAAGCGGGCGGCGACTGACGCATCCTCTGCCGCCAGGCGGCTCACCAGTTCGCCGATGAGGACCGCCTGCTCCGCGACCGCCGTCGTGCGCGCGCCCGGGACCAGGTCCACGTACTCGTCCCGAAGCGTCAGGAGGCAGGACGGCTCGATGCCCACGATCGGCACACCTCGTGCGGCGTAGGGGGCGAGGCGGTCGATGTTGCGCCGCGCCCAGGTGGCGGCGGTGCCCAGTTGGCCCTTCGAGATCAGCGGACGCCCGCAGCAGCCGAGGCGCGGGACGACCGTGACGGCGTACCCGAGCGCGTTCAGGACGGCGACGGCGGCGCGGCCGGTCTCCGGGTGCATGGCGTCCGTGAAGGTGTCGACGAACAGCACTGCGTCGCCGCGCGACGCCGGTTCCATCTGTGGCTGCGTCGAGAACCAGCGCCGGAACGTCTGCGTGGCCAGGCGTGGCAGCGGCCGTTCGCGGTGGATACCGAGCGTGGCATGCATCACCTCGCGCACCGGCCGCAGCGCCGCGAGCAGGTTCAGCACCGCGACTCCCGGACCGAGGGCGCTCGCGAGGCGGGTCAGTGGGCCGATGCGGCCGAAGAGGCGGTCACGCAGCGGCAGGCCGTGGGCCTCGTGGCGCAGCGTCATCACCTCGTACTTGAGTTTCGCCATGTCCACGCCGGACGGGCACTCCGCTTTGCAGGCCTTGCACTCAACGCACAGGTCCAGCGCCTCCGCGAGCCGGTCGTCGGTGAGTGCGTTGACCGGAAGCGCGCCGTTCATCGCCTGGCGCAGCAGGTTGGCCCGGCCACGGGTGGAGTGCTCCTCGTCGCGCGTGACCATGTAAGACGGGCACATCGCGCCGGCGTCTTTCAGGCACGCGCCCTGGCCGTTGCACTGCTCCGCGGCGCGCGCGAGGCCGCCCTCCGCGTGCCAGGAGAAGTGCGTCTCCACATGCTGGTTCCGCGTCCACGGCCCCAGCCGCAGGTGGTCGTCGAAGGCGGGGGTATCGACAATCTTGCCAGGGTTCAGCACCCCCTCCGGGTCGAAGGCGCGCTTCACCTCCCGGAACGCCTCGGTCAGGCGGGCGCCGAACATCCGCTGCGTGAACACCCCGCGCAGGATGCCGTCCCCGTGCTCCCCGGAGAGACTGCCGCCGAACTCCACCACCAGGTCGGCGACCTCCGAGGCGATTGCCTTGATCGTCTCCAGCCCGGTGTCCTGCTTGATGTTCACGAGTGGCCGCATGTGCAGGCAGCCCTCGGACGCGTGTCCGTAGTGCGCCACCTCCGTGCCGTGCCGGTGCACGAGCGCGTCAAACCGTTCCACGAACTCGCCCAGGCGCTCCGGGGGGACGGCGGCGTCCTCCACGAACGCGATCGGCTTCGCGTCGCCGCGCACGCTCATCAGCAGCCCTAGGCCCGCCTCGCGCATGCGCCAGAGCCGCAGTTGAGCGCCCGCCTCCGTGATCGGCACCGCGGCATACGCGCCGCTGGAGGCGGTCAGCGAGGCGGCGACGACGTCCAGGCGCGCGCGCACTTCATCGGCGGTCTCGCCCTCGCACTCCACGAGCAGCAGCGCGCCGGGGTCGCCCTGCACGAACGCGGCCAGCGACGCGTAGCCAGGGTTGGCGCGGCAGCGCTCGATGATCGTGCGGTCGACCAGCTCCACTGCGGCCGGGTCGTGCGTGAGCGCGAGCGGCGTCGCATGGCAGGCGGCGGCGACGCTCGCGTAGTGCAGGGCGACGACCCCCTTCGCGGCGGGGATCGGCGCCAGCCGCACCGTTGCCTCCACGACCGTGGCGAGGGTGCCCTCCGACCCGACGATCAGGCGCGAGAGGTCCATGACCCCCGGATCGGCGAATGCGTCCAGGTTGTAGCCGGAGACTCGGCGGGGGATGCGCGGCATCCGCGCTTCGATCTCCTCGTGGTACTCGCCGGCGATGCGGCGGACGGCGCGGTAGAGGTCGCCTTCGAGGGTAGGCGCGCCGAGGCGTTCGTCCAGCGCGGCGCCGCTCAGCGGCTCGAAGCGGGCGGTTGAAGCGTCGGACAGCACGACCTCGAGCGAGACGACCTGGTCCAGCGTCTTGCCGTGGCGGACGGAGTGTGCCCCGCAGGAGTTGTTGCCAATGCCCCCGCCGATGGTGGCGCGGTTCCTCGTGGAGGGGTCGACGGCGTAGTGCAGGCCGTGAGGGCGGGCGGCGCGGCTGATCGAGTCCAGGTTGGCGCCGGGCTGAACGCGCGCCGTGCGGGTGACCGGGTCGACCTCCAGCACGCGGTTCAGGTGACGGCTGAAGTCCAGCACGATCGCGTGGTTCACGCCCTGGCCCGCCAGGCTGGTCCCGGCACCCCTCGGCAGCAGCGGGATGCCGCGGGCACGGGCGATGCGGGTCGCGTGCTGCACGTCCGAGGCGGAACGCGGAAAGACGATGGCGACCGGCTCCATCTCGTAGATCGAGGCGTCCGTCGCGTAGAGCAGCCGGGAGGCGCGCTCCGTCAGCACATCCGCGCGGCCGCCCTCCAGCCCCAGCGCGAGGTCCTCCGCCAGCGTCTCCAGGACGCTCGCCGGCCCGCGCAGCAGGTCGAGCGCCCGGTGGACGCTGTCCTGCGGTGGCGGCGTGCGGCCGGCCAGCACCGGGCGAAGCGGGGCGGTTTCCATGCGCGGGAGGGTAGCAGGTCGGTGGCGAGGCCCCGGCCGGCTAGAACTGGTCGAAAGGGAGCGTGTTGCCGTCCGGGTCTTCGAGCGTGAAGTGGGCGCGGCGTCCCGCGTGAGACTCGGGCGCGGTGCCCGGCGCGGCGTCCTCCACGCTCCAAGGCGAAGCCGGGGTGGCCCGTGCGGTCGGTGCGTCTGGGTGCCGCGCCCGTCAACAGGCGGCACGACGGACGCGACACCCGGGCGCGCCGAAAACGCGCACGGGCCACTCCGGCTCACCGGGTGGCCCGTTGCGGTTGGCACGCCGGGGTGTGAGTGCAACACACCTCGGACTGGGCTCTCGCTTCGGCAGGCCGGCGACCGTGCCCCTGGTGGGGGTTAGGCCCGTACCTTTGCGACCCCGTCTTTCGGCGGGTGTGCCGTGTCGGTGAGCGCCTGGCTCAACAGGAGTATCGGCAGCGCGCTGCGCTTCTGAAGGGGCGCGCGTGAAGAATCTCCGCGGAACCGGGTGCTACTTGCCGGCGGCCAGTTCCGCGTCCAAAGCGCTTTGCGGCTCGCGCTCCACGCGCAGGTCGGGAAGCCACTTCAGCCAGGACGGCATGTACCAGTTCACGTCGCCGAGCAGGCGCATGGTCGCCGGCACCAGGATCGTGCGGACGATCGTCGCGTCCAGGAACACCGAGACGGCCAGACCGACGCCGATCTGCTGGAACACCACGAAATCACCGAGGGCGAACCCCCCGAACACGGCGACCATGATCGCCGCAGCGCC
This sequence comes from Chloroflexi bacterium HGW-Chloroflexi-9, assembly GCA_002840675.1. GTDB lineage: Bacteria > Chloroflexota > Dehalococcoidia > UBA2979 > UBA2979 > W-Chloroflexi-9. Next base: position 14,030 of record PHBR01000062.1, read on the forward strand.
GGTGATGATGTTCGCCGTGTTCCGCAGGCCGAAGGCGACGGAGCCGGCGTTGTCGGCGGTCTCATCGAAGCGCTCGCGGATCCGGCTCAGCAGGAAGATGTGGTAGTCCATCGACAGGCCGAACAGGATCGTGAACATGAACAGCGGCAGCCAGGCCTCGATCGCATCGACGGTCTGGAAGCCGAGCAGGTCCGCGCCCCATCCCCACTGGAAGATGGCGACGATCACGCCATAGGCGGCGCCCACGGACAGCAGGTTCATGATGATCGACTTCACAGGCACCACCAGCGACCGGAAGATCATCGTCAGCAGGATGAACGAGAACCCGAGGACAAACGCAAACACGTACGGCGTGTAGGTACCGACGAGGTCGAAGAAGTCCGAGTTCCCGGCGGTGGGGCCTCCCACGTACACCTTCGCATCGGCCATGCCGAACGCGGCGGGTACGAACTCGCCGCGGATTCGCTTCACCGCGTCGATCGCCCGGTCGCTGGTGGTGTCGCCGGGCACGGCCACGCTGACGACCGCCAGCGTCTGGTCCGGGCTGGTGACGATGCCGTTCAGCACGGTGTAGTCTGGGTCCGCGGTCAGCGCGGCGACGAAGCCGTCCAGCGCGGCCTGCACGGCCGGCACGGAAACGTCCGCCGCCTGGACCACGACCTCCGCAGGCTGGGCGCGGCCCGCCAGGAACTCTCGGTCCAGCAACTCAAATGCCCGGCGGGAGTTGTAGCCCTCCGGCAGTGCGGAGGCGCCGGACGCACCGAGGTTGATCGAGAAGTACGGCACCGCGAGCGCGATCAGGAACGCGCTCGAGAGGAGTGCCATGACCAGCGGGTAGCGCATGACGAACCGCGCGGCACCGGCCCAGAAGCCGGTGTCGTCGTCCAGGCCGCCCTTCTTCACGAACGGGAGCGAGAGCCGGTTCACGTTGTCGCCCAGGAGGGCCAGCAACGCCGGGAGGAGCGTGAGCGACCCGAGCACCGCCAGCACCACCACGATGCTCGCGCCCACGGCGAAGCCCTGGAAGATCGAGGTGGGGACGATGAACATGCCCATGAGGGCGATGACGACGGTGCCGCCGGAGAAGAAGACAGCGCGACTGGCGGTATCACCCGCGATGCCGATCGATTCGATCAGTTCGTGGCCGATCCGCCGCTGCTCGCGGAAGCGGGCGACGACGAACAGCGCGTAGTCGATGCCGACGGCGAGACCGATCATCAGGGTGACGTTCGGCACGAACGCGGACATCTGCCACACGTTGTTGAAGAGTTGCAGCAGCCCGAACGCCGCGCCGATGGCGGTGAAGGCGATACCCATTGGCAGCAGGGCGGCCATCACCGCGCCGAAGACCAGGATCAGCACAAGCAGCGCGATCGGCAGGGCGCGGAACTCCGCGCCCAGGTCTTCCTCGGCGGCGCGGTTGAAGTCCTCATTGAAGGAGGCGAAGCCGCCGTGGACGACCTCGAAGCCGCTGCCCTCACGGGCGTGGATCGCATCCTCCAGCACCTTGAGCGCCGTCGGGGCCGTGTCGACATCCGCATTCAGCAGCGTGGGGACCAGCGTGATGCGCCGGTCGGCGGAGACGAGGTCCTCCAGGCCGGTCTCGTAGTACGAGAACGACTGGTCCGCGACGACCGCCTCAGGGTGCGAGCGCAGTTCGGCAAGCAGGTCGGTGACGAACGCCTGGAAGGCCGGGTCGTCCACGGTCAGGGTGTCGGAGCGGACGATCACCTGCTCGAAGAGCGGGTCGCTGCCGCGGAAGCCCTGGATCAGGTCGCGGGCCGTCTGTGACTCCGGCTTGTTCGTGAACGTAATGTCGGTCGTGTAGGCGCCGCCGGCTGTGGCGCCGGCGGTGGAGATCGCGACGACCGCGGCGAGCCAGACACCGACCACCAGCCATCGGTGCCGGGCACTCCAGGTGGAGAGCCGGCCCGTGAAGCCGAGCCTAGACATGCGTGTGTCCTTCCGAAGTGGGTGTAGTGGTGGGGTCGAACGTGAACAGCGGCAGGACGAGCCTCATCAGCACGCCCCAGGCGCCTTCGACGTCGAGTGCGGACTTCATCGGCACGCTCAGCGTGCCGATGCCAGATCCAAAGATGTTGAAGAACGCCGAGAGTGTCGCCGCGTCGACCGTGGCGTCCATCTCGCCCTGCTCCTGCGCGTCGGCGATGAGCGAGGCCATGACGCCCATGGACTCCACGAGCGAGGCGTTCAGCCGCTCGCGTAGTTCCGGTTCCCGCAGCGCTGCAAGGTAGGACTCGAGGCGGAGGATCGCCTCCTCGTGGGCGTCGCCGGAGACGAAGTGTTCGCGGGTCTCCTCGCCCAGCTGGAGTAGGGCGCGCGCCGGGCTTCCGGTCTCGATGCCGAGTGACCGCCAGCGGTCCATGTCCTGGTGGAAGCAGTCCAGCGCGACCTCCGCGATGAGGTCGGCCTTCGCGGGGAAGTACCGGTAGATACTGCCGGCGGCTACGCCGGCTGCAGTCGCGATGTCGTTGATGGTGGCAGCGGCGTACCCCTTCTCGATGAACACCGAGCGGGCGGCGGCCAGGATCTCCTGACGCCGTTCCTCCAGGTAGCGGTCGCTGACCTTCGCCACGGTGGTTCTCCCCAATAGAAGATGAACTGGCGTTCATCGAAATGAACGGTCGTTCATTCATTTGTTGAGGTCAAGGGGGCCAAGCCCGGAACTTCGGCACCGGGGCGACGGGCAAGACGGGCTAGGAGACCGCTTCGGCGTCTGGGTCCAGGTACGGCATGAGGGCGGCGAGCAGATCCGTCTCCGAGTCGAGCGAGCGCCCGAGGCCGGAGAGCAGGCCCATCACGCGCGCGATCAGGATCACGTCGCCGGGCACGTCCACCAGCGGGTTCGCGCGGAGCACCTTGCCCAGGCGCTGGTTGATGTCCGCCATCAGTGCCTGGTCGGCATAGGCGCGGCCGGAGCGGATGACGTCGCCGAGGAACGCCTCGCCGAGGGCGGTGTAGGTCTCCTCGCTCTCCTCGCGGGTGCGGAAGCCCATATCCGTCATGGTGTTGGAGATGAGGTCCGACTGCTGCGCGATGATCGCGCTGGTCAGCACCACCATCTGCTGGCGGAACTCGTCGGGGATGCGCTTCGTCAGGCCGAAGTCGACCAGGCCGATCTTCGCCTTTCCGCCGCGCTCCGCGGCGGGGATGACGAAGAGGTTCCCGGGGTGCGGGTCGGCGTGGAACATCCCGTGCTTCAGGATCATCGTGTTGAAGAGGTCGATGAGGGTGTGTGCGACCTCCGCGGAACGGACGCCCGCGGCCTCCAGCGCCGGGATGTCCGTGATCTTGATGCCGTCCAGGTAGTCCATGGTCAGCACGCGGCGCGTGCTCAGGTGCCAGTGGATCTTGGGGATCACCACGTCGTCGCGGTCGGCGAGGATGCGCGCGAGTTCCTCGGACGCGCGGCCCTCGTGGACGAAGTTCACTTCGTCCGGGGCGTTGCGCTGCATCTCCTGGGCGATCGGGCGGAAGTCGATCACCGTCTCCAGGCGCGCCCAGATCTTCGTGAGGAGATCGATGATCTCCAGGTCCCACTTCACGATCCGGTCGATGCCGGGGTACTGCACCTTCACGGCCACGCGGGTGCCGTCGTGAAGCGTCGCGCGGTAGACCTGCGCGAGGGAGGCGGCGGCGATCGGCGTCTTGTCGAAGTCGGCGAATAGGGCCTCCACGGTGCCGGCGAGTTCCTCCTCGATCAGGGGGCGCATGTCCTCCCAGGGCCGCGGGGGGACGCGGTCGTGGACCAGAGACAGCGTGCGGACGTACTCGTCCATCAGGATGTCCGCGCGAGACCCCATGAACTGGCAGGTCTTGATGATCAGCCCCTGCTGGCGCACGGCGCGGCGGACGATCGCCTCCGCGGAGGCGACGTGGAAGCGGTGGGTCGCCTCGGCGGTGCGCTCGAGGCCGAAGATGCGGCGCTTGAGGCGGAGCACCCGCCAGTTCAGCCAGAGCCGAGCGACCGTGGCGCCGAGGGGGATGAGGCGGCGCAGGCGGCCGTATGGCGGGCGCGCGGTGGATGCCTGGAATACAACGGGGAGCCGGGTCGGGCGGACGCTCATCGGGACCTCGCTTGTGCGGTGCTTCACGATCCACGATATCAACCGCGGGACGGCTGTCTATTCGGGGTGCGGCTCGACAGCACGGGCCGCTCCGATAGTCTGGATCCGTGACCACAGCCGCCGTCTTCAACCCCTTCGTCCCCTCCTACCGCAAGAACCCGTACCTCCAGCTGGGCCGCCTCCGCGAGGCGGACCCGGTGCACTTCAGCGCCGCGCTGCAGGCGTGGATCCTCACCCGCTACGAGGACTGCCTGGCCGTCATGCGCGACCACGCGACGTTCTCCTCCGATGCACACAACGCCCGAGGGCAACTCGCGGAGGCGCTGCAGCAGCAGCGGCGCGAGTCGCCGGTGGGGGACGTGGCGACTGTCCTGGGTGTGGACCCGCCGCGACACACGGAGATGCGCGCGATCGTGAACCGCGCCTTCACGCCCCGGCGGGTGCAGGCGCTCCGGCCACGCATCGAGGAGATCGCGCGTGAGTTGCTGGCCACCGCGCCCGTGACCGGCGACTTCGAACTGATGACGGGCCTGGCGCAACCGCTACCGGTGATCGTGATCGCCGAACTCCTCGGCGTCCCCGCCGCCGACCGCGGGCGGTTCAAGCACTGGTCGAATGCGATCGCCGCGACGACCAACCTGCTGCAGACGGAGGAGATGCAGGCGACTACGCGTCAGGCGGTCCAGGAGGTGGTCGACTACCTCGGCGCGTTCATTCGCGACCGCCAGCGGGAGCCACGCGAAGACCTGATCTCCGTACTGGTCGCCGCGGACGAGGGCGGGCGTCGTCTGTCGCCGGAGGAGATCCTCGCGTTCGCGATCCTGCTGCTGGTCGCCGGCAACGAAACGACGACGAACCTGATCGGCAACGGGATGGCTGCGCTGCTGGAGCACCCGGAGGCGCTCGCCCGCCTGCGAGAGGAGCCAGACCTGCTTCCCGTCGCGGTGGAGGAGTTGCTGCGCTACGACAGCCCGGTGCAAGGGCTCGCGCGATTCACGACGCAGGCGGTAGAGATGCACGGCCGGACGATCGCGCAGGGCGACGTGGTGCTCTGCATGATCGGGTCGGCGAACCACGACCCGGCGGCGTTCGTCGATCCGGACGCACTGGTGCTCGACCGGGATCCGAACCGCCACCTCTCGTTCGGGCAGGGCATCCACTTCTGCCTGGGCGCACCGCTGGCGCGGCTGGAAGCCGACATCGCCTTCCGCGCGCTCCTCGACCGGTGGCGGTCGCTAAGCCTGGCCGAGGGCGGCCTGGAGCGCGGGGGCACCCTGCTGCTGCGCGGCCCTGAACGGCTGCTGCTCCGGGCCAGCTAGGCGGGCGGTGCCCCCTCGGCGGGTGCCGAGGGACGCGGTCGCGGCTGGAATGCGCCCATCGTCGCGCGCACCGCGAGCAGGGCGACGAACGCGGCGGCGAGGCCTGCAGACGCGGCCATCGCGTTGCCGGCGCCGATGTGGTCCATGAGTACGCCCAGCGCCAGGAACGAGAACGGCTCCAGGCCGCCACTCATCGAGTAGATGCCGAGCACCCGCGCGCGGTACTCCTCCTCCGAGTTCAGTTGCACCAGCGCCTGGTTCAGGCCTGAGAACACGGAGTGCACCACGCCGGCCGCGATCAGCAGCCCGAAGCCGAGCCAGAACTCGGTGGCGAGGGCGAACGCGCCGATCAGCACCATGTAGATCGTGCCCGCCCAGAGCATGGCCGGCATGTTTCCGCGGCCGGCGGCGACGTACCACAGCCCGACCAGCGACCCGATGCCGACGCCGGAGAAGAGCAGGCCCAGTTCCGCCTCGCTGCCCTGCATGTTCTCGGCGACGAACAGCGGCATGAACTGGACGTACGGGTAGACGAAGGTGGAGGCGACGAACGCCGTCAGGACGTTCACGCGGACGGGTGCGTTCTCCTTCAGGTGCGCGACACCGCCGGCGAGCGAGCGCCACATGGAGCCCTCGCGCGCGCTGATGCGGCGGCTGTCCACCTTCAGCATGAACACGAGCCAGAGCGCGAGGATCAGCAGCACCGCCTGGATGCCGAACGCGAGGTCCGCGCCTCGCAGTCCCAGGATGAGGCCGCCGAACGACGGGCCGATTACACGCATCGTGGAGCCGGTGAGGCTGTTCAGCGCGATGCCGTTGCGCAGCAGGTCGCGGCCGACCGTGTCGTACACGAGGAGGTTCCTCGTGGGCCCGTTCAGCGACTGGCCGATGCCGAATCCCATGCCGATCACGTAGAGCAGCGGGATCGAGGCGAACCCGCCGAAGACAGCGACGCTCAGCACGATCGCGCCGATCGCCTGGCCGAGCGCGGCCCCCAGCAGCACGCGCCGGGCGCCATACCGGTCCGAGAGCGGGCCCACGAACGGGGACAGCACCAGCACGAAGATGTTGGAGAGGAACCCCAGGCCGGCGAGTTGCACGGCGGAGCCGGTGATCTCGTAAACGGTCCAGAGCAGCGCGACGCGCTGGATCCACTGGCCCAGCTGCATCGCCATGCCGGCGGTCATCAGGAGTCGGAACTGCGGAGAGCGGAGCGCGCCGCCGCCGATGGTCTGGCGGATCCTCCCGATCATCGGGCACGCTCCAGCACGGCGATGCGGGAGGGTGCGAGCGGGTCACGGGTCGTCATCGGAGCCCACTGCCGTTCGGAGCGTGCGCGCACTCTACGCAGGGGTCACGCTAACGTCGACCTCGATCCACCCCTCGCCCACGACCGGGGAGCCACCGTGCCCGATGCCGAGTACGACCGCAACAACATCTTCGCGCGCATCCTCCGCAACGAGATCCCGAGTACCCGCGTGTACGAGGACGACGAGTTCGTGGCGTTCCGGGACATCGCCCCGGCGGCCCCGGTACACCTCATCGTGATCCCGCGCGGCGAGCCGCCCACCTCGCCGGCCGGACTGACGGAAGCGGACGCGGGAATGGTGGGGAGGCTGGTGCTCACGGCGGTGCGGGTGGCCGCGGAGCAGGGGCTCTCGGAACGCGGTTACCGGCTGGTCATGAACTGTGGCGATCACGGCGGGCAGTCCGTGGCCCACCTCCATCTGCACGTGCTGGGAGGAGGCCCGCTCGGGCCGGTGGCCTGACCCCGGTGCGGGGGTTGCGGTGCTGGCCCGGGGAGGCGCATCATCCACCGGCGTATAGCATCGCCACTGCCCGGTGGTCGGTGCTGGTTGCGCCGCAGCATGGTCGGGAGTCGCAGCGTGACGTCTCTCCGCTCCGAGACGGGGTCTGCCCCGTTTGACCTGCACGCGCTCATCGATGCGCTGCTGTTCTCTGTCTCACACGACCTCCGGTCGCCCCTGCTGACGCTATCCCTCTCCGCTGACCTGCTGGACGAAGCGCTGCGTGACCAGGTGGCCGCGTCCGGTGGCGATGCGTCCACGGTGGGTGTGGCGCTGAACGCGCTGCGGCACGGGACGAAGGACCTGGAGCGGATGTTGCAGGCGTTGACCGCGGTGTCCCGCGCGCGCCGTCGTCCGCTGGAGCCGGTGGCGGCGCCGCTGCAGATGCTGCTGGGCGGACACGTGGTGATCTCAGACGAAGGTGACCTGGGCCGGCGCACGGTGTCCGTGGATGTGCTGGCCGTGCGCGAGTTCCTGGACGCGACCTGGGGCGATCAACCCGCGGAGATCCACGTCCGCATCGACGGTGAATTCGCGATCCTCACCTGTCCACCGGAGGACGGGTTCTCCGGGGAGCCGCTGGCCGCGCTGGCGGGCTCCCTCCAGAGCTACGCCGGGACGGCCGTGCAGGGGCTGGCGACCGCGCAGGTCATGATCGAGCGCCTCGGCGGATCGCTCTATTGTGAGCCCGCGCACACCATCGTCTGCCTGCCGCTCGCGTCGCCGGTCGGGTTCTCGCGGGGGCGCTCATGAGCCGCTTCGAGCACGTGGTGATCGTGGACGACGAACTGGATCACGCGGTGATCTCCCGGCTCGTGCTCGCGCAGGTCGCGCCGGAGGTGGCGGTGGACACGTTCACCGACCTGCAGGGGTTGGGCGCGCGCCTGGCGAAGGTGACGCCTCAATCGCTGGTCGTGATGGACCGTATGCTGAACGGCGCGGAGTCATTCGGGCTGATCGAACAACTCAAGGCCGCGCGCCCTGACCTGACGGTCGTCCTCGTCTCGGCGGTGCTGAGCGCTCAGGACACACAGCGTGCGGCAGAGGCAGGGGCGATGCTGGCCGCGGAGAAGCCCGGCGACCTGATTGCCTGGCGGGCGTTCTTCACCGACCTGCTCGGGCGGCGCCCGGCGGAGTCCGGGGGCTCGGCGGTCGCCTGACACGCGCGACTGGCGTTCGGGCTCGGGCGGTTAGCCGCGCCGCTGCCAGGGTCCCTGGCCGGAGGCGTCCCGAGACGCACTGGTCAGGCCGGTCAGCACCTCACGCAGGCGTTCCGACTGGTGCCGGATGGCGTCGACCGCAGCCGCCCGCTCTTCCGGGTCCAGTTCGTGGAGGATCTGGGCGTAGCCCAGAATGACCTGCAGGGCGTTTGAGACCTCATCGACCAATCCGGCGACAAACTCTCGGCCCTCGGGCGCGGGCCCAGACGTTACTTGGGTCTCACTTGCCATCCGTTGCCACCCCCCATACGTAAGATAAGCGTTGCGGCCCTTCACCGGAGATTTTGTCAGAATTCACTCGGGTTGAAGATCAGTGAAGGAGGCCGCGCAAGCGCCCGGCGAGCCTTCGGTGGGGCCACCGAGGGTCTCAGGGTGCTGCTCGGGGTCGGCACCGGGCAGGAGCATCGTTCTGGGTCACGGCGGTAAGATGGCGCTGGTGCGCACGACGGGCCAGTAGCTCAGCGGCCTAGAGCAGTCGGCTCATAACCGATCGGTCCCAGGTTCGAATCCTGGCTGGCCTACCACCCGGCAGGATGCCGAGGGACAGGACGCGCCCGTGACCGCTGACCGCATCCGTGACGCCCTCTCCGGGTACCGCCCGATCGAACTGCCCCTCGGCGACCGCGAGGCGGCCGGCGTCCTGATCCTGCTGGAGGGCCCGCCTTCGGCGGCGCGGCTGGTCTTCCAGTTGCGGACGCAAACCGTCCGCCATCACCGGGGTGAGATCAGTTTCCCCGGTGGGCGACGCGATCCAGCCGACGCCACCCTGCTGCACACGGCGCTCCGCGAGACCCACGAGGAGGTGGGCGTACCGCCCAACGCCGTGACGGTCCTCGCGCAGCTGGATGACACGACTACGACAGCATCGAACTACCTGATCCGGCCGTTTGTCGGGGTGGCACCGGAGGGCGTTGAGGCGATCGTGGCCGCCCGGCGAGAGGTGAGCGAGTTGCTCCGCGTCCCCCTCGATCACCTGCTCGACCCCGGGTCCCGCGTGTGGAAAGTCGTCGACCGTGATGGCCGCGTGGAGGCCACCCCTGCGTACCAGTTCGAAGAGCACGTGATCTGGGGCGCGACCGCGCGGATGCTCGGGCAGTTCCTCGGCCTGATCGAGGGGGCGCGGGCGTGACGGTGATCCTGGTGCGGCACGGGCAATCCCGTGGGAACCTTCGCGGCATCATCCAGGGCTGGCTGGACGAGCCACTGACCGAGGACGGCGAGGCGCAGGCGCGCCTGGTCGCCGCACGGCTGGCCTCCATGCCCGTCAGCACGGTCTACGCGAGCCCGCTCGCCCGTGCATGGTCGACCGGCGAGGCCGTGGCGGCGGCGCTGGGGCTCCCGCTGGTCGCGGAGCCGGGCATGCGCGAGCACTACTTCGGTGCGGCGCAGGGCTTCACCTGGGGCGAGGCGACGGAGCGCTGGGGGCTCCGGGCCGGACACGGGGAGGACTGGGCGGCGGGCGTGCCCGATGCAGAGCCGATGCTGGACTTCCGCCGCCGCGTGGGCGCCGCCCTGGATGCGCTGCTCGACCGGCACGAGCAGGAGGTGGTGGTGTGTGTCTCGCACGGAGGCACGATCGCCCAGGCGGTCGCGCACGTGCTGGGGCTGCCTGAGGCGATATCGCCCGCGATCCGCGTGGACAACACCTCGCTCACGATCGTGGAGGGCACGGCGGCACGGCCGATGCTCCGCGCGCTGAACGACGCGTGTCATGTGGGCGAGGCGCGGAGCGTGGTGTCCCGGGCGTTCTAGGCGGGGCGTCCCGGATTCGGGCCGTTCAGGAGAGCAGCGACCGGCTGGCGACGCGGATAGCGGCAGCGCGTGCGAACTCCAGCGCCTCTTCCGCCTCGCGCATCAGGCCGGACGATGTCACCTCGTCGTCCGGGAACGCGGCGATGCCACAGCGAACCTCCACGCCCAGGATCTCCTGCGCGGCGGCGGCAAGCTTTTCCGCCACCACCTGAGCCCCCTCGATCGGGGTCTCCGGCAGCAGCAGCAGGTAGGCGCCTTCCCCCATCTGGATCACGGTGTCCACGGTGCGGAGCCGTGTGAGGTACTCCTGCGACAGTTGCGCCGCGGACTGCTCGGCGGCCTGGGGGCCGTTGCGGGAGACGTAGTCGGCCCAGTCGTCCGGGCCGATCATCAGCAGCGTGAAGGCGTGGCCGTACCGGCGCGCGCGCTCCACCTCTAGGTTCATCAGACGCTCCGCGTGCTGTTGCTTGGTCGCACCGGTGTGCGGGTCAACCGCCTCGATCTCCGCGATCACCTGCGAGCGCGACATGAGTTCGGCGTCGTAGGCGAGCAGGGCGGAGCGCAGGGCATCTCCGATGATCGCGGTGATGACCATGGCGAAGGCCCCGGCGGCGGCGGCGGGAATGTAGGTGCCGTTCGGGTCCGCGCCCGGCGCGGAGGCACGGAGTCCCTGCACCGCCGCGTACGCCAGCGCGGCCACCGCGGCGATGACCAGGTGGCTCGCACGGAACGGGCGCAGGATCGCCAGCCCCGCAATCACGGCGATCAGCACAGCAACCACCGCGGAGGTGTCTCGTTCCGGGTCAAGGACGGTGACCGCGCCGATCGCCAGCGCCAGCCAGATCGCCAGCATGAAGATGCGGACCCAGATTTCGCGCGTGTAGTCGGTCATGCGCCCCTCTGCCCGAGCGGGTTCATGGTAGCGCCGGCCCGGTGACGCGATAGATGCGGTACTCACCGGCCTCGAACGCAAGTTCCGTGAAGCCCGATCCGTCCGCGTACAATGTGGGGTGCGGCTTCTCGATACGGCCCTCGCCCTGCCCGGGGAGCGGCCGGCGCGTGACCACGTAAGAGGCGAGGCGGTACGGGTCGTACGCAATCGCTTCACCGGAACGGTCCGCGTCCGTGCGGAAGCGTGAGAAGTCCCCGGTGGCGACCATGACCTCCGCGTGGCGGTTCACGTCAACCACGTAGTCGCCTTCGCCCCCGTGTTCCCGGATCCATGCGGCCACGGCCGCCACCTCCGCAGCCACTGCCGGCACCGTTTCGCCTCGGGCGACGGTACGCAGGGCGGCTACCGGACGGTCGGTGTCCGGGAGGATGGCGAGCACGGCGCCGGCGCCCAGCGAGCCGACCAGGAGCAGGGCGCACCATGCCGCCTGTGCACGCCGTCGGGAGCCCTCGTAGCGGTCGGGCGCCCTGCCACGCGTCAGGCCCTGCTCGCGGTAGCCGAGGATGGTGAAGGCGGGGACGACCGCGATGAACAGGTGGCTGACCAGGGGCTGACCGTGACCGGTCGCGACCGAGATCGCCGGCGGCAGCAGCGTGGCCGTGCAGACGAGCGCCATCGCGATCGCCTCGCGGGAGCGCCGCGATGCGCCCCAGCCCAGGAGCACGAGGATCGCGAGCGCTGAGAGCGGCGCAATCGTGGCACCCCAGCGTCCCACCCAGAGCAGGCCGGACAGCGGCGCCTCGCGGAACTCACGCATGCGGTCCAGCAGGACCGGGTCGTCCGCACCGAGCCGGCTGAGTTCGGCGGCGAGACGGATGAACTCGCCGGTCTCACCGTGCGGGAACCACGAGATCATCGTCCAGAGCCCGGCCACGAATGCGATCGGCACGCCGAAGGCCAGCATCGGCGCTAGGTCGGCGTCCGCTTCGCGCCGCGCGGCGCGGCCGGCCGCGACCCGCCAGAACGCCAGCCCCATGACCGCTGCGAGGATGATCGAGTCGTACCGGACGACAAACGCGATTCCGAGCGCGACGCCGGCGCCGATGACGGAGGCGACCGATTCGTGGTGTAGCCATGATCCGAACTGGGACAGGGCGATCAGCACCAGCGACGCGTAAAGGGTTTCCGGCAGGCCCACGACACCCGCGAAGAAGAGGAGCGGGTGGAAGGCGAAGGCGAACACGAACAGGAACGTCGCCGGGCCGGAGAGGCCGGACCGGTGCGCCACGCCTGCCGCCGCGTGCACGGCGATGCCGCCCGTCA
>PHBR01000063.1 GCA_002840675.1 Chloroflexi bacterium HGW-Chloroflexi-9
CGAGCGGGCGGTCTGGATGGGCTACTCGCTGGGCGGGCGCACGGCGCTGCAGGTGGCGGTTCGCCACCCGGAGGCGGTCGCCGCACTGATCCTCGAAGGGGCGAGCCCCGGCCTGGAGCAGGAGCAGGAGCGCGTGGATCGCATTGCCGCCGACGAGAAGCTGGCGCAGCTCGCCGAGCGCGATATGGAGGCGTTCGTCGACCACTGGCAGTCGATCTCACTCTGGGACAGCCAGAAGGAGAATTTGTCGGAGGCCTCGAAGACGGCGTTGCGCCAGGGTCGCCTCGCACAGCGCGGGGTCGGGATAGCGAACTCGCTCCGCGGGATGGGTACGGGCAGCCAGACGTGGGTGGGCGACCGCCTGGCGGAGATCCGCGTGCCCGTTCTGCTCACGGCGGGTAGTCTGGATACGAAGTACTGGGGGATTGCGCGCGAGATGGCGGCCGTGATTCCGGAGGCCACGCTTCGCCTGATCGAGGGTGCCGGGCACTGCGCGCACCTCGAGCGGCCGGCCGAGTTTAACGCGGTGGTGCTTGAGTTCCTGCGCGAGGTACGCCCGCGCCTCTGAGGCGCGGCTGGACGAGGTGGAGATGGCCCGGGCGCGCACGCTTCCCCCTGCCGGCAGTTTCGGTGCGTGGCTGCTGGCTACCCGCCCCCCCACGCTGACCGCCGCCGTGGTCCCCGTCGCGATCGGTACGGCCGTCGCCCTTCGGGACGGCTTCCGCGAGCCGCTCGCGGCCTTCGCGGCGCTCCTTGGCGCCGTCGCGCTGCAGGTCGGCGCGAACTTCGCCAACGACCTCTCCGACTTCCGTCGGGGCGCCGACAACGAGTCCCGCCTCGGCCCGCCGCGGGCGACGCAACTGGGGCTCCTGACGCAGCAGCAGGTCATGCGCGGGATCATCGTGGCGTTCCTGATCGCCACCATCGCCGGGCTGTACCTCGTGTACGTCGGCGGTTGGCCGATCATCGCGATCGGGCTCGCCTCCATGCTCGCGGCGGTCACCTACACGGGCGGCCCGTGGCCGTTCGGCTATCGCGGGCTGGGCGAGGTCTTCGTCTTCATCTTCTTCGGCGTCGTCGCCGTCGCCGGCACCTACTACGTGCAGGCGGGCGAGGTGAACGGGCACATCCTGGGCGCCTCGGTGCCCGTCGCGCTGACCGTCACCGCGATCCTGGTGGTGAACAACGTGCGCGACCTGGACACGGACCGCACGGCCGGGAAGTACACGCTGGCCGTGTACCTCGGGCGGCGGATGGCGCGGACGGAGTTCGTGCTGGTGGTCATCGGCGCGTACGTCGCGGCGGCGTCGCTGTGGCTGGTCGGCGGGTTCGCGCCGTGGGTGCTGCTCTCCTGGCTCTCCTTCCCGGCGGCGGTTGTGCCGCTGATGGCGGTGCTGGCGCACACGGACGGCCCCACGCTGAACCGCGCGCTCCGCTCCACGGCGCGCCTCCACCTCCTGTTCGGGGTGCTCCTGGCCATCGGCCTGGCGCTCTAGGCCTCCCCTCGTGTCCTCCGGCGCCGCTGTCCGCCTCCGCTGGCGGCCCTTCCGCCTCCCGATGCGCTCACGCTTCGAGGCGGCGCACGGCGTCCTGGCCGACCGCGAGGGCGTGCTCATCGAACTAACCGATGCGGCCGGCCGCGCCGGCGTGGGTGAGGCGTCGCCGATCCCGTCCTTCGGCATGGGCACGGTCGCGGACGTGCTCGCGCTCCTCGAACGTCACGGCCGTGTGCTGCTCGAACAGGGGCTCCCGGGCGGTGCGCTGCCCGAGGCAGGCCCCGGCGTCTCATCCCTGCGTTGTGCGCTGGACGTGGCGACGCTCGACCTCCGTGGCCGCACCGAAGGCCGCCCCGTCGCCGCGCTGCTCGCCGAGGTGGCTCCGGCACCGTGGGTGATGGCGAACGCCGTCATCGGCGGTGGGCGGCCGGCGGAGGTGGCGCAGTACGGCGCGGAAGCGCAGGCGGCCGGCTACGGCGTCCTGAAACTGAAGGTCGGCGTGGGAACGGTGGCGGAGGATATCCGCCGCGTCGCCGCGCTGCGGGATGCCTGCCCGGAGGCGATCATCCGCCTTGACGCGAACGGCGCGTGGGACGAGGCGACCGCCATCGAGGCGATCGAGGGGTTCGCGCCGTTCGGCATCGAACTGCTGGAGCAGCCGGTGCCGGCCGCGCAGGTGGAGGCACTCGCTCGCATCCACGCGCGCGCGCCGTTCACGATCGCGGCGGACGAGGTGGTGGGCGACCGTGCACTCCTCGACCGGGTGCTGGAGACGCGCGCGGCTGGCCTCGTGGTGCTGAAGCCGATGCTGCTGGGCGGGCTGACCGAGGCGCGCGCGATCGCCCTCCGTGCCGCCGCATGCGGGATGAGCGCGCTTGCGACCACCACCTTCGATTCCTCGATCGGGACGGCCGCGGCGCTGCACCTCGCCGCCTCGCTACCGCCGGGCCCGGCGCATGGGCTCAGCACCGGCGAGCACCTGGCCGCCGATGTCGTCGCGCACACGCTCGTCCCGGAGCGCGGACGGCTGGGGCTGCCCCCCGGCCCCGGGCTCGGCGTCGAGATCGATGCGGCAGCGCTGGACGCGGTCGCGACGGCGGACTGGGCCGGGGTGGGGGGCGCATGACCACGGAGCCGCTCGGCGTCGACTTCCGCGACTGGGTGGCGCTCCGCGCCTCGACCCACGCCGCGCACCTTGCGATCGAGTGTGGCGACGAGCGCCTCACCTACGCCGACCTCGATGCCCGCGTGGCGCGCACGGCGGGGGCGCTGCGCGTACTCGGGGTGGCCGAGGGAGAGCCGGTGGCGGTGCTTGCCGGGAACGGTGTGCCGATCGCGGTGTTCGCGCACGCGATCCCTCGGGCGGGCGCGCTGTTCATGCCCCTGAACGCGCGTCTCTCCACCGGCGAGATTGCCTACCAGCTCCGTGACGCGCGGGTGCGCTTCCTGGTCGCCGCGCCGGACTACCTGGACGCCGCGCGGGAAGCGGTACCTGTGGTGCCCGGGGTGCAGGTACTGGACGCGCAGGACGCTCGCTGGGACGCGGGCGTGCCGCTCGCCGGCCTTGACGTGATCGAGGCGGACCGCGGGCATAGCGTGATCTACACCTCCGGCACCACGGGGCGCCCGAAGGGGGCGGTGCTGACG
The DNA here is from genome assembly GCA_002840675.1 of Chloroflexi bacterium HGW-Chloroflexi-9. Taxonomy (GTDB): domain Bacteria; phylum Chloroflexota; class Dehalococcoidia; order UBA2979; family UBA2979; genus W-Chloroflexi-9. The sequence goes on from PHBR01000063.1 coordinate 3,144, forward strand.
CACGGCAACTTCAACTGGAGCGCGGTGGCCTCCGCCGCGAACCTGGGCGTGGAGCCGGACGACCGCTGGCTCGCCTGCATGCCGCTGTTCCACGTCGGCGGGCTGTCGATCCTCCTCCGCTCCGCGATCTACGGCACGACCGCCGTGATCCACGACCGCTTTGACGAGGCGCGCGTGAACCATGCGCTGCGGCAGGAACGAATCACGCTCCTCTCCGTGGTCGCGACGATGCTCCAGCGCATGTATGCGCTGGACGACCTCCCGTACCCCTCCACGCTGCGCGCGGTGCTGCTGGGCGGCGGCCCGGCGCCGAAGCCGCTGCTGGAGGCGTCCCGAGCCCGCGGCGTGCCGGTGCTCCAGACGTACGGCCTGACGGAGACCGCCTCGCAGGTCGCGACGCTGTCGGAGGCGGACGCGCTGCGCAAACTCGGCTCGGCCGGCCTGCCGCTCTCCAGCGCGACCGTGCGGATCGAGGTGGACGGGCGCACGGCGGAGCCAAGCGAGATCGGCGAGATCGTGGTCGCCGGCCCCACCGTCTGCGCGGGCTACCTCCATCGCCCGGACGCGACGGCGGCGGCGATCCGCGACGGCTGGCTACACACCGGCGACCTGGGCTACGTGGACGGCGAGGGCTACCTGTACATCGCCGACCGGCGCGACGACCTGATCGTGAGCGGCGGCGAGAACGTCTACCCGGCCGAGGTGGAGTCCGCGCTCCTCGAGCACCCGGGTGTGAGTGAGTGCGCCGTGGTCGGGGTGCCGGACGAGCGGTGGGGACACCGCGTGATCGCCGTCGTCGTGCCGTCCGAGGCGGGCACCACCGCCGAGGCGCTGACAGCGCACCTGCGGGACCGCCTGGCGGGCTACAAGGTGCCTCGTGCGTTCGAGTTCGGCGGGGAGCCGCTGCCGCGCACGGCGTCGGGGAAGATCCAGCGCCACCTGGTGCGTGCCGCACTCATCGAGCGCGAGCGCCGCGCCTAGGCCGGCGGCAGTGTTCCGGTGCAGGCCCTCCAGGCGTGTGCGAGCATCTTCCGAGCGAACGCCGCCCCGGGGCAGTGGTTCCGCACCGCACGGTCCTCGAACGTCCCGTAGTAGCGGGTGAACAGGTCCCGGTCGTCGGCGAGTGCGGCCAGGCCTTCGCGGTAGGCCGACACTTCCCCGGACCGCGGGGTGTAGTCGTCCCGCACGGCTGGCCCGCTCCAGATCACGGCTTCGAGGATGGCGCGCACGGAGTCGATGCCCGTGCGGATCTCCGCGAGCCGGATGTCCGGGATGCCGAGGAGTTCACCCGCCTCGCGGCAGGCCTCGTGCATGGCGGCGTGCCAGGCGTCCACGCGTGGCGTGTCTGCCGGCAGCGCCGCCGCCATCCGCTCGTACTGCGCGACCACGGTCGCCTCGTCGAAGAGTTCCGGGACGCGGTCGAGGAGGGCGAATAGACGCTGGCTGAAGCCGGCCTCGAACTTGGAGACGAGCGCCTCGTCCTCGTCCAGCCGCACCAGCCGCCGCCACTCGTGGACGCCCGCCTCATCCTTCAGCCAAGTGCGCAGGCGCGCCTCGAAGGCCTCCTCCTCGGGGGCGCGCCCGGAGGGGCTCGTCGAGGGCTCAGGGGGGGTGTCGAGGGCGTCCATCATGGCTGGAGTATCGCGCGCGTTGACGTGGGGCGCGCGCATGCAGAGAATCCGCCCGGCTACCCGACTGTCAGCAGCGGGGAAGGGACACACATGCCGCTCGACGATCAGCACACCTACCTCGACCTTCACGTCCACTCCACGGACGGCTCAGATGACGCCGGCGGGACGGTGGAGGGTTACCTGAAGTGGATCGCCGCGAAGCGGAAGCAGGGCTTCCGCATCGATGGCTTCGTCCTCACCGAGCATCGGAACTACGCCACCGACCGCGACTACTCCGACCTGGCTGCGCGCTACGACGCCGTCGTGCTGCGCGGCGTGGAGGTGGAGACGGACGTGGGGCACGTGCTGGTCTTCGGCGCGACGCCGGAGTTCTTCACGCGCTTTGACGTGGGTGCCATCTCGCTCCCGTACCGGGAGGTGTTCCGCGCAGCGTGGGAGGTCGGTGGCATCGCCGTCGGTGCGCACGCCGGCCGGCCGCACATCGGCATCGTCGACCATGTGGAGGCGCGCAACGTCAGCCTGGAGGACGTCCAGGTCATCGAGGGGCTGAACGGCGGCAGCAGCGACTTCGAGAACGCCCGCGGCCACGACCTGGCGCTCTCCGCGCACCTCCGCGAGATCGGCGCGTCTGATTCGCACTTCGTGACCGGCCTCGGACGGTGCATGACGCGCTTCGAGGGCGCGGTGCGCTCGATCGACGACCTCGTCGCGCGGCTGCGCGACCCGCACGCGGTCTTCACGCCCGTGCGGCTGGAGGAGACGGTGGAGGGGGCGCACATCGGCGAGCGGCCGACGGTCGCGCAGCTGGTGCCGTTCAGCAGCCGCCAGGGCGACCTGGGTGGCGATGCGATCGAGTTTGACCACACCGTGATCGGGCGTGAGGTACACGCCGGCCGCGTGGAGATCACGCGCGAGGGCATCGCGGCGTACTGCGAGGCGCTGGAGGACACGAACCCGCTCTACACGGACGAGGTCGCAGCGGCGGCCGGCCCGTACAAGGGGCTGGTGGCGCCGCCGGGCATCCTCCAGACCGCGCGCATGTCTCCGCCTCCGGACCCGGGGATCAACTTCGGCACGTCGTTCATGGCCGGCTCGCGGCAGGAGTACTTCCTGCCGATCCGGCCGGGCGACGCGATCGATGGCTACGCCTCCGTGAAGGAGGTCTACGAGAAGACCGGCCGCAGCGGCCGGATGATCTTCGTCGTACGCCGCACGAGGTATGTGAACCAGCATGGTGAGAACGTGGCGGCGCTGGAGACTTCGATGGTGCACCGGCAGACCCGCGCGGTGGAAGGGGACGCCTGATGACCACCGACTACCTGGCTTCGCAGCGGTACTTCGAGGACGTCGAGACCGGCGACGAGTTTGAGGTGCACCAGCACCCGACCACGGAGCATGTGCTTGAGTTCCTGAGCAGCACCACCAATGGCCGCAGTCCGACCGGCGACGGCCGCTTCTCCAGCGACGCCGACGCGCGCCGCATGGGCCTCGAACGGCCGATCGTTCCGGGCACCATGTCCACGGCGATGATCACGCGCATCGTCACGGACTGGATGGGCCCGCAGGGGCGCATCGTTTCGCTCGACATCTCGTTCCGCCGTCCGGTGCTGCACAACGACGAGTTGCGCTGCCTCGCGACGGTGATCGATGCCGGTGACGACGCGCTTGAGGCCGGGGGCCCGGCCGTCGTGAAACTGGACGTGGTGCTGGAGAACGACCGCGGCGAGCGCCCGGTGCAGGGCACCGCGGAGGTGGAACTGCCCAGGCGCGCCGAGTAGCGATCGAGGTTCACCGGCGTCTGGCCGGGAGAGGGGGCGGGCGTTGAGCCCGCCCCCTTCGGTCTACTCGAAGTCGATCAGGTCGCTGGCGGGGCCCGGGGCGCCATCGCGGCGGCGGCCGCCGAGTTTCGCCATCACCCGCTCCAGCACGTCGTACTCCTGCGCGCCAACCACGGCGTACTGATCGTTGATGATGAACGTGGGGATGGCCGACACGCCGATGGCGTACGAGTGCTCGATCCCCTGGTCCACCTCCGCCCGGTAACGGCCGGTCGTGAGCGCATCGCGCAGGTCGGCGCCATCCAGGCCCACGCCGGTCGCGAGTTCCACGAGCACATCGATGTTCGAGAGGTCGCGGTGTTCGGTGAAGAAGGCGCGATAGAGGGCGTAGTGGAACGCGGTGTCTTCGTCGGAGGACGGCGCGGTCTCACGCGACCAATAGGCCGCCTCAAGCGCGAGGTGCGTATTCGGTGTGAACGTGCGTCCCCGCCGGAACTCAATGCCCAGGCGCTCGCCGCGCTCCTCGAGCGCCGACTTCGGGGTGTCGGCGGTGGTCTGGGGCGTGCGCGTACGGCCCTCGGGCGGGATCGATGGGTCGAGGAAGAAGGGCGCCCAGTCCAGGACGACATCCCACTCGCGCTGCAGCCGTTCGACCTCCACGAGGCCGACATAGCACCACGGTCAGATGAAGTCCGAGACGACCGTGATGCGGATGGGCTCGGCGGCGGGTGAGTTGGTCATAGTCGGGGGAGTATAGCGGCCCGCGCGCGTCGGGCGAGCCGGTGGTTCACTACGCGGGAAGCACGCCTGCCAGCCCGGAGCATGCCATGAGTCAGAACCGCGCGACCCGTCATCTGCTGCCGCACGCCCACCTGGGGGCGACGTTCGGCAGCGACCGCTTCGGTGCGTTCGCGGAGCGGTTCGCGCGCGGATTCGGCGCGCCACGGTTCCTGATCGCCCAGACCATCGCGGTGGCGGTGTGGATCGCGTGGAACGCGGCGACGCATGACGCGTTCGACCCGTTCCCGTTCATCCTGCTGAACCTGGCGTTCTCCACGCAGGCCGCCTACGCCGCCCCGTTGATCCTGCTCGCACAGACCCGGCAGGCAGAACGCGACCGCGAGTGGACGGACGCGGACGCGCATCACCGGGAGGAACTCTCAGGGGCGACCCTGGAGTTGCTCGCGCAGAACACATCGCTGACGGAGTCGGTGTCGGAACTGCTGCAGCGCAACACGACGCTGACCGAGGAGTTGCAGGCGCTCCTCCGGCAGAACACCAAACTCACGCGGCAGGTCCACGACCTGTCGCGCCACATTGACGGCCTGACCGGGGAGATCCACGCCCGCATCGCGCCCTGAGGGTGCGAGCGGGGGAGCGCTTATGGCTTGGGCTTGTTGACCATCTGGTTGGAGCGCTTCTGCGCCTCCTGGCGGGCGAGCGCCTTCGAGTTCTGCTTCACCTTGCCGCCGCGGAAGAGCCTGGAGATCATGTCGAGCGGGTTCATCGTGCTCCCTTTCGGCGAGGGATGGAGCACCCCTCGCGCGCCATCACTCTACCCCGTCCGGGCACGGCCCGAAGAAACCCGGGCCACTGAGGCTACAGCGAGTCGTAGACGGCCTTCGCCAGCCGCTGCCCGCGTGGATCCATCGCGCCGCTGACGCCGCCTGCGCTGCTCATTCGGTTCATCGCGTAGCCGAAGGCGACCCGGCTGGCCGGGTCGGCGAAGCCCTGTGATCCGCCCGCGCCGCCGTGACCGAAGGCCGTGGCCGGGCGCACGTCACCCAGTTCGGCGAACGGCAGCATGAACCCCAGCGTCCGGCGCGTCAGTCCTGCGATGACGAGGTCCTGCGAGGCGACCTGTAGTGCCGCCGCGCGCTCCACGTCCGCCGCCGACATCAACCGCACGCCGTCCACCTCGCCACCGTTCGCGAGCGCGGAGTAGACGCGGGCGAGGGAGCGGGCGTTGCCGTGGCCGTTGATTCCGGGCATCTCCGCCTCACGCCACTCCGGGCTGTTTGGCGCGCCCGCGTAGGCCGGGCCGGCCAGCACCATGGCTCGGGCGCGAGGCGAGTCCGGCGCCGGTGGTGTGGCAGGTGCGCCGCTGGCCGCCGGTGCCGGCGTCTCTTCGCGGTGGATCTCGGCGACGCGGTGGTGCTCGGACGCGGGAAGGCCCACCCAGAAGTCCGCGCCGAGCGGGCCCGTGACCGCCTCGCGCAGGTAGGCGCCGAAGGAGGCCGCACCGGAGACGCGCCGCACCACCTCGCCCACCAGCCAGCCGTAAGTGACGGCGTGGTAGCCGTTCGCGGTGCCGGGCTCCCACATGGGGTGGGTCGCGGCCAGCGCGGCGCAGATCGCATCCCAGTTGCGGGAGATGCCGGGCGTCTTCTCGCCCTCGATGTCCACGAGGCCGGACTGGTGGCTGAGGACGTACTTCACCGGGAGGTTGGCCTTGCCGGCCTGCGCGAACTCCGGCCAGTAGCGCGCCACGGGTGCCTCGAAGTCCAGGCGGCCCTGCCCGGCCAGGACGTGCGCGGCCGTGGCGGCGATCCCCTTGGTGGAGGACCACACGTTCACCAGCGTGTCGCGCTCCCAGGGCCGGGTGCACGCCTGGTCCGCCCAGCCGGCCCACAGGTCCACCACCGTGCGGCCGGCCACCGTCACGCAGACGGAGGCGCCGGTCTCCGTCCCCGCCTCGAAGTTCGCGGCGAAGGCGTCCGCGACGGCCCGGAAGGCGGGGTCGACGGTGCCGCCGATCTCGATCGATGGTGCGGTCATGGTCATGCTCCTCTGCGCGGCCTGCGGGGACGTTCGATCGGGACACCGCGGGCGGATTGTACGGGGGTCCGCTGACCCCTGAGCGTGGGCGCGCCCCGTGTTATCGTCAGGAAGATGACGACGATTGAGCCCGCTCCACCACTGGTCAGTGATCCCGCCGAGGTCGCTTCGATTGCCGCCGAGATCGCTCGCGCGGGCTCGTTCTCCCTCGACCTCGAATTCATGACCGAGGGCCGCTATGTCGCGGAGCTCTCGCTGGTGCAGGTGGGCTGGGGCGACCCCGGCTCGCCGAGCGTCGCCGCGATCGACCCGCTGAAGGTGGACGCGCGCCCGGTGGTGGACCTGGTCGGCGACCCCGCCGTGATGACCGTCATCCACTCCGCGCAGGCGGACCTCGCGCTCATCGGCGCGGCGTTTCACGTCCGTGGCCGGAACGTGGTCGACACGCAGATCGGCGCCGCCTTCCTCGGCTTCGGCGACCAGATCGGCTACGGCGCGCTGATCGAGCGCACCGCAGGCATCCACCTGGACAAGGGCGCGCAGTTCACCGAATGGTCGCGCCGCCCGCTCTCAGAGGAGCAGATCCGCTACGCCCTGGACGATGTCCGCTACCTCCCGGAGGCGTGGGCGCAGATCCGCGTCGACCTGGAGTCGCGCGGCCGCCTCGGCTGGGTGATGGAGGAGTGCGACCGGCTGGCGGAGACGTGGGCCGAGCGCATCCCGCCGGAGGAGATGTACCGGCGCATCCGCGGCTGGAACGCGCTGCGCCCGAAGAGCCAGGGAGCGCTGCGGGCGCTGGCCGCGTGGCGCGAGGAGGAGTCGCTGCGCGCGAACCGCCCGCCGGCCTGGCTGGTGAACGACCGCACCCTGTTGGAGATCGCGCGCCGTCCCCCGAACACGCTAGACGAACTCCGCGCCGTCCGAGGGCTGGGGGAGGGCACTGCCGTCCGTTACGGGCAGGCGATGATTGAGGCCGCACGCCGCGGCGCAGAGGAGCCACCGCCGGGCGAAGCCTCGCCCCCCCGGCTCCCGAACCTGGGCCAGTCCTGGCCGGCGATCCTCAGCGGCATCGTGCAGGCGCGCTGCCGCGAGGCGGCGATCGCCTCGCGGTTCGTCGCCACCCGGCGCGAGATCGACGACGTAATCGCGTGGTGGCTGGTGGGCGACCGATCGGCGGAGCCTGACCTGGCGCTGCTTCGCGGCTGGCGCCGCGAGATGGTTGGCGCGGACATCCTCGAATGGCTCAGGGGCGAGACGGCCGTCGTCGTCGACCCGGACACCGAGGCGGGGCTTTCGATCCGGCGGTAGACCGGCCATCTCCGGTCGCGCGCGACATTGGCCCGCGCCGAGGGCGCCCGGTGGCGTTAGACTCCGTCGATGGCAGCCGACTCGCGCCTCACCAATCCTTTCGCCCGGCAGTTCCCGGCGCTCGCCTCGCGCGACTACACGCTGCTCTTCATCAACTCGGTCTTCGCCGCGGGCGCGAACTGGGCGCTGCTGCTGGCGCGGGGCTGGCTGGTCTTCGACCTCACCGGATCGTCTGCCGCCGTCGGCCTCGTGACGTTCGCCGGCATGGCTCCGTTCATCTTCGCCTCGCCGCTCGCCGGCGCGCTCGCGGACCGCATGGACCGGCGGCTGCTCTCGATCTGGGCGGCGTACATCAGCCTGTTCGGCACGTTCGGCCTGGCGATCGTCACGATCGCCGGGGTCGTGGAGGTCTGGCAGGTGGTCGGGTTCTCGCTCCTCGGCGGCATCTCGCGCGCCGTGCAGCAGCCCGCCGCGAACTCCATGACGCCCAGCCTGGTCCCGCCGGAGCACCTGCTGAACGCGATCGCGCTGCAGAGCATCTCCGTCCACGGCACGAGGATCGCGGGCCCGCTGCTGGGCGGCGTCATCCTCGCCTCGCTCGGGCCGGGGCCGGTATTCCTGCTCTCCGCCGGCCTCATGGTGGCCGGTACGGCCGCGCTCTGGCTCATCAGTTTCCGGCCCGAGGTCCGGGACGCCTCTCGCAGCCTCACGAGCGGCATCTTCAGCGACATCGCGGAGGGCATGGAGTACGTCGGCCGCGATCCGCGGCTCGCCCTGGTGATCACGCTGGTCGTGCTGCACTGCGCGCTGACGATGGCGTTCGACTCGATGATGCCGGGTCTCTCGGCGGATGTCGGCGGCGGGGCGCGCACCTACAGCGCGATCCTCATGGGCCTCGGCGCTGGCGCCGTGGTCGGGACGGTCCTGGTCTCGCGAATCTCGAGCGACGCCGCGCAGGGACGGGCGATGCTCGTCACCGGTGCGGGCTCCGGGCTGGCGATGGTGGTGATGGGCTTCGGCACCACGCCGATTGCGGTGGTCGCGGGCGCGGCGCTGGCCGGCGGCACGCAGGCCTCCTACATGGCCCTCTCACAGGCGTTCGTGCAGCAGGTCACGCCCGACCGCCTGCGCGGCCGGGTGATCGCGACGTTCATCATGCTGGCCGCCGGGCACATGGCGTTCGTGAATCTGGGCTTCGGGGCGTGGGCGGATTTCATTGGCATCCGCGTCCTGCTGATCGTGCCCGGCCTGATCTGGACGGCGATCTTCGGGCTGGCCATCCTGGGCCTGCCGGACCTACGCCTGCTGCTGCGAACGGGCCGCTTCCGCGAGCGCCGGATCGCGTTCGCGGGCCTCGAGGCGGGCGACTAGTCCAGTTCGCGCAGTTCGCGCTGCGTCACGAACGCCCACACCGCGTACACGCCAAACACCACCCCGGCCAGGATGAGCGCGCCGTCCGCGCCGATGACCTCGGCGGTGACGCCGGAGAGCAGCGAGCCGAGGGGGATGAGGCCGGCGATCGAGAGCATGTAGATGCTCATCACGCGGCCCATCATCTCGTTCGGGGTGTTCATCTGGATGAGCGCCTGGTTCATGTTGATGTGCACGCCGCCGTTCAGGCCCCACACGAAGAGCGCGAGGGCGGTGAGCGGATACCAGCCGGACACGCCCATCACCACCATCGCCGGGCCCGCGACCAGCAGGTTGAGCAGGAACCAGTAGCCCTTCCGCCCCAGGCCGTGCCGTGTCGCCAGGAACGTCGACATGAGCAGCATGCCGATCGAGGTGAAGCCGAGCAGCAGCGAGTTCAGGCCCGCGCCGACCTCCAGCCGCGTCCGCGCGATCTCCGGGATCAACACGAAGATCGGGCCGAGCTGGAACAGGCCGGTCATGATCGAGGAGACGACGAGCGCCCTCAGTGCCGGGCGGCCGAACACGAAGCGAGCGCCCTCGCGCGCGGCGTCCCGCATCCGCGGGCGCACGGCCGGCGGGGCGG